>JBFJYH010000015.1:0-51232 GCA_041622675.1 Porticoccaceae bacterium
ATCTGCGCTTACTCTACGCGCGCACCGGTGAGCCTCGCTGCCCGGAGCACAATGAGCCCTTGGCGGCGCAAACCGTCAGCCAGATGGTCGACCAGATTTTAGGGCTGGGTGAAGGCACTAAATTGATGATTATTGCCCCGCTAATTCGCGAGCGAAAGGGTGAGCACTTGCATGTGTTTGAGCAATTGCGTGCCCAGGGCTTTATTCGCGCCCGCGTCGATGGCCGGGTTTATGAACTCGACGAGTTGCCCGATTTAGAAAAAAGCAAGAAACACACGATTGAGGTGGTAGTGGATCGCATCAAGGTGCGTGATGATATCGCCCTGCGCTTGTCGGAGTCTATCGAGACCTCACTCGCCCTGTCGGAAGGTCTGGTACTCGCGGCCTATATGGATGAAGAAAACGCAGGCAAGCCCGATCATATTTTTTCTGCCCGCTTTGCTTGCCCAGTGTGCAACTACAGTATTAATGAGCTGGAACCCCGGGTGTTTTCTTTTAATAACCCCTCCGGCGCCTGCCCGAGTTGTGATGGCCTGGGCATCAAGCAGTTTTTCGACGTTGACCGGGTGGTGCAACATCCCGAGGCGACCATTTCAGAGGGTGCCATTCGCGGCTGGGATCGGCGCAACCTGTTTTACTTCAATATGCTCAGCTCGCTAGCCAGCCACTACGGCTTTGACATCGACACCCCCTTTGAGGCGCTCAGTTCGGCCCAACAGCAGAAGGTGCTATTTGGCAGCGGCACTGAAGAGATCGCCTTTAATTATGTCAATGATCGGGGCAGTGTTTATAAACGCACCCACACCTTCGAGGGAATTATTCCCAATATGGAGCGGCGCTACCGGGAGACCGAGTCGCAAACCGTGCGAGAGGATTTGGCCAAGTTCCAAAACACCCAGTCCTGCCCCGAGTGCGCTGGCCAGCGGTTAAATAAAGCGGCGCGACATGTCTTTATCGACGATAAAAGCTTGCCCGAAGTCACCGCTTTATCAATCGGCGATTTGGCCGACTATTATCGGCAACTCACACTCGACGGCCAACAGGCACAAATTGCCGAACAAATCTTGAAGGAAATTCGCGACCGCCTGCATTTTCTCGTCGATGTGGGTCTCAACTATCTGACACTCGAGCGCAGTGCCGACACGCTGTCCGGCGGCGAGGCCCAACGCATACGCCTGGCCAGCCAGATCGGTGCCGGGCTGGTTGGGGTCATGTACATTCTCGACGAACCCTCCATCGGCCTGCACCAGCGCGACAATACGCGCCTGCTCAGCACGCTGGTGCGCCTGCGCGATCTCGGCAACACCGTGATTGTTGTCGAGCACGACGAAGAGGCGATACGCGCCGCCGACTATGTGGTCGATATCGGCCCCGGTGCCGGCGTCCACGGTGGTGAGGTAATCGCCTGCGGTCAAGTTGCGGACATTCTCGCCGAGGAACGCTCGCTGACAGGGGATTATTTATCGGGCAAAAAAGTGATTGCCATTCCCGCCGAGCGCACACCCAATAATGCCGACAAACAGCTCAGCTTGCGCGGTGTCGACGGCAACAATCTACAGGCGGTGGATATCGACATTCCCGTCGGCTTGCTGACCTGCATTACCGGGGTCTCCGGTTCGGGTAAGTCAACGCTGATTAACGAAACCCTCTACCCCCTTGCGGCGACGGCGCTCAACAAAGCGACCACCCTGAGCGCCGCACCCCACGCCAGCGTCAAAGGCTTGGAGCAATTCGACAAGTGTGTCGATATTGATCAAAGCCCCATCGGCCGCACACCGCGTTCTAATCCGGCAACTTATACGGGTATATTCACTCCGGTGCGGGAATTGTTCGCCGGTACGCAAGAGGCCAGATCACGGGGCTATAAAGCCGGGCGCTTCAGCTTTAATGTCAAAGGCGGACGCTGTGAGGCCTGTCAGGGCGACGGCGTTAAAAAAGTCGAAATGCACTTTTTGCCCGATGTTTACGTCACCTGCGATACCTGCAAAGGTGCTCGCTACAATCGTGAAACCCTGGAAATTCGCTACAAGGGCAAGACCATTCACGAGGTGCTGGAAATGACCATTGAAGATGCCCTCGAATTTTTTAGCCCTGTACCCAGCATCGCCACCAAACTGCAAACGTTGAGCGATGTCGGTCTGTCCTATATTAAGCTGGGACAGGCCGCGACGACACTGTCGGGCGGCGAAGCTCAGCGGGTGAAACTATCCCGCGAATTATCAAAACGCGACACGGGTAAAACCCTGTACATACTCGACGAACCCACCACCGGCCTGCACTTTCACGACATCCAGCAGTTACTCACCGTATTGCACCGCTTTCGCGATCACGGCAACACAGTGGTAGTCATTGAGCACAATCTGGACGTGGTCAAAACGGCGGACTGGGTGATTGATCTAGGGCCAGAGGGCGGCAGTGGCGGCGGCCGGATTATCGCCACGGGCACCCCCGAGCAAGTGGCCGCTGCAGAGGGCTCCCATACCGGGCACTTTTTGAAAGCACTGCTCGAACCACAAAAATTTGAAAACCAAGCTGCTAGCAAGGCCCAAAACGGCTAAAGTACGTTGATGGATATTTACTTAGTTGGCGGCGCAGTCCGCGATAAACTCCTTGGCCTCGCGGTCAAAGATCGCGACTGGGTCGTGGTGGGAGCCCAACCCGACGCGCTAGAGCAACTGGGCTTTCGCACCGTCGGTAGTGATTTCCCAGTCTTCCTACACCCCGACACCGGCGAGGAATACGCCCTCGCCCGCACCGAGCGCAAGAACGGCCACGGCTATGGCGGCTTTGTGTTTCATACCGACACGAGCGTGACCCTCGACCAGGATCTCTCGCGCCGCGACCTCACCATTAATGCCATTGCCGAAAATAGCGATGGCCAATTGCTCGACCCCTTCGGTGGCCAGCAAGACATCATCAATCGCAAACTGCGCCATGTGTCCGCCGCCTTTGTGGAAGACCCTTTACGGGTACTGCGCGTCGCTCGCTTTGCCGCCCGCTTTCATCACCTCGGCTTTAGCGTGGCAGACGAAACACTGGCACTGATGAAAACCATTACCGCTAGCGGCGAGCTGGAATATTTAACACCCGAGAGAGTTTGGAGCGAAACGCTAAAAGCGCTGTCGGAGGACTCCCCCCGCACCTATATTGAAGTGTTACGCGAATGCGGCGCACTGAAAATACTCTTCCCCGAACTCGAACAACTCTTTGGTGTCCCCCAGCGGGCTGACTTTCACCCCGAGGTCGACACGGGCATTCATTTGCTGATGGCCCTGGACCAAGCCACGCAACTGAGCCAAGATCCGCGCGTGCGTTTTGCCGTTATGATGCACGATCTGGGCAAAGGCATTACCCCCGAGCATATATTGCCCCGCCACATGGGCCACGAAGAGGCTGGCGTCCCTCTGGTAGAAGCCTTTTGCCAGCGCCTGCGTGTACCCAATCGCTTCCGCAAGCTGGCTGTGGTGGTCACCCGCTATCACCTGCTGTGCCACAAAATTGAGACTCTACGCCCCGCCACGGTATTAAAAGTACTAAAAGGTCTGGACGTGTTCCGCCAACCCGAGGCACTACCCTGCTTTCTGCTCGCCTGCATTGCCGATGCACGTGGCCGCACCGGCTTCGAAACTGCCGACTATCCCTCCGCGCCATGGTTGCAAAACCTGGCCGACAAGGTAACAGGTATTACCAGCGAACCATTTATTAACGCGGGCCTTAAAGGTGCTGCCATTGGCGAAGCATTAGACAACAAACGTCTTGAGTGCATCTCTACCTATAAACGCAACCAAGCTAAGATAGAAGACAATGCCTGAACAATCTCCGGTGGTATTAATCACCGGTGCCGCCCGACGTATTGGCGCAGCCACTGCCCTGCGATTGCACGGGCGCGGCTATCGGATCATTATTCACTACCAACACTCGGCCGCCGATGCTGAAAAACTCTGCGCAAAACTCAACGCCACGCGCCCTGATTCTGCCCATACGCTTCAGGCCAATTTGCTTGATATCGACAGCATCGCGCAACTCGCCGAAACCAGTATTGCCCACTGGGGCCAACTTGACGCACTGGTTAATAATGCCTCGAGCTTTTACCCCACGCCGCTAGCTACCGCGACAAATACTCAATGGGATGACCTTATTGGCAGTAATTTAAAGGGCCCATTTTTTCTTTGCCAAGCATTGGCTAGCGAGCTCAAAAAACGCAGCGGCAGTATCGTCAATATCGCCGATATTCACGCCCATCAACCCTTAGGTAATCACAGTATTTATTGCATTGCCAAAGCGGGCAATAAAATGCTGACAAAAACACTGGCTAAAGACCTCGCCCCAAACGTCAGGGTTAACGGTATTGCCCCCGGTGTTATTCTGTGGCCTGAAAACGACGCACAAGAAAATGACGCACAAGAATCACTGATCAAAACCATTCCACTACAACGCATGGGCAATAGTGAAGATATTGCTCGATTAGCCGATTTTTTTATTAGCGACGCCAGCTATATAACAGGGCAAACTATTGCCGTTGACGGTGGAAAACATCTCATTTAAAAAACTTGACGCAGATCAACAAAGCACTCGCAGAGATTAAACAAGCTTGAAAACTTGGCGATAAATCCCATTGTTAATTACACAGCATATAGAAATTAACAGATTGGAGAATTTGCCATGACACCCGTCCCCCGAGGAAATTTTTTAGATATCGATCGTGTCTTTGATAATTTCTGGTCACCCGCCAAACATTCAGAAACTCCTGATAGCGGCTTTTTTGCACCTCGCGTCGACATAAAAGAACTGGAGAATTGCTACGAAATTACTGCCGAATTACCCGGCGTAAAAAAAGACGATATACACGTCACATTAGAAGATGGCGTATTATCAATTAATGCTGAAACCTCCAGCGCAGACAAAGAAGAAGAAAACGGTAAAATCATCCGCCAGGAGCGGCGTTACGGCAAGTATTTACGTAGCTTCACCCTCGGCAATAATATTCACGAAGAAGATATTAGCGCCGAGTTTACCGATGGCGTTTTGAAGCTCAAGGCGCCGAAGGCACCTGATGATGTACCGCAAAAACGCAGGATTAGTATCAACGGTTAGCCACCGTTAAACCCCGATCAAACACAAAACTCAACAAACTGCTGCGAGTCATTCGTTGATGAGTTGAATCCCAGCAGTTTGCAGGGCCATTTCGTGGACACTTAACGGGTATTTTGACGAGAAATCGAACGCCCTTGCCAAGTAAAATCAATACGCCAAAGTTTTTGCTCGCTACCGGCAAAGTCTGTCGCAATATCGCAATACGCTTTACCGCTCACCGGATGTTTTTCATGCGGGGCAATATCGACGATAGGCAAAAGTACAAACGCATTTTTGATGAGCTCATCCCTCGGCAGGGTAACACCGTCGACCACACCGGTTACGTCACCGTAAGTGAGAATATCAATATCCAATGTTCGCGGGCCGAACTTTGGCCCTGCACGACTGCGCTTATTGGCCGTTTCTATATCGCGCATGATGGCGGCAAGCTCACCAACGCTCAGCGCGCTGTCGATTCCGACCACCAAATTATAGAAACTATCGCCAGCAAAACCTACGGACTCACTTTCATAAACAGGTGAAATAATTAATTCACCGAAGTGTTGGGCAAGGGCATCGAGGCAAGCGAGAATATTTTTTTGACGATCGATATTACTACCGAGACTAAGGTAAACGCGCTGTGAAACTGAAGCCGTCATACTGGTTTTTTACCTCGCTCAATAATAATGCCCACATCTTTCGAGCCACGTAGGGCTCCCGGCTTGCTGAGGCGCAATTTCAACCACGGCACATTAAATTCATCGCGCACGATATTCGCAATCTCCTCCGCCAGCCGCTCAACCAGTAAACACTGGGACTCTTCGACAAAAGCAATTAAACGCTTGGCGACCGCTTTGTAATTGAGCGTGTGCAAAATATCATCTGTCTCAGCAGCTCGGCGTATGTCGGCAGCCATTTCTAGGTCGAGAGAAATGGTTTGGCGCACTTCGCGCTCCCAGTCATAAATGCCAATAATAGTGTCAATCTGTAAATCGCGGATATAGACAATATCCATGGCTTATTCCTCTACAGCCGACGCGAACGCCGACCTATTGTTTTGCAGGGGCGGCAAGGTATCGAGAGGCCAGCGCGGCACTGCGCGAATTGTCAGGTCATCGCGCTGCCCCACCAGCAGGCGTTGGCAACCGGCATAGGCGATCATCGCGCCGTTGTCGGTGCAAAAGGCGTTGCGGGCATAGAAAACTTTGGCATCAAGCTTGGCGAGGGCCTTTTCAAGACGCTCACGCAGGCAGACATTGGCAGAAACACCACCGGCAATAACCAGCGTTTTAAGGCCAGTCTCCTTGATCGCGCGCCGACATTTAATCATTAGCGTGTCGACCACGGCATCTTGGAAGGCCCAGGCAATATCGGCCTGGGTTTGCTCATCGGGCAGCACATTGGCACCACGTTCTTTAGCCACAGTATTTAAAGTGAAGGTTTTCAAACCCGAAAAACTGAAATCGAGGCCGGGGCGATCACACATGGGACGTGGGAAACGAAAGCGCCCTGCCTCGCCCTTCTCTGCTAATTTAGCAATACGGGGACCCCCAGGGTAATCCATATCGAGCATTTTTGCCGCTTTGTCAAACGCCTCACCAGCGGCATCGTCGAGGGATTCACCAAGAATTTCGTATTCACCAATAGCCTTTACACTCACCAACTGAGTGTGCCCTCCAGAAACCAGCAGGGCGATAAAGGGGTATTGCGGGGGGTTATCTTCAAGCATTGGTGCCAGTAAGTGCCCCTCCATATGGTGCACGCCAAGAGTCGGCACACCCCAAGCATAACCCAGTGAACGAGCCACTGAGCCACCCACCATTAACGCACCAATCAGGCCAGGGCCAGCGGTATAGGCAATGCCGTCGATATCGCCAGCTTGCAATGCTGTATCGGCCAGAATTTGGCGAATCATCGGCAGTAATTTGCGCACGTGATCCCGCGAAGCCAGCTCAGGCACCACACCACCATAGTCGGCATGCACCTCAACCTGGCTGTACAAGGCATCGGCCAACAGACCGGCTTCACTGTCATAGATTGCCACACCGGTTTCATCACAGGATGTTTCTATGCCCAGTACTCGCATTTTTCTCCTCATATAGTCGCGCCAAACCAGCTGTTGACGCGGCTGCTAAATTTGCCCGAGCGCATAATAAAGTGCCACGACGGTGAAAACCACCCGACTTAATAGGCTTAGGCGATAACCCAAAGACAAAAAATTTTGCACCGGGCCCGACAAGTGTATAGAATACGCGGCCCCAACAGGGGTTGCAGCCAAATTTATGTGGCTTAATGCTGAGAAAACCAGCCTAAGTCAGGAACTTAGATAGTTAACAGATAGCCAAGAAACGGGAAAGAGGATAAATGCCTTCAGTACGTCTAAAAGAAAACGAACCATTCGATATCGCTCTACGCCGCTTTAAGCGCTCTTGTGAAAAAGCAGGCATTCTCGCCGAAGTTCGCCGTCGCGAATTTTACGAAAAACCCACTTGGTGCCGCAAGCGTAAAGCCGCAGCTGCCGTTAAGCGCCACGCGAAGAAAGTCCAACGCGAGTCGCGCAAACTGCAACGGATGTACTAGAGCAGTCTGTTTCAGGTCAAAAATTTTCTGCCGTATTATTCTGCCCGTCTCACGGGATAATATCTAGCCGCACCGCAATCGGGTCAATGCATTAAAAACCCAGGCAATTGGCTATGCAGCGTATACAGATAGCTAAGGTAGATAGAAAAAAAGCGTCGCTTGTCGACGCTTTTTTCGTTTCCGGCTATTGCATATACTTTAGCAAGCCTTTACTCCGCGAGTGTCAGCGCTCAAGATAGCAAAGCGCCTCCTTAAGGCCACACTTTTACAGATCTCAATTATTCAAACGCCACCTCTACAAGTCGGACATATAGTCATGAGCGAAGAAACACTAAAAACACGCATCACCACTGAAATGAAAACTGCGATGCGCGCCAAAGACAAACCCCGCCTAAGTACCATTCGCCTGATTCAAGCGGAGATTAAACGCATTGAAGTCGACGAGCGCATTGAACTGGACGACAGCCGCATCCTGGCCATTCTCGATAAGATGGGCAAACAGCGCCGCGACTCATTGAGCCAATTCGAAGGTGCCGGCCGTGATGACCTCGCTGCACAGGAACAAAGTGAGCTGGACGTTATCGCCGAATTTTTGCCTGCTGCGCTGACCGAGGAGCAATTGCAGGTGCTGATAGATCAGGCCATTGCCAATAGCGGCGCTCAGGCGATGTCCGATATGGGCAAGGTTATGGGCATCCTCAAACCCCAGATACAGGGCCGTGCCGATATGGGTGTTGTCAGCAAGCAAATCAAAGTGCGGCTCTCCCAGTAACGACGCTACAGCAGGGACGGGCTTTTGACCCCTCGCCCCTCAATTTGTCAATTAAAGCCCAATGGCCGGATTAATCCCACAGCGTTTTATCGACGACCTGCTCGATCGAGTAGATATCGTCGATGTTATCGGCGCGCGCCTTGAACTAAGAAAAACCGGTAAAAACCACTCTGCCCGCTGCCCCTTTCACGACGAAAAGACCCCTTCTTTTTCGGTTAACCCCGAGAAACAATTTTACTACTGCTTTGGCTGTGGCGCCGGGGGCAATGCGATCGGCTTTGTCATGGACTACGACCATGTTGACTTCCCACAGGCGGTGGAAAGCCTCGGCGCATTGGTCGGTATGGAAATACCTCGCGAAGCTCAGCAAAACAAGTCTCAAGACAAACGCCGCAAAGCACTCTACGACATCCTCGAACAGGCCAAACGCTTCTACCAACAGCAGCTGCGTCAGCATAAAACGGCATCCCAAGCTATCAACTATCTCAAACAGCGAGGCCTGAGCGGTGAAATCGCCGGTCGCTTCGAGATTGGCTACGCCCCTCCCGGCTGGGATAACTTACTGCTCGCCATCACCGAACATCGCCTGCAAAGCAATGACGACGAAATAAAGAGCAACGACACACTCGAAGACGAAACCATTGCCCTACTCACCGATTCCGGACTGCTAGTTAATCGCGAAGAGGAGAGCAAGCGCTACGACCGCTTTCGCGAGCGGATTATGTTCCCTATAAGAGATACTCGCGGGCGCACAATTGCCTTTGGCGGACGGGTACTTGGCGATGATAAACCCAAGTATCTCAACTCCCCGGAAACCACCGTATTTCAGAAGGGCCGGGAACTATACGGCCTTTACGAAGCCAACCGCAGCCGCCAGAGCACGGAAAACCTGCTGGTCGTTGAAGGCTATATGGATGTCGTCGCCCTGGCCCAGCACGGTATAGAAAATGCTGTCGCCACCCTCGGCACTGCCATTTCGCAAGCTCACCTTGAAAAACTTTTCCGCTACACCAGTGAAGTAGTTTTTTGCTTCGACGGCGATCAAGCAGGACGCCAAGCGGGTAAGCGCGCACTAGAAACTAGTCTGGCTCTCATGACTGATGGGCGTAGCGCCAAATTTCTCTTTCTCGACGAGGGGGAGGACCCGGACACCCTGGTACGGGGAATCGGCAACGAGCGTTTTCGCAATCTCATTAGCCATGCCATGCCACTCTCGACCTTTCTATTTACCCTATGTGAAGAGGGTCTCGATTTAACGCTAGCCGATGACTGCGCCCGCTTTGCCAGCCTTGCCGCACCCATGCTCAATCAACTACCCGCCGGCATTTTCCGACAACTACTCCTCGACCAACTGGCAAAAAAAACCGGCCTCACCACCGATATATTAACTGGCTTGCTTACCCCAACAAACCCTGATGGATCTGCACAATGGAGTGAGGCGCCACCGAATAACGGCAGCTACGAAGATTATGAGAGCAGTGCTTACGAAAGTACCGAGCACTATCCGGCAGACAATGACTATCTAGCACCGAGTGATTATGGGCAGCCAGATAGAGCACCCCAGCTAACAACTCAATCCACCGAAAAGCGCGCGCCCTCCGCACAAAAGGAGCTGCACTTAAACCCCTTACACTGGCTGATTGCGCTACTGATACACCACCCCCCACTGGCCCAAAAACTTGAACGCAAAGAAGAGCTAATCAAACTTGAGCTCGAAGATATTCAACTACTCCAAGACTTATTCTCTTTGCTAGAGAAAAATCCCGACTATACTCTTAATCATATTCTCGGTTATTGGCGCGGTGTCCATGGTCAGGAGCAAGGCGAGAGGTTAACGGGAATTGCCGCTAACGATCTAGCCAACATTCCCGGACAGACTAGCGAAAGTTATGTAAAGCAGGCCCAAGACATTATCGACTCACTGCTGCTCACAGCTGTAAGCAACCAAAGCATTGAGCAACGCATCGCGTACTTAAGCACCAAGAATCAACTTAATGACCACGATCGTAATACCGCATTTGCAATCTGGCTCGAGCTGACCACCACAGAGCGTAGCCCCGATTTAATTAACAAGATAAAACAATTACTTGAGCGCAAAGATGAAACAAACCGATAGTCTGCATACGGGGCTTGTAATAACGAGACAGAACCCCATTTATACGCTATAATTTCGCGTTTGTTTTCAGCCATTAATCAACCATGGATACTCTATGAGCGACGTCAGCCAACAACAGTCACGCATCAAAGAACTGATTGCCAAGGGCCGCGAACAGGGCTACTTAACCTATGCAGAGGTTAACGACCACCTCCCCGAGGATATTTCTGACCCCGATCAGGTTGAAGACATTATTCAAATGATCAACGACATGGGTATCAACGTCTTCGAAACTGCCCCCGACGCCGATACTCTTCTGATTAACGACGAAGGCAACAATAGCGCTGACGAGATTGCCGCCGCTGAAGCCGCAGCTGCACTGGCCGCCGTCGAAACCGAAAAACACCGCACCACCGACCCCGTACGCATGTATATGCGTGAAATGGGCACCGTGGAGCTACTGACTCGCGAAGGCGAAATTGAGATCGCCAAGCGCATCGAAGAAGGCATACGCGATGTAATGTGCGCCATGTCTGAGTGGCCCGAAACAGTCGATGACATCGTCGCTCAATACGAGCTGGTACAGAAAGGCGAACGCCGCCTGGTCGAAATTATTGCCGGCTACCTCAATCCTGTTGAACATGTACCTTCAGCTCTAGAACAGAGTAAGAAGGACGCCGCCGCTATACTGGCCGGTGAAAAAGAGGAGGAAGAAGAGGAAGAGCAACACGAGGGCGGACTCTGCCCAGAAGAAGCTGCCCAACGCTTTGGCGCCATTCAAAAGCAAAATGAAAAAACCAAACGCTCAATCGCTCGCTATGGGCGCAATGCCGAAAGCGCTGAGAAGAACCTAGCCGAACTGGGGGAGTTATTCAAGTATCTAAAACTGATACCCAAACAATACGATCCCTTAGTTGCTCGGGTTCGCATGGCTCTTCACGAAGTAAGAAAGCACGAGCGCAGCATTATGAGATTGTGCATTCGCGAAGCCAAAATGCCCCGCAAAGAATTCGTTGAAAGCTTTCCCGGCAATGAAACCAATGACAAGTGGGCCTTAAACCTTTCACGACGCAAACAAGCTTACGCCCCAGCCATTAAAAACTTGCTGGACGACATCATTCGCGTGCAGAGCAAGCTAGCAAGTATTGAAGAAGCATCCGGTCTGAGTATCACTCAAATTAAAGATATCAACCGCCGCATGTCCATCGGCGAGGCCAAAGCGCGACGCGCCAAGAAAGAAATGGTCGAGGCCAACTTGCGCCTAGTAATTTCTATCGCAAAAAAATATACTAATCGCGGCCTGCAATTCCTCGACTTGATCCAAGAGGGCAATATCGGCCTGATGAAAGCGGTAGACAAGTTTGAATACCGACGCGGTTACAAGTTTTCGACCTACGCAACCTGGTGGATTAGACAGGCGATAACACGCTCCATAGCCGATCAGGCGCGCACTATTCGTATTCCGGTGCACATGATTGAAACGATTAACAAATTAAATCGTGTCTCTCGACAAATGCTGCAGGAAATGGGGCGCGAACCAACACCCGAGGAGCTCGGTGAACGCATGGAGCTGCCCGAAGACAAAATTCGCAAAGTTCTAAAAATTGCCAAAGAACCTATCTCCCTCGAAACGCCCATTGGCGACGATGAAGACTCTCATCTCGGCGACTTTATTGAAGACGTCAATGTCGACTCACCAATTCACTCAGCCACTGCCGAAAGCCTCACCGAGGCGACACGTGAAGTACTCAACGGCCTCACCGCCCGCGAAGCTAAAGTGCTGCGTATGCGCTTTGGTATCGACATGAATACCGACCACACCTTGGAAGAAGTTGGCAAACAATTTGATGTGACCCGCGAACGCATTCGACAAATCGAAGCCAAAGCTCTGCGCAAACTGCGCCACCCTACCCGCTCTGACCACATGCGAAGTTTTCTTGACGAATAAATTGCTGTAGGCAACTGATCTTATCTAGCAGATAGCCACAAAGCCTTTTATAATGCTGCTCTTTTTAACACAATAGACATGTTGAAAGAGCAGCATCAGGATACCACCGGTCTATCGAAGCACTAAAGTACAACTTAAGAAGGGCCCTTAGCTCAGTTGGTTAGAGCATCCGACTCATAATCGGCAGGTCCCCAGTTCAAGTCTGGGAGGGCCCACCATTCTTTTATCTTGCCCCCCGCAAATAAGCACGCAGTCAAGCAGCATACTCAAAAAGCGTGTATCCCAACCCCATAAAACGCCGCTATTGTTTACAATACGCCATCCGTTGATTGGACACTTTAGAGAAAAACACGTCTAATCTCTATTCTACTAGGTGCTAAGTACCAAGAGAATCCATGCGCCCAATTTCAGACTATCTCCGATTACTCTTTTTCACTAGCGGACTACTCATTGGTGTACAGCTTCCCACCTTTATCGATCAATACGGGAAAAGTCTTGAAGCACACCTAATTGAATCAGCAGTGTCTCTCAAGGAGTTCGAGAAAGATGCCTTGCACTACTTTCAGGGCGACCTTGAACAGCTCATCGCACACTACCAAGCAAGTAAAGATACCATTATTCAGGACGGCGGTAAGAGCATTAAGGCCATTTATCACAGAAACCAAGTGCTGGTTCGGGCATGGAACAATTACACAGCAAGCCCCTACAGTGCTTACACTCACGTGCTTTTAACGCCGCTGGCAGACATTAAAAGTGAGGTTTGGAGCAGCTACACCTACAGCATAATCTTAAACCCTTCGGCAATGATCAGCGGGCTTGCAGGTGGTTTCATTCTGTCACTGCTTATCGATATCAGCATTCTTCTACTCCGAATAAGCTTGCGACGACTCTCGCGATGCTCTCCAATTGAACCCAAATACAATGCCGGACGCCTTTTTTCACATTGCAACCAGCGTAACAAATAACTCAGACTCAAGCCTCACACTGATCGCGCTCGAAACGTACAAATAAGCTAGTTTTATCGAGGTTTAACCATTGACTCGACTATAAAGCGGTATATAATCTTTACAGCTTGAAAGTACGTCCTATATTTATGCACACCATTTCGATGTTCCTCAGTAGTACACTCGTCCTGTTTTTCATAAGTAATAGCAACACTTCCAGCAAAACGGCCTTGCTACAAGGCTTTAATTACTCTCGAATGATTAGGAAATAATTATGTCTACTACTACCGGTACTGTTAAATGGTTCAATGAAGCAAAAGGTTTTGGCTTTATCGAGCAAGAATCTGGCCCCGACGTTTTTGCTCACTTCAGTGCGATTTCTGGTTCAGGCTTTAAGACACTGATAGAAGGCCAAAAAGTTGAGTTCACCGTTACTCAAGGCCAAAAAGGTCCTCAAGCAGAGAATATTGTAGCCATCTAAATTCTACTTTATGTAGAGGAAGGCTATCTGCTTAACGCTTTAATTAACCGTTCAAAGCATTAAGCAAAAAAGGGGTAAGCTGAAAAGCTTACCCCTTTTTTATTGTTCGCGGTTTAGATCAGTTACTAAACAAGCCTCTTCCTATAAGTAATTCACCCGCTTGCGCACAGGCTTTATTAAAAAACAATCCAACTGACAACCCCAAATAATAATCCAAGCGACTACAATACCCCTAAGTAAGGACTGTCATCGGAGATTTTATGCTCAAACGCGTCATTGTTGCCATTACCGGTGCCACCGGTTGTATTTATGGTATTCGCCTGCTCCAAGTGCTGGCAGAGCTGCCAGAGGTAGAAAGCCACCTGGTGTTATCACCCGCCGGCGTCATCACCGCAGAACATGAAACAGGTTTCGACAAAAAAGCAATTTCAGTATTAGCCGACGTGTGCCACCGACACAAAGATTTTGGCGCCAGTATCGCCAGTGGCTCCTTTCCCGTTCACTCAATGGTCGTTGCGCCCTGCTCGATGAACACCCTCGGCTCTATTGCACATGGATTGGACAGCAACCTAATATCCCGCGCAGCGGCTGTGACTCTTAAAGAACGCAGGACTCTGGTTCTATTACCACGCGAAACACCCCTCCACCTCGTACATTTACGTAATATGGCAACGGTGACCGAGATGGGTGGCATTATCTCCCCACCAGTACCCTCCTTTTATCAGCACCCAGCGAATATTGAGGATATCGTCAATCAAACGGTTGGCCGCACGCTTGATTCACTCGGCATTGATGCCCCCAACCTAGTACAACGTTGGGAGGGACTCGGTAAAACATCCGACCCGTGAATAAAGGCTTTATCGTCAACTAAATACTGACAACAAAAAAAGCCCCGACGGTGCGGGGCTTTTTTCAACCTGATGAGCGTAATGCCTAGAGAAGCTCAACAGCTACAGCGGTTGCTTCGCCACCACCAATACAAAGACTAGCGACGCCTTTAGATTTTCCGTAGGTCTCAAGAGCTGAGAGCAAGGTGACAATAATACGAGCCCCACTGGCACCTAGGGGATGCCCCAGGGCACAAGCGCCACCGTGAACGTTAATTTTGTCGTGGGAAATATCCAGTTCTTTCATCGCCGCCATGGCGACCACGGCAAAAGCTTCGTTGACTTCAAATAGATCCACATCTGCAGCAGACCAACCAGTGCGCGCAAAGAGCTTGTTCATGGCGCCCACAGGGGCAGTCGTGAACCACTCAGGTTCCTGAGCAAACTGTGTGTAACCGCGAATAGCTGCAACGGGCTTAAGGCCGCGCTTTTCAGCTTCACTCTGACGCATCAACACCAACGCCGCAGCCCCATCAGATATTGAGCTTGCGTTGGCGGCTGTTACAGAACCGTCTTTCTTAAACGCAGGTTTCAGGTTGGGAATTTTATCGGGGCGAGCATTGCCAGGCTGCTCATCGGTATCGACCAATGTTTCGCCTTTGCGAGTTTTAATGGTAACCGGTGCAATCTCGCGACTGAACTTGCTGCCTTCAATTGCCGCGTTAGCGCGGCGTAGAGACTCAATAGCGTAGGCATCCTGATCTTCGCGAGTAAAAGTATATTTACCGGCACAGCTTTCAGCAAAAACGCCCATCAGGCCACCCGTATAGGCATCTTGCAAGCCATCGACATACATATGATCGAGCAATTCACCATGGCCGAGTCGATAACCACCACGCGCTTTTTTTAACACGTACGGCGCACTGCTCATATTTTCCATACCGCCGGCAACGACGACATTAGCTTGACCTGCAAGCAGGGTGTCACAGGCCATCATCACGGTTTTCATACCTGAACCACACATTTTATTAACAGTTGTAGTACCCGTGCTAATAGGCAGACCTGCACCCAGTGCCGCCTGGCGCGCAGGTGATTGACCCACACCTGCGGGTAGAACACAGCCAATCAACGCTTCATCAACATCGCTATTATCAACACCGGCACGCTCCATAGCAGCAGCGATTGCCGTTGCACCCAGTTGTGGTGATGGGACATCAGCCAATACACCCATCATGCCGCCCATAGGCGTACGTGCATATCCGCAAATCACGATTGGATCGTTCATTATCAATTCCTCTCTATCGGTTTAGCCTACTCAGGCAGCTAGATATTAACCAGAATCATTTGACGACTCTGAGTGTGGGGCCAGCCGAGTTTGCCCCACCAGGTTTAGATCCTGGCCGCTTTCCCCCCGAGGGACCAGATCCCGTCGGTGGTTCGTCGTCAGGTCCATCATCAATAGCTTGCAACTCACTCGCAATTGGTCGCGACGACTCAAAAGCCATACCTTCGCCATTCTCACGGGCATAAATGCCGATAACGGCCTCGATAGGCACATAAATATCAGTTGGCACGCCACCAAACCGCGTATTAAAACTAATGGCTTCGTTATCAAGGTGGAAGGCGGTTACCGCACGTGGGGCTAGGTTAAGAACAATCTGTCCATCGCTCACATAAACTTGAGGCACCTCTACGCCCCTCCCCATGGCATTAACTACCACGTGTGGGGTGCAGTCGTTATCTACTATCCAGTCGTAAAAAGCTCTCACCAGATAGGGCTTATTGGATGTCATTGCCATGCGTTTTACCTACGATCCTTAGCCAGAAACCCAATTGGTTCTATTAGCTATTCATGTCTCGCTCAGGCTCAGTCAAGCTGGACAAAAATGCTGGGCGCTCGAACAAACGTCGCATGTAGTCATGCAGCGGTTTAGCTTGCCGGCTATTTGGCATATCGATACCCAAGCTTTCAAGCCGCCACAGCAGTGGCGCAAGGCAACAGTCAACCAAGGTAAACTCTTCGTACATAAAGAAGGGTTTATCGGTAAAAATAGGCGCAATACCTAACAAACTATCACGTAACTCTTTGCGAGCCCGGTCTACTACCTTACTGTCTTTATTTGCAAGAATCACATCGACCTTTTCACACCAGTCTTTCTCAATACGATGCATATATTGGCGACTTAGTGCTCTAGCCACAGGGTAGACCGGTAGCAGGGGTGGATGGGGGAAGCGCTCATCAAGGTATTCCATCATCACTTTCGATTCGTATAGAGATAAATCTCGATCGACGAGAGTCGGTAGTGAACCGTAAGGATTGAGCTCGGCTAATTCTTCCGGAATAGCAACGGGATCGACTTCTTCGATGTCGACAGTCACGCCCTTTTCGGCAAGGACTATTCTTATTCTATGGCAATAGTGACTAGCCGGATCAGAAAAAAATGTCATTGACGTTCGTTTTGAAACAACACCCATTACATAAACCTCAGAGGATAAAAAAAACCTGCTTAAACGGCGACCTTTTTAATGGACGTCCTTCCAATACTCACGGTTTAGTAGCCATACCCAGATTAACAAAAAGGCGAGAAATAAAAGCACATAAACACCGATCCGCTTGCTTTCAGCCTCTACTGGGTTAGCCATATAAGCCATAAAGTTGACGAGGTCGTATACTGCGTCGTCGAACTCTTCTGGAGACAGAGTGCCTTCACTGATTAACTCATAGGAGCCACAAGGGTCCTCAAGCAATGGCTCACTGGTCAGTGGATCAACTTTAATACCGCCGTTATGGGCCAGCACGGGGCCAGGAGCACAGCCTTGTAGACCTTGCAAATCCATGAGCGCGTGCGGCATACCAACGTCTTTAAATACTTTGTTATTAATACCAACTGGACGGCTGCTGTCTGCGTAAAAATTGCGTAAATACGTGTAGACCCACTTTCCAGATCGCGCCCGAGTGACCAGAGTTAAATCGGGCGGGGCAGCACCAAACCAAGCTTTAGCTGATTGTTCTGGCATAGAAATCCCCATCAAACCACCGATTTTCTGATCGGTAAAAATCAGGTTCTCCATCATCATACCATCGGGAACACCCATGTCGTTTGCAGCACGCTCCCAACGTTGGTATTTGGCAGAGTGACAGCCCATACAGTAGTTGACAAAAAGTTGAGCACCCTTTTGCAACGACGCCTTGTTCTCAGAGTCAGCCTCAAACTCGTCACATTGGATGGTGCCACAATCGAAGTTTGACGAGGCCCCCACCGCCTTGAGCGGCACGATCACCAAACCGATAACGATCAGCAGTACTCCCAGTGACCGCCAGAGCCCCATCCCACCATCCATTGTGACTCTAAGAGGTTCTGGTTTGGTTTTTTCTAACACAGTCCAAATCGGCATCGCCAAAAAGTAGAGGAAGTACATAACGGTACATACTTGTGCCAATGCGGTGCGAGCAGGGGTCGGTGCTTTCATTCCCAAAACGCCAAGGATAATAAAGACCACCGCGAATAAAACCACTGCAACACGGCTAATATTACCTTTATAGCGAATCGATTTAACCGGACTGCGATCTAACCAAGGCAGAACAAAGAGAATAGCGACCGCAGCAGCCATTACCAAAAAGCCCATAAACTTATCGGGCACTGCACGTAGCATCGAATAGAAAGGAGTGAAGTACCAGACCGGAGCAATATGCTCAGGGGTTTTCAGTCCATTCGCGATTTCGAAATTGGCATGCTCAATAAAATAGCCGCCCATTTCTGGCATAAAGAACAAGATAAAGCAGAAAATAAAGAGGAACACTACGATCGGAACTAGATCGTGCACGGTGTAGTAGGGGTGAAAAGGAATTCCGTCTAGGGGTATCCCGTTCTCATCTTTATTCTTTTTAATTTCAACACCATCGGGGTTGTTAGAACCCACTTCATGCAATGCTAGGAGGTGTAAGACCACCAGACCGAGCAATACGATGGGCACTGCGACTACATGCAGAGCAAAGAAACGGTTGAGCGTGATGCCAGAAATCAAGTAATCACCACGCACCCATTCAACGATTGCATCACCAACGTAGGGAATCGCTCCAAACAGGGAGATAATTACCTGTGCTCCCCAGTAGGACATTTGTCCCCAAGGTAGAACATAACCAAGGAAAGCCTCGGCCATTAGGGCTAGATAGATCGCCATCCCAAACAACCACACCAGCTCGCGTGGCGCTTTATAGGAGCCGTAGAGCAAGCCACGAAACATATGCAGGTAGACAACGACAAAGAAGGCAGAAGCACCGGTGGAATGCATATAGCGCAGAATCCAGCCATAATCGACATCGCGCATAATGTATTCAACTGAGGCAAAAGCACCATCAGACGAGGGCTCAAAACTCATCGTCAACCAAATGCCTGTAAGCAACTGATTAACGAGGACCAAAAGAGAAAGTACGCCAAAAAAGTACCAAAAATTAAAGTTCTTCGGTGCGTAGTACTTACCCATATGGGTGTTCCAGGCGCGCTGCACCGGCAAACGCTCATCCAGCCAGTTCCACAAAAATGAGATCAGTTTCATTATGCGCTCTCCTCGTCAACACCAATCACCACGACATTTTTATTTTCATAATTATGGGGCGGCACTTTAAGGTTGAGGGGGGCAGGTACGCCCTGATAGACACGGCCAGCGAGATCAAATTTAGAGCCATGGCAGGGGCAGAAAAACCCCCCTAACCATTCGTCACCGCCAAGATCGGTAGCGCCAACATCTGGGCGGTACATCGGAGCACAGCCTAAATGAGTGCATAAACCTACCATAATCAGGTATTCAGGATTCGAGGCTCTATTGACCGGATCGACATATGCCGGCTGTTCCGAGCTTTCCGATTTTGGGTCGCGAAGCTTGTCGGTCAATTTAGCTAAAGAGTCGAGAGCTTGCTGAGTGCGGCGGATAATATAGACAGGCTGTCCGCGCCATTCTTCAACGACCATTTGGCCTGGTTCAATTCTACTAATATTGATTCGCACCGGAGCACCCGCTGCTTTTGCTTTCGCGCTTGGAAACCAAGAACCGACAAATGGCACCGCAGCTCCCGCCGCTCCCACTGCACCAACAGCACAGGTAGTTGCAGTCAAAAAGCGACGACGCCCCTGATTGACACCCTCATTGCTCATATGAGCTCCCCTTAAAAGGCAGAATAATAAAGATTGGCCGCATTCATTGCAGCTAATGAAACCTGTACCCGCGCACAGGCAAAAATGGCGGGTAATAGTAATGAAAAGCATAGGGGTTTACAAGCCGGGAGCGCGCTTTATAAAGATAACCCCATGTTTTAAAACAAAAAAACCCAACATAAAGTCGGGTTTTTTCACAAAATAATCTGCAATTAACGTTTCGAGAACTGCGGGCGCTTACGAGCTTTATGTAGACCCACTTTCTTACGCTCTACCGCTCTCGCATCCCGGGTCAAAAACCCAGCCTGGCGCAAGGGTGTACGCAGCGTTTCGTCGTATGCGAGCAGCGCACGAGATAAGCCGTGGCGAATTGCTCCAGCCTGACCAAAGCTACCACCACCGCTAACTGTGATTTTCAAGTCGAATTTATCGACTGCCTCAACCAACTCGAGGGGCTGGCGCACGATCATACGAGCCACTTCGCGACCAAAATACTGCTCCAAGGTGCGATCATTTACTGTGACATTACCACTACCACTAGTGATAAAAACTCGAGCCGCCGACGTTTTACGCCGGCCTGTACCGTAATATGTTTCAGCCATTGTCATGCGTCCCGTTAAATATTGAGTGCTTGCGGTTGTTGTGCTGCATGGGGATGTGCATCCCCAGCATATACCTTCAGCTTGTTATACATCGCCCGACCCAGCGGGCCCTTGGGCAACATACCCTTCACCGCTTTCTCAAGGGCACGCTCAGGTGCCTTATCGATCAATTTTTCGAAGCTAATTGACTTAATGCCACCAGGAAAACCGGTGTGGTGGTAGTATTTTTTGTCAGTGGCTTTTTTACCCGTAACACGTACCTTTTCGGCATTGACCACGACGATGTAATCGCCAGTATCAACATGAGGGGTATATTCAGGTTTGTGTTTACCACGCAGGCGCATCGCAATGTCACTAGCCAGTCGGCCCAGTGTTTTGTCTGCGGCGTCGACGACATACCAATCGTGCTGAACTGTTTCGGGTTTGGCGCTAAATGTCTTCATTGAATCGTTACCTGAAATCAGGTGGCTCCCAGAAAAGAGCGCGAATTCTACCGATGCCAGAGAAGAAGTTCAAGCAGAGATTATCTGTTTCGCAGCGAAACCCCTATTAAACTTAGTCACACTTAGGGTTGATGGGCTCGGGCCAGATAATCGTGAGATTGCATTTCCAATAATCGGCTCAACGTGCGCTCAAATTCAAAGGCCAAATTGCCGCCACCGTATAAAGCCTCGAGGGGTACCGCCACGGACATAGCCAATTTCACATTGCGATCGTAAAATTCATCTACCAGACTAATAAAGCGTCGCGCCTGATCTTCACTGTCGCGCCCTAGTTGTGGCACATCGCTAATCAGCACAGCATGGAACTCCCGCGCCAGTTCAATATAGTCATTCTGACTGCGTGGCCCATCGCACAATGCCATAAAATCAAACCAGACCACATCCTCGCCGACAAAGCGACAGAGGATATCCCGCCCCTCTACTTCTAGCGCAACCGCTTCACGCACTTCATCCCGTGCCGGCACCAGACTGTCAAAGGTTCGGTGTAGTGAGACCTCTGCCTGTTCATCCAACGGCGAATGATAGAGTTCAGCCTGCTCCAAAGCTCGCAACCGGTAATCGGTTCCACTATCGACATTAACCACTTCACAGTGCCGTTTAACCAAGGCAATGGCCGGCAAAAATCGCTGACGCTGCAGACCATTTAAGTAAAGGTTATCAGGTACGATATTAGACGTTGCAACTAACGTGACACCCTCCGCAAAAAGCAGCTCCATTAGACCGCCTAATATCATCGCATCGGTAATATCAGAAACAAAAAACTCATCAAAACATATCACCCGCGCATCTCTGGCAATGCCTGCCGCCACTTTTTCCAGCGGGTTTTTCACGCCACCGTATTTCACTAGATCACGATGCACACGGCGCATAAAACGATGAAAGTGGACCCGTATTTTTTCTTCAAAGGGTAGGCTTTCATAAAAATTGTCCATCAAGTAGGTCTTACCTCTACCCACACCCCCCCAAAAATACAAACCTTTAATGGGGGATTGACGTAGCTGGCGACCTCTCAGACGATCCAGCAAGCCAACTTTTGGCAATTCAACAGCAATTAGCTGCTCGTAGACAGACTGGAGTTTTTCGACGGCGATTCGCTGCGCTGCATCGTCAACAAAACCCTCCTTCAGTAAATCTTTTTCATAGCGTTGTAGGGGCGAAGGGACCATCGATTAACCGCTGACTCTAGTTAGGGTGACTGGAAAAGGCGTATATGCCGAGCGCGGCCACTCTACTCGTGCCAAGTGACGCACGCAAGTGATGTACGCATCTACACCAATGTTAAGAAAGCACTCAATTGCCCACTAAGCTTTTCACGCAAGCTATTCAACTGCCCATGAAAAAAGTGGCTCGCCTCAGGAATAACAATGCTTTCTACGGAGCAATCGAGGGATTCCTGCCAGCTGAGCACCTCCTCAGTCGCCACCAATTCATCCTGACCGCCAAGTACCAATGTTACCGGGCAAGTAAAAACACCACGAGGCGCATAACTGTACCGCGCCACGGGTGGTGCAATTAAAATCATCTGTGCCACCGGTATATGCTCACTGGCAGCAGCGACAACGGCCGAACCAAAGGAAAAACCTGCCAACAATAGCTGGCTCTTGGGGTACTGGGCCAGCAACCACTGACTGACACGACAAAGATCATCCATCTCACCACGCCCCTCATCGTGCTCACCCTCGCTGGCACCCACGCCACGAAAGTTAAATCGCAATGTCGCAATACCCAGGTCACGATAAATTCTCACCAAGGTCGACACCACTTTATTGTCCATAGTGCCACCGTGAAGCGGATGGGGGTGACAAACTATTGCCACATAATCACTTCCATAAAAAGGACCGCCAGCCCGTCCCTCCCCTTGCAATGCTTCAATTTGGCCAGCAGCACCGGCTATGGTCACTCGTTTTTCTTTACTCATCACTTTCAATCCAGCCTTTATCCACTTTATCAAACAGCGGCCATCCACTCCCGCCAACTGGCCAACCATAAATATTCATCGCCCAGCTATTCAACCCAGGAGCTGTTCGAGATAGAATCCCATCCCGTCTAAATTCATTTAAGGAAGTACCAGCGTGCCCACAGACCCCACTATCACCGCATTGGCTGGCCTCGCCATCGGTCTCGTCATCGGCATTTTCATCGGTCGTACTCTCTCTGGCGCTACCAAACAGCGCCAAACACTCACCGAAGAGCTACGCAAAAAAGATAATGAACTAAAAACCTATCAACACAAGGTCACTGAACATTTCATAACCACCTCCGAATTAGTCAATAATCTGACCCATAGCTATAAAGAGGTACACCAACACCTCGCGGATAGCGCCATGACACTGACCAACCCAGAAGTTAGCCATAAACTAGTTGAGGCCGGCTCCGGCAATCTGGGTATTATCCACACCACTGGTGACAATACTATAGACAGCGCGAACCCCCCTAAAGACTACACGCCCGACATTAACGGCGTGCTGAACGAAAGCTACGGCTTGGAGACGGCCAAGACCAGTACCGCAAACGAGTCGACAACAGAAACTGACAACAGTGACGAAGAGGATCCAACGACCAAGGTCCTATAATTTCAACTCGGGCCACACATAAAAAAGCCGGGCTCACCCCGGCTTTTTTATGTGTATGTTAGCTGCAAATCAAAACTAAGCAGCAGAGTGGCCCGAGAGCTTCACCTCTACATTGTCCTCATCGCTCAAGCTCGCGTAGTACCTGCGCAAAACATCCAGCACTTCGGGGCGAGAGAAATTTTCTTCCACTTCCCCACCTTCAGACAAAGCCTTACGCAATTTAGTACCCGACACGAGTACGCGATCATCGGCACCATGAGGGCAAGTACGCATCGACGCCATTGTCTCGCAGCGATTACACCAGAAAGTCCAATCAATTTTTAACGGCACAGTTTCCATCGCATCTTTAGGAATGTCGTCAAAAATATGGTGGGCGTCAAAGGGGCCGTAATAGTCGCCAACTCCGGCGTGATCACGACCGACAATCAAGTGAGTACAGCCATAGTTTTGGCGGAACAAGGCGTGCAGCAAAGCCTCACGTGGGCCCGCATAGCGCATATCCAAAGGGTAACCTGACTGCACAACGGTATTGTCAACAAAGTATTCATCGATCAAGGTGCCGATCGCTTCCTGGCGCACTTCAGCGGGAATATCTCCTGGTTTCAACTTACCCAGTAGTGAGTGCACCATCACGCCAT
This sequence comes from Porticoccaceae bacterium, assembly GCA_041622675.1. GTDB lineage: Bacteria > Pseudomonadota > Gammaproteobacteria > Pseudomonadales > Porticoccaceae > Reddybacter. The sequence goes on from JBFJYH010000015.1 coordinate 24,190, forward strand.
CGCAGATTTCAATGGCAATTTTTGCTAGGTATTCGTGGGAGCGGTGCATCGGATTGCGCGTTTGGAAGGCGGCGATGGTCGACCAGCCTTTAGCTGCAAATAATTCGCGAGTTTGTGTCGGCGTCATATACACCCCGTCATATTTACTCGGGAAGTCGCCCTGAGAGAAAACCTCAACCTTGCCCGCCAAGTTCACATCACCCTGATTCATCACCATCGCCACACCAGGATGGGCAGGGTCAGTGGTGGTAAACACTTGCTGGCACTCATGGGCTTTATCAATACTGTATTTTTCAGAGATGGTCAGCACACCCATCAACTCATCGGTTTCACCGTCGACCAAGGCAACTTCAGCGCCCACGGCCAACTCATCAGCCTGAGCCTGATCAACGGACAAAGTGATGGGGATAGGCCAAAACAAACCGTTGGCCATGTGCATATTATCGCAAACGCCCTGCCAGTCGGCCTGGCCCATAAAGCCATCGAGTGGTGTAAAGCCGCCAATGCCTAGCATTATCAGATCGCCCACTTCGCGCGAAGCCAGTATCACTTTCGGCAAGGTTAGCGCCCGCGCCTTCGCCGTTGCCAGCGCCTCACCTTCTAACAACAGCGGTAGCAAGACATCACTGCCGTGGGGTTTAACAAGACCACTCATAGATATACTCCATTTAAAACGAATAACTGCATTTATACGCGCCGTACAACCCAACCTAGCCTGGAAACTGTTGTTCACCGACTTTCGGGGATCACGGGCAGGGTCGTTACGAGATGTGCCATAATACCATCAACAATTGAGAAACAATCAGTGGATCTTAGACCTTGCGACTATTACGATATTTCGGCTGGCCAGTCCTGCTTGGCCTTTTCATTGCGGCTATCGTCATTATTCTATTTCCGCCATTTATCAACGACTCCCCCTCTGTAACACCAAACCGAGTTTCGCAAACCACCGCGGCACCAACGACAACAAACCCGGTGAGCTCCTATGCCTCTGCCGTGCGTAGGGCCGCACCCTCGGTGGTCAATATTTACACTCGCACACGCTTCAGCCACCCCTTGGCTAACGACCCCGTTTTCCAACGTTTTATCGGCGGTAGTGACATGCCGCAAAGACAACGCATGGAATCTTCTCTCGGTTCAGGTGTGATTGTTGATGAGCGCGGCTTCATCCTCACCAACAATCACGTAGTCGCCGACGCAGAAGAAATCGTCGCCCTGCTTTACGATGGCCGCGAGGCCCGAGCTCGTATTGTCGGCACAGACAAGGACTCCGATCTGGCGGTTCTGAAAATTGATCTAGGCCAGCTCAACGCCATTCCTCGCACCCACCAGAACAACCGAACCAGGGCTGAAGTCGGCGACGTTGTACTGGCTATCGGCAACCCCTTTGGCATCGGCCAGTCAGTTTCTCTAGGCATAATCAGCGCTACCGGGCGCAGCGGCCTGAGTTTAAACCGCTACGAAAATTATCTGCAAACTGATGCTGCTATCAACCCCGGTAATTCCGGTGGCGCATTAATCGACGCCAATGGCGATCTAGTCGGTATCAACTCGGCAACATTAAACGAGACATCTTTTGTCGGCATCGGCTTTGCAATCCCCACGCAAATGGCGATCAAAGTCCTCGACGATATCATCACCCACGGCCGGGTTATTCGCGGCTGGCTGGGCGTCGAGGTACAGCGCCTAGCACCCCGAATCGCCGAGCAACTGGAACTTTCACCACCTTCGGCACTCATTATTACCGCCGTGCCCATCTACGGTCCGGCGTATAACAGCGGCCTGCAACCCGGCGATATCATCACCCATATCAACGGCCAGGCAGTCAGCGATGGCTCCAGTGAAATCAATTTAATCGCTGACTTATCACCGGGCGACCCCATTGAGCTGCGTATTATTCGCCAGAACATCAGGCTGACGATTAAAGCAATCGCGGGGATTCGTCCAGAGAGTTAAGAAGTCGCAACAGCCTGCCTCACCAGCTTCAGCGAATAATCTCTGCCAATGCCGTGAGCAGCAAAGTTATTTGTTGTGGTGTACCGATAGTAATACGCAAAAACTGCTCGATTCGTGCCGTACCAAAATGGCGCACGATAATATTGCGCGCTCGCAAGGCTGACATTAGAAATTCACCGCTGTAGTCAGGGTGGCGTGCCAGCGCAAAGTTTGCAGCGGAGGGAATAACGTCAAAACCCAACTGCTCGAGGGCCTCAACCAACGTTTCACGGCTAGCAATCACGGCTTCGCAGGTCTGTTGGAAATAGTCTTCATCGGCAAAGGCGGCAACGCCCCCTGCAATAGCGAGACGACTCACCGGGTAGGAGTTAAAGCTATTCTTAATACGCTCGAGAGCTTCGATAAGCGCCGGATGACCAATGGCAAAACCTAGCCTCAAGCCCGCTAATGACCGCGACTTCGACAATGTTTGAATCACTAACAAATTATCAAACCCTTTAACCAGGCTAATGGCACTGTCGCCACCAAAATCAATATAGGCTTCATCCACACAGACGACGGAGTCAGGGTTACGCCGCAGCAGTGAAGCAATGCTGTCGAGAGATAATAAGCGGCCAGTTGGTGCATTGGGATTGGGGAAGATAATGCCACCATTGGGCACAAGGTAATCATCCACCGCAATTTCAAAATCGGCCGTGAGAGGGATTTCACGCCCCTCAATCTCGTACAAACCACAATAGACGGGGTAAAAACTATAGGTAATATCGGGAAACAACAAAGGCTTTCCGTGGCGAAACAAGCCATTAAAAGCGTGGGCCAGCACTTCATCTGAGCCGTTGCCAACAAAGACCTGCTTGACGTTAACTTGATGGTAGTCGGCAATCGCCTGTTTTAAACGATCGGCATTGGGTGGCGGATAAAGCCGCAGCCCGTCACCCAGCTCGGCCTTGATCGCTTCCTCAACCCGGGGCGAGGGACCGTAGGGGTTTTCATTGGTATTGAGTTTAACCAAATTATCGATACGCGGTTGTTCGCCAGGCACATAGGGTTCGAGATCGTTGACAAAATCACTCCACAAACGCTGCCTCATCGCTTCACCACTTATCTACCCATTATCGATTAAATACATTGCCCCATTGAGGCAGTTAGCGCCGATAGTCAGCGGAACGCGCATGTGCTTCGAGAGACTCACTCCGCGCCAAGACACCAGCCGTGTCAGCCAGCTTTGCTGCGCCCTCTGGCGAGCAGCCAATTAAAGAGGTGCGTTTCTGAAAGTCGTACACCCCCAACGGCGATGAAAAGCGTGCCGTGGTGGAGGTCGGCAATACATGATTGGGCCCCGCACAGTAGTCACCCAGGGCCTCAGGCGTGTGACGCCCCAAAAAGACCGCGCCGGCATGGCGAATACCACTGAGCAAAATCTCCGGCTCCGCCACCGACAATTCGAGATGTTCCGGCGCAATGCGATTGACAATGCGCACTGCATCGTCGAGATCGGCAACTTTAATTAGAGCACCACGACCATTAATTGAAGCCTTAATAATTTCACGCCGCGGCATCTCGATCAGCAATTTTTCCATACTTGCCAATACGGCCTGCAAAAAGTCGGCATCAGGACTCAGCAAAATTGACTGAGCTTGCTCATCGTGTTCTGCTTGAGAAAACAGATCCATGGCAATCCAGTCGGGTGATGTTTGGCCATCACAAACCACCAAGATCTCCGAAGGCCCGGCAACCATATCCAAGCCCACTTCGCCAAACACTGCCTTTTTTGCAGTAGCGACATAAATATTGCCGGGGCCAACCACTTTATCGACTTTGGGAATAGATGCAGTACCGTAGGCTAAGGCGGCAACAGCTTGAGCGCCCCCCACGGTAAAGACCCGGTCGACACCAGCGATCGCGGCAGCGGCCAGCACAGCCGGATTCAAGTCGCCTCCGGGGGCCGGCACCACCATAATAATTTCATCGACACCAGCCACCTTTGCCGGTAGTGCATTCATTAAAACCGACGAGGGGTAACTCGCCTTACCACCGGGCACATAAATACCGACTCGCTGCAGGGGGGTTATTTTCTGCCCGAGCACGGTGCCGTCAGGCTCCGTGTATTGCCAAGACTCCTGCGTCTGGTGTTGGTGATAACTGCGGATGCGTTGCGCAGCCGTTTCTAAAGCCTCGCGCTGTGCTGCTGGCAAACTAAGCAGTGCCTGGTGTAACGCCTCCTGACCAACCTCCAGCTCTGCAATCGCACCAATTTGGCGTCGATCAAAGCGACGCGTATATTCCACCACCGCGTGGTCGCCCTCGCTTCGCACTGCGGCGATAATCTCACCAACGACTGCAACAACATCACTCTCGAGCTCCGGTTGCCAGGCAAGTAATTGTTCAAGGCAAGCATCGAAAGTTTGATCGCCAGCATCTAACATTAATGGCTTCAATTCGCTCACGTGCCGACGGCCCCACTGACACTTTGCGCCCGCGCTGCAACCTGAGAGGAAAAACCCTCAAGCAGCGGCTGAATCAATTTGTGCTTGATTTTCAATGCGCCCTTGTTGACGATCAAGCGTGAACTGACCACATCGATCAATTCACGCGGTTCAAGGCCATTCGCTTTAAGGGTATTACCGGTATCGACGATATCGACAATTTCATCGCAAAGCTCGATGAGTGGCGCCAACTCCATCGCACCGTAGAGCTTAATGATGTCCGCCTGCACACCTTTTTCAGCGTAGTAGCGCCGCGCCACGTTAATGTACTTGGTTGCCACACGAATGCGCCCCGTCACCGGGGCAGCGTCCACCATTCCGGCGGTCATTAAACGGCAGCGCGAAATACCTAGATCGATGGGTTCGTAATAACCATCATCGCCATTTTCCAGCAAGGTATCTTTACCCGCAATACCGAGGTCAGCCGCGCCAAATTGCACGTAAGTCGGCACATCAGTGCCGCGCAGTACCAGCAGGCGAATATCATCCCGATTGGTGGCAAACATCAATTTGCGACTGCTGGCAATATCTTCACTAGGCACAATGCCCACCTCGGCTAGCAGCGGCAGTGTCTCTTTAAGAATGCGCCCCTTGGTGAGCGCGATAGTCAACTGACTCATGATTTAGTCACTTCAATGAATAGCTTTAAGCGGAGACAACCCAGTATTAATTGGGTACGCGACGAATATTCGCCCCCAGTAGTTGGAGTTTTTCCTCGATACATTCATAACCGCGATCAATGTGATAAATACGATCAACGACTGTTTCGCCCTCGGCGACCAGACCGGCAATAACCAGACTTGCCGAGGCTCGTAAATCAGAGGCCATTACCGGTGCACCCGTCAGCTTTTCCACGCCGGTAACTATGGCAGTATTACCCTCGAGAACAATATGGGCGCCCATGCGATTGAGCTCGTGCGTTTGAATCAAGCGGTTCTCAAAAATTGTCTCCGTCACCGTACCAACACCGTCGGCAACCGCATTAACAGCGGTCAGTTGAGCTTGCATATCCGTCGGAAAACCAGGGTAGGGGGCAGTGCGTAATTGCACAGGTTTGGGGCGACGACCTTCCATATCGAGAGCAATCCAGTCATCACCGCTGGTAATTTTAGCACCCGCCTCTTCCAATTTAAGCAACACGGACTCGAGAATACGGGGGTCAGTATCGAGCAATTTCACCTTGCCGCGTGTAGCTGCAACCGCGGCCAAATAAGTGCCGGTTTCTATTCTGTCGGGCATAATACTGTAACTGCCACCAGACAGGGTAGGCACGCCGTGAATCGTAAGACTATCGCTACCCGCGCCCTGCACGTCGGCGCCCAAGACATTGAGACAGTTGGCTAAATCGACGATTTCTGGCTCTCGAGCAGCATTTTCAATCACCGTCGTACCCTCCGCCAGACTTGCCGCCATCATCAAATTTTCCGTGGCACCTACCGAAACTGTGTCCATAAAGATGTGGGCACCTTGTAATCGCCCATCAACTTTAGCCTTGATATATCCGCCTTCAATAGTGATGTCGGCACCCATTAATTCGAGCCCGTGTAAATGCAGATCAACCGGGCGGCTACCAATAGCACAACCCCCAGGAAAAGAGACTTGCGCTTCACCAAAACGACTCAGTAAAGGGCCCAGAACGAGTATCGAGGCACGCATGGTTTTCACCAGATCGTAGGGAGCTGTTCGCGTATGCAGGGTACTGGCATCGACCTCAACCCGCATTTTTTCGTCCAGTACAACACCGACCCCCATGCAACCAAGAAGCTCGATCATGGTAGTAATATCATGTAAGTGGGGCAAATTTGACACCGTCACAGGAGCATCAGTTAGCAAGGTCGCCGCCAGAATAGGCAGCGCGGAATTCTTTGCACCAGATATTCGAATTTCACCCGAGAGCGGCTTGCCCCCCGAAATAAGCAGTTTATCCATATCTATGCCCACCAACGGCAGCCCGTAGAACAGCAGTATAAACAGCCATTCCCAAGTTTGATTTCGCTAATACTTGGCGTTGAGCGACCACAGCCCAACACCACTCACATTCAACACTCTGACAGCTAAGTAGCCTGCCATTCGGCAGGTGTACAGAGTTTCATATTTACCGCGTGCACAGCACCAGAGGCAATTTGCTCATTCAACGCTCCATAGACGAGCTGCTGGCGCTGCACCGCGCGCTTACCTTCAAACACCTCGCCCACAACGGTGACATTTAAATGAGAACCTTCACTCTCAACACTAATATCACAATCGACCAGAACAGCCTGTAATAAACGCTTTATCTCTTCAATGTCCATTTTTTACCCGTTAGTTATTCCGCTGTCCCAACTAGCGATGACTTTATCAATATCACCGTTATTTTTTTGTGACAATTGCGCGAACTGTCCACGGAAAGTTTTACCCAAATTAATACCATTAATAATGACGTTAATCACCTTCCACTGGCCATCCTTCAAACCCATCGTATAGTCGAGGGGGTAAGTCGCCTCTGCACCGACAATCTGCTGATGCACCGTGACCTTGCGTTTACCCTCAATAGCCTCTACCGGCAAAAGGACAATTTTCTCACTGCTATAATTTAACAAGCCGCGGCCATAAGTTTTAACTAATCCAGCGCGAAAAGTTTCTGCGAATTGTGCTTTTTGTTCAGCGCTAGCAACCTTGCCATCACTGCCCATCACTTTAAGGGCGATCCAGTCAAAATCCACAATTGGACTAAGAATATTCTCAACCTCACCAATAAAACAATCAAACTGTTGCTGTTTTAGCGCGTCTTCAGTATTGGCATCAATCTCTGCTCGATGACGCTCAATCTCGGCCAGTACTTTTTTAGTGACCGTATCAATTAACTGATAGGGCGAGAGCTCAGCCTCCTCACCCGCTGTTTCAGAGACGAGACAATTAGCCTGCGCCTGTCCCACCAATAGAAAACCAGCCCAACAAAGGACCAACAAAGTTACTCTTGCCTGTAATAATTTCGCTAATATCATCCCATCTTCCTTTTCTGCGCACTCATCTAGCGAGCCTTTTTTACCCAGCCCTGCCATTTTACTCTGTTTTAAAGACCCATCTGGGCAGACAGGACTCATCATCGAAAGAACCTTCCATTTACCAAGAGACCACTTTTAGTAACAAAAGTGCCACTCTTTTACGCTCAAAAGGTCGCAAATCGCCTGACTTTTTCGGCCGCGCACTATACCATCCCCGACCTGCTTATGCGACTTGCGTCCAGCGCTAAAACAACGAAAAACACCACAATTTTAATTCCAAAAAACCATCCTGCCTCCCCTGCAAAAAGGAACCCCAATAGCAATGAATGAGCTACTGCCCGCCTACACAGCAATCATTGCCGGCCTTATCGGCCTGGTGTGGGGTGCCGACCGTTTTGTTATTGGCGCCGCAAGCGCTGCTAAGAATCTTGGCATCTCACCCATGGTCATTGGTTTGACCATCGTCTCTATCGGCACCTCAGCACCGGAAATTATCGTCTCCATCAACGCTGCATTGGAAGGTTCCGGTGCTCTCGCCGTCGGTAATGCCCTAGGCAGTAATTTAGCTAATATCGGGTTGGTACTCGGCATTACCGCGCTAATAGCCCCTCTGCCCGCCCAGCGCCACCTGGTATTTCAGGAGGGGCCGGTTTTGCTGCTCGTCACCGCCTTGGTTGGCTACTGCCTTTTCGATCAAATACTGGGTCGCACTGAAAGCCTGATAATGCTGACTTTAATCCCGCTACTACTCTGGATCACGGTGAAATATAAGGTGCAACACCCAGACCCCGAAGAGCTTGCAGAAGTGGAAAGCCTTGCCACCGCCTCCAATGCCGCTGCAGCGACATGGTTTATCATCGGCCTGTTGGTCATGCTACTGAGTTCCAAGATCCTCGTATGGGGGGCGATCACAACAGCTGCCGGGATGGGTGTTAGCGAACTGGTGATCGGTTTAACCGTGGTTGCCATCGGCACCAGTCTACCCGAGCTCGCGGCCTCTGTGACCAGCGCTCTGCGTGGCCATCACGATATTGCCATCGGCAATGTCTTTGGTTCCAACCTCTTCAATTTCCTAGCAGTGGCACCCATTGCCGGTGTCATTACCCCCCTGCACCTGGACAGCGCTGTGTTTTATCGCGACTACCTTGCAGTCACAGCCCTTACACTGCTCTTGCTAGGAGCCATTGCTCTGCATTATTTCAAACAAAGGCACACAGACAAACAAGCCTCAACCATCCACCTCTCGAGAAAATTTGGTTGCGTTATGCTATTGCTATATGTCCTGTATTTCGCCGTTCTACTGCCCACTAGCTGATCTTAGAGTGATCGGCCGCTATACTCCCACACCATAGGATCAAATCAGGATACTGCCTCGATGAGTGAATTTGACTTCAACACCTCAGCCCTACGCACCATTGCACTCGAAACCGAGGCTGTTGCCGCCATGGCTGGGCGCATTGATGATGATTTCAGACAGGCCTGCCAGTTAGTCATGCAGTGCAAAGGGCGCATTATCGTTACCGGCATGGGGAAATCCGGGCATATTGGCAATAAAATTGCCGCGACGCTTGCCAGCACAGGCTCACCGGCCTTTTTTGTACACCCAGGTGAGGCCAGCCACGGCGACTTGGGCATGATCACGCGCGACGATGTAGTGATAGCCATATCTAACTCGGGCAACACCGCAGAAATTGTCACCTTACTACCCCTCATTAAACGCCTCGACATTCCAATGATCAGCATGACGGGCGACCAGCAATCACTATTAGCTGAAGCCGCTAACATCAACCTCGATGTCAGTGTCGAGGAGGAAGCCTGCCCTCTCAACCTCGCCCCGACCACCAGCACCACGGTCACACTGGTCATGGGCGACGCCCTGGCCATCGCCCTACTTGAAGCTCGGGGCTTTACCGCCGAAGACTTCGCCTTTTCCCACCCCGGTGGTGCCCTGGGTCGCAAGCTCTTGTTGCGCGTATGCGACATTATGCACAGCGGTGATGAAGTGCCCCGCGTTCAAGAAAGCACTCTCTTGAAAGATGCCCTGCTGGAAATGACTGCCAAGGGTTTCGGCTTAACCACCGTTGTCGATGCACAAAATACATTGATTGGCGTTTTCACCGACGGTGACTTGCGACGCGTGGTAGACAATCAAATCGACATAAACAGCGCCACCACCGGCGAGGTCATGACCCGGGGCGGTAATGCTATTGACGCTAATATACTCGCCGCCCAAGCACTGAATATTATGGAGAATAAAAAAATAACCGCCCTAGTCGTCGAAGACGCAGACCACCACCCCCTCGGTGTACTACACATGCACGACATACTGCGGGCTGGGGTGATTTAATGAAAAGCCTCCTCAACGGAAGACAACAATGAATCTTGCCCACTGCCAAATCGCCGCCCAAAAAATCCGCCTTCTGGTACTGGATGTCGATGGCGTCCTCACCGACGGCAGCATCTATTACAGCAATAACGGCGACGAACTCAAGGCATTCAATATTCAAGATGGCCTAGGTATTAAACTGCTGCAAGCAGCCGGCATTGAGGTCGCCATTATCACCGGGCGCAACTCCAGCCTATTATCGCGACGCACGACTGAACTCAGTATCGGCAGTGTCATCCAAGGCCGGGAAGACAAGCTCACGGCCCTCAACGAACTACTGGCGGACAAGGCTTACGAACTTGATGAGATTGCCTACATGGGCGATGATTTGCCCGACCTGGCTGTCATCCGCCGCGTCGGTCTCGGCATGACTGTCGCCAACGCGAGTCCCACCATTGCAGAGCATTCTCGTTGGCAGTCGAGCCGAGAGGGTGGTCGTGGCGCGGTGCGTGAAGCTGCAGAATTCATACTGAAAGCCCAGAACAAATTTGCACAGGCTATCGAGCCCTTTCTCTGATATGACTACTTACCACTATGCAACTGAGCTTTAAGCCGTGCTATCGATAAAAAATGCCTTTCTGGCCGGTCTGCTCGTCATCGCCCTGGCGTCCTTTGTGATTTTCTGGGACACCAAACCCGAAATTTTTATGGCTGAAGCACAGCCGCCCATTGCCGCGCTCTCAAGTGCCGACAGCTATATGAAAAACACTGTGACTCACAAGTTCAACAAACAGGGTCAACCCGTTTTTTTACTGACCTCGAGTGAAGGTGAATACTTCCAGGCACAAAACCGCTTTGTTATGACAGAGCCTAAGGTACTCTCCCGCGCCAGCACCGAAGGTGAACAGCCTTGGCACCTGAGCGCACAACAGAGCATTATTCTCAATAACGGCCAACGCATAGATCTACGGGGCCAGGTTTACGCCTGGCAACAGGCGGGCCCAGAATTACCAAACCAAAAAACTGAAATTACCACGCCCTTTCTCAGCTACTATCCCGATAGTCAGCTGGCCGATACCGACAAGCCTATCTCTCTAAAATCACCAGGACACAAGATTGAAGGCACAGGTTTCAAAGGCAATTTTGCGGCGCAATCCTATCAAATCCTCTCCTGGGTCAAGGGTCGACACAATGCCAACCAATAAATTTTTCACACTGCTATTCTGCTTGTTCAGCGCCTTTATCGCCAACTGCGCCCTTGCCTTACCGTCCGATCAACAGGCCACAATCACTGTCGAAGCCGACCGGGCACAACTCAATGAAAAAACTGGTATTACCACCTATCAGGGCTCAGTGATTATTAAGCAGGGCACGCTGTTAATTGAGGCCGACCAGGTCACTATCTACTCCAATCAGGGCCAGGCAAGTAAAATCATTTGTACCGGTAAACCCGCCCACTACCAGCAGCAACCTAAGCCAGAAGATGGTCTGGTCAATGCCTACGGTAATACCATTGAATACCACCTAGATGCCAAAACAATTACGTTGATCAAAAATGCCAGCCTTGAGCAGCAGGGCTCCACACTCAAGGGCGATCATATTAATTACGATCTAAAAACAGAGCTCGTCGAAGCACGAGGCAACACCAACAACCAGCAACGGGTACATATGGTTATTCCCGCCAGCAAACCCGCCACAGACAAACAAACCACTAAAGAACAATCTGTAGAGCAGAAAACAGCTAACGAGCCAGCGACAGGCGACCCGGCGACCACGGAAAAACCCGTAGCAAAAACTGCCCACGAGGAAGCTGCAACCAACCAACAAAAGGACGGCGATTAATGGCCCAGTTACAAGCCCTAAATCTGGCCAAAAGTTACAAAAAACGTCCCGTAGTTAGCGATGTTTCGATGCATGTCAGCAGCGGCCAAATTGTCGGCCTGCTCGGTCCCAATGGCGCGGGGAAAACGACGTGTTTTTATATGGTCGTGGGTTTGGTCAAGCAGGATGCTGGGTGTATTTTAATTGATGATGAAGATATCACCCATCTGCCCATGCATCACCGGGCCCGCCGGGGCATTGGCTACCTTCCCCAAGAAGCCTCCGTTTTTCGTCGCCTCACGGTGGAAAAAAACATTATGGCCATTCTCGAGACACGCCCCGAGCTCAGCGCTGAGCAGCGCCAGGAAAAGCTGGAGGAACTATTACAGGAATTCCACATTACCCACATCCGCACCAACCAGGGGATGAGCTTGTCGGGAGGTGAACGCCGGCGTGTCGAAATTGCCCGAGCTCTGGCAATGGAGCCCGCCTTTGTGCTACTCGACGAGCCTTTTGCCGGTGTCGATCCGATTTCGGTGAATGATATCAAAGGTATTATCTGCCACCTCAAAGAGCGGGGTATTGGCGTTCTCATTACCGATCACAATGTCCGAGAAACCCTCGACATCTGCGAGCACGCCTACATTGTCAACGACGGGCATGTGCTGGCCCAGGGTACCGCTGAAGACATCCTCTCCAACCAAGATGTACGCCGGGTCTATCTCGGAGAGAATTTCTCTCTCTAGGTGGTCTTTTACAGATCCCATCTCACTTGATACGCTCACCACTGACTTGGTACCCTCGCGGCTGGGCGCTAAGCATAGTCATCAAGCCAATAAGTGATATTGGTCAAACCAACGGCACATTACTTGCAGGTCAATTGATCCACACTCAAACACAGTCTACACTCTAGCTATCACCTACTAAAAACGGCATAACGAATATATGAAGCAAAGCTTGCAACTTCGAATGGGTCAACAACTGTCGATGACCCCTCAATTACAGCAGGCTATCAAGTTACTCCAGCTTTCATCTCTCGATTTACACCTTGAAATTCAACAAACTCTGTACTCCAACCCCCTGCTCGAACTGGCCGAAGAAATAGAGCCTGAACCCGAAGAAGTCTCCAACGAACAACTGGCCAACGAGATTGCCGACAACGGTGATACACCCGACGAGTGGAGTAAAGAGATACCCACCGAACTACCACTCGATGCCCAATGGGACGACATTTACCCTGCGGCACCCACCGCCAGTGCTCCAGCACCGAGCAATGACAACCGGGACTTTGAAAGCTACCATAGTGTTACCGAATCACTGCAAGATCACCTGCTCTGGCAGCTCAACCTGACCCCCATGTCAGACCTCGACCGTCTGATTGCCACCACACTGATCGACAATATTGACGACAATGGTTTTCTCGAAGCCCCTGTGGAAGAGATTTGGCAACCCCTCGCCCAATCCTTCGCTACCGCCTCTCAAACGGAGGCCTCTAATGATGGACTCGACAGCCCAGTTGTAGACAATGACGAAAACGACACCGATCTCACGCTTGAAGAAGTCCTCGCCGTATTACATCGTATCCAGCAATTCGATCCCCCTGGAGTTGGCGCCAGCGACCTCAGTGATTGCCTGCTGATTCAGCTCAAGCAATTGAGCCCTCTCACGCCCTCGCTAGAGGAAGCCAAGCTACTCAGTGCCCAGCACCTCGACCTAGTCGCCGAGCGCAATCTCCCGCTACTGTGTCGCAAGACTGGACTTGAACAAGAGACTCTAGAAGCCGCCATCACATTAATCCAAAGTCTTTCCCCTCGCCCCGGTGAAAGCATCGACAGCGGTGATGCCGATTACGTGGTGCCCGATGCCAGCGTACAAAAAATTCACGGTCACTGGCTGGTCACCCTGAATGGCGATATCGCGCCGCGTCTATGCATTAATAAAGAATACGCCGACCTAGTACAACGCGCCGACAACAGCAAGGACAACACCTTCCTCCGTGACAACCTACAGGAAGCGCGCTGGTTTTTGCGCAGTCTTGAAAGCCGCAATGACACCCTGTTGCGCGTCAGCCGCTGTATTGTCGAGATGCAACAAGAGTTTCTCGAACGAGGCCCAGAGGCCATGAAACCCTTGGTGCTGGCCGATGTGGCAGAGCAACTTGAATTGCACGAATCCACCATATCCCGCGTCACCACACAAAAATACCTCGACACCCCACGCGGCATTTTCGAGCTAAAGTACTTCTTTTCCAGCCATGTCAATACAGCTGCTGGCGGGGAGTGCTCATCGACAGCGATTCGCGCTATGCTCAAACGCATGATAGCCAACGAGCCCACTAGCAAACCGTTAAGCGACAGTAAACTGGCCACCCTACTGCAAGGCGAAGGCATTCAAGTAGCTCGTCGCACTGTTGCCAAATACAGGGAAAGTCTTAACATTCCCTCATCCAGTGACCGCAAACGCTTTAAGCAAAGCCGTTAATATGTTGTCACCTATCCCAACCTCAGTAAAAGGAGCACCGCATGCAACTCAATATCAGCGGACACCATCTCGATATTACCGATGCGATTCACAACTATGTCACCAACAAGCTCACTCGGCTCGAGCACCACAACGACAAAATTACCAGTGTCTCGGTAATATTGTCGATTGAGAAACTAGTGCAAAGAGCTGAGGCAACCATTCACGCCAGCGGCGGTGAACTCTTCGCCCACTGTGAAAACGAAGACCTTTACGCTGCCATCGACGGCCTTACCGATAAACTCGACCGCCAGCTGATCAAGCGCAAAGAAAAGCTCAGGGGGCGTTAATCACGCCTCACCAACAACTTTCTGTAAATCACCCCCTATGAGCTGTTTTTCATGAATATTACAGACGTTCTCTCCGTCGACAGAACCTGTTGTGACGCACCTGGCGTGAGTAAGAAACGGGTGCTCGAGTTTATTGCCGATTTTTTCTCTGAACACACAGATTTTATCGATGCCAACGAACTTTATAATCAGCTAATCAGCCGTGAACGACTCGGCAGTACGGGTATCGGTGAAGGTATCGCCGTCCCCCACTGTCGCCTCAGCAGCTGTCCGCGTATCACTGGCATACTGCTAAAACTTGATAATTCTGTCGATTTTGACGCTATTGACGGCGAACCCGTCGACTTGATTTTCGCTCTGGTGGTGCCTGACGAGCAAAATGATGAACATTTGCAAACGCTATCCGCCATTGCCGAATTACTCCAGTCCAGCGAGGTGCGCCAACAGCTGCGCCGCTGCTCCAATAGCAACAATCTCTATCAAATAGCAACCAGCGCCCACTAAAATGAGCCACTCACCAGAGCTGACACCGACCGCTGATAACACCCGGCTAATCGTTATCAGCGGTCGCTCAGGCTCTGGCAAGAGTACGGCCCTGCACGTGCTCGAAGACGTCGGCTACACCTGTATCGATAATTTACCAGCCGCCATGCTGGTTAATTTACTCGAGCAGATACGTGAACACCGCGAGCAAGAAGAACTGAAAATTGCCGTCGGCATCGACGCCCGCAATCTTCTCGGCAAGCTCGAACAACTCCCCAACATTCTCGACAAACTGACCAGATCAGGGGTTAATAGCGAAGTGTTGTTTCTCGATGCACACACCTCGAGTCTGATCCGTCGCTTTAGTGAAACCCGCCGTCGTCACCCTCTAAGCTCCGCCACCGTCGACCTCAAAGAAGCCATCGCACTGGAACGCAAACTTCTCGACCCCATTGCCTCCATTGCCAGTCGCCATATCGACACCAGCAACATGACGCTGCACCAATTGCGCGATCTCATCAAAAAACAGATTGCGCCAGAAAAAGGCGACGCGATGGCCGTAGTCTTTCAGTCTTTTGGCTTTAAGCGTGGCGTACCCAGCGATGCCGATTTCGTCTTTGATGTACGCTGTCTGCCCAACCCCTACTGGAAAACTGAGCTGCGTCCCTTCAACGGCAGCGACCAGCCGGTAATCGAATTTCTCGACTCCCAGACCGATGTCGCCGCCATGCTCGCCGATCTCAATGGTTTTCTCACGCGCTGGATCCCGCGTTTTCTCGCCACCAATCGCAGCTATTTGACGATTGCCATTGGCTGTACCGGCGGCCAGCACCGCTCAGTATATATCTGCAACCAACTTGCCGCCCAATTTCGGCCACAGTTTGACAACATTCATGTCCTGCACCGTGAACAGGACAGTTAACGCAGTGCTTTTTCATCACCAACGCCCATCAAATTTGACAGGCCAGACAAGCCCGTGGCATTTTTCACCCCATGATTAAAGACGAACTTGAAATCATCAATCGACTCGGTCTTCATGCGCGAGCCGCCGCCAAGCTAGCTACCACCTGCAACCGTTTTTCCTGCACTATTAAAACAGGTCACGATGGCAAACTGGTCGATTCGAAAAGCGTTATGTCGTTAATGCTGCTGGCCGCAGGGCAAGGCACGGTGCTCAATTTTGAATTTGACGGCGACGACGAAATCAAGGCCCACAATCAGGTCAAAGACTTACTCGCTGATTATTTCGGTGAGGGTCAGTAGCAAGCTCATTTAGAGCCCGCTTCTTTTCCACTATCTCACACAGAGTGAGCGCCTTTTCCTGTAAATCGCTGCGTCCCCTGCGTACACTAGCCACTATTAACAAAGCCCACTAGCCCTCCCCTCAACAGGAGTTCAGCCCCGCATGCAGGCCAACCACAACACACACCGGCTCTCCCTGCTCGCGCTACTGTCCGAGGATATCGTCGATCCCACCAGCCTGCATCAAATGCGTCATCTTCTTAATAATATGACGCCAGCGGACATTGCCCACTACATCGAATCGGCGCCCAGTCGCGTGCGCCGCCTGCTCTGGGAATTAGTCGATGACGATGTTGAAGGCGAGGTCTTAGGCGAGCTTAGCGAAGACTTGCAGCAAGAACTCTTGCTACGCATGAATAGCGAACAAATGGCTGCCCTGGTTGCCGGGCTCGACCCCGATGATGTTGCCGATATTCTCCAGCAACTGCCCGACCACTTGATACCCATCATACTGCAAACCATGGGTGAACAAGATCGCCAACGGGTGGAGACTGTCCTCACTCACGACGAGAACAGTGCCGGTGGACTAATGAACACCGACACCATTACCGTACGGCCCGATTTGAGTATTGATGCCGTACTACGCTATTTGCGTCGCCACGATGAGCTGCCAGAAATCACCGACAGTATTTTTGTCGTCAATCGTCGCGATATGTTTCTCGGCACACTGAGCCTGAGCAAATTACTCACCGCCAGCCCCAACACCACTGTGCGGGAAATCATGAACACCAATATTCAGGGCATCCCCGCGACAATGGGTGCATCCGAGGTCACCCACCTGTTTGAACGTCACAACTGGGTGTCGGCCCCGGTGATCAATGAAGAGGGCCATTTGCTCGGGCGTATCACTATTGATGATGTCGTCGATGTCATTATTGACGACGCCGAGCATTCATTGTTGGGCATGGCCGGCCTCAGTGATGAAGAGGAAACTTTTTCATCAGTGCGTCGCTCCGCCCCCCGGCGGGCCGTGTGGCTGGGGATTAATCTCTTTACCGCTGTGCTCGCCTCGGCTGTAATCAACCTGTTTCAGGGCACCATCGAGCAAGTCGTTGCTCTAGCCATCTTGATGCCCATCGTTGCCAGTATGGGCGGTGTGGCCGGCAGTCAAACATTGACAGTAGTGATTCGCGGCATGGCCCTCGGGCAAATCAATCGCAACAATTTACGCTGGCTGGTTAGTAAGGAAGTACTCACTGGCGCTCTAAACGCCGTGCTCTGGGCGGTAATTATCGGCGCATTTGCAGCATGGTGGTTTGCAGCGCCGATGATAGGCCTCATTATTGGCGCCGCCATGGTCATCAACTTGCTCACCGCTGCTCTGGCCGGGGCGCTGCTACCGGTCTTTTTAAAAACCATTCGCATCGACCCCGCTCTCGCCGGCAGTGTTATGCTGACCACCGTTACCGATGTGATCGGCTTTTTCTCCTTTCTCGGCCTGGCGACACTATTCTACCTTTAAACACTGTTTTATCTTTAACCAATTTGTAGTCAACACGACCGTTAAGTAACCCTACTATGTCAAAGAAATCTCATATAAATTCTCGCCCGAGAGAGCTTGGCGTTAACAGTGCCGACACCAATGAGCAGGATGATGAACCAGAATTTATCAGCAAATCCGCCCGCAAGCGGGAGATGACAGCCCTGCAAAAAACCGGGGAGGCTCTGCTCGCCCTACCCGCTAAACAGTTTGCCAAAGTGCCTATTAGCGAGGTGCTGCGCGACGCTCTGGAACTCGCCGCCACCCTGAAAAACCGTGAGGGCAAACGGCGACAAATGCAATATGTCGGCAAGCTGATGCGCAGCGAAGACCACGAAAAAATTGCTGAAGTATTGGCCTCTTTTGATGAAAACAGTCGTACCTTCCGCCTCCAATTTCAACGCTTGGAAAAACTACGCGATGAGCTGATCGACGGTGACAACGACGCCCTTACACGTATACTCGAGCAGCACCCCGAGCTTGATCGTCAGCATTTACGCCAACTAATTCGACAAGCCAGCAAAGAGAGAGAGCAAAACAAAGGCCCAGCAGCGAGCCGTAAACTCTTTAAGTACTTGCGCTTGGCAATTCTCGACCAATAGCCGCGAGAGTCCCGGGGCCCTAGTGGAAACAAAAATTGAGACAAAGGATCCATATATCAGCGTTCGAACATACGCCCTTTGGCCATCCTCTAGCCAAAAATGCCCTAACAATAAGCTCATTAATAATAAGCCCTTAGCAATAGGCTCTTCTAACAACTGGTAAGCGAACAAGCCCTATGAACACAAATAACGAGACACTGGTTCACATTAAGCAAGGTATTGGCACTATTACCTTAAACCGTCCCGATAAAAAAAATGCCCTGACACGCAATATGTACGCCGCCATTAGCGGGCTTATCCGCCAAGCTGATACCGACCCCGATCTGCGGGTGTTGGTAATTACCGGCACCGGCGGCGATTTCACCGCGGGCAACGACCTCAACGATTTCCTCAATAATCCCGATACTGACAGCGACTCGGCCACCGCCGACTTCCTGTTAACCTTAGCCGAAACCACGGTGCCGATTGTCGCCGCTGTCGATGGCCTGGCTATTGGCGTTGGCACCACCCTCCTCGCCCACTGCGATTTTGTCTACGCCGACCCCGCCGCCAGATTTAGCCTGCCCTTTATTAATCTTGGACTAGTGCCCGAAGCTGGCTCATCACAAACCCTGGTGCACATGGCCGGTTACCATAAAGCCGCTGAACTATTGATGCTGGGCGAGGCCTTCGATGCCACCAGCGCCGAGGCCATGGGTCTGGTCAATAAAATCTGCGCCCCCGGTGAGGCACTGACACAGGCATTGGAGACAGCGGAGCGACTCGCCGCCAAATCGCGCTCGGCTTTGCGTCACACCAAAGCCTTGATGAAACGCCCCAGCGAGCCCATTGGTGAGCGTATCCATGCCGAACTGAAGATTTTCTCCGGTTTGTTAAAGGCCGAGGCACCGCGAGAGATCATGAGTGCCTTTATCGAAAAGCGCGATATTGACACCGATAAAATTGACTGATGGGAGTGCCCTGAAAAAATGATGGACGCGATTGTCGAACAATTGAAACTTCTGCTCGGCCCCAGTGGCGTGGTCGAGACGCCGACCATTGCCGCGGTCGGCAATTGGCGCGGTCACCCCTACAACAGTCCATTTCTACTGCGTCCCGCAAATACCGAACAGGTCGCGGCCGTGTTGCGCCTCTGTCACCAACACCGCCAACCACTGGTCATTCACGGTGGTCTCAGTGGTATGGTGGGCGGCACCAGCAGCGCCAAGAGTGAAATATCACTCAGCCTTGAATGCCTGCAAAAAATTGAAAGTATCGACACACTTGGCCGCACAATGACCGTAGAAAGCGGCGTACGCCTACAGGCAGTACAAGAGGCAGCGGCGGCGCAGAATTTGTTTTTTGCCCTCGACCTCGGCGCCCGAGGCTCAGCCACTATCGGGGGGAATATCGCCACAAACGCCGGCGGCAATCAGGTGATTCGCTACGGCATGGCTCGCGAGCAGGTTCTGGGCTTAGAGGTGGTGCTGGCCGATGGCACCATTTTGTCATCAATGAATCACTTGCTAAAAAACAATGCGGGTTACGATTTAAAACATTTATTTATCGGCTCCGAAGGTACCCTTGGCATCGTTACCAAGGCTGTTCTGCGCCTGCGCCCGGCAATGTCGGCACGCCACACCGCACTGGTGGCAACCGATAAGTTCGACAAACTGCCACGCTTACTCAGCCATATTGAAAGTGCCCTCGGCGGCAAGCTCAGCGCCTTTGAAGCGATGTGGGACAACTACTACGAACTCGCCATTCATGGCCCCCACCTCGGAGCACCACCTCTCGCACAGCGCCACCCCTTTTACGCATTGATTGAATCGTCGGGCAGCGATTCGGAGGCTGAAGCAGCTACTTTTCTCGCCGCCCTCGAAAGCGCGCTTGCGGCGGGCATAATTGATGATGCCGTACTGGCAAAATCAATTAAAGAGCAAGATGCCCTATGGGCGATACGCGACAATATTGATGCTCTCTCAGCCATTGCCCCAATTATTATTTTTGATGTCGGCCTACCCATCGGTGCGATGGAAGGCTATCTTAAAGAGATTGAAAGCGCGTTAAAGAGCCAGCTCGACTTGAGTAAAATAGCCGTCTTTGGCCACCTTGGTGATAGCAATTTACACATTGTGGTCGGCACTGAAACAGAAGATCTCGCTGTCTATCACCGTGTCGAAGAAATACTCTACGCGCCTTTACAAGCACTCGGCGGAAGTATTTCCGCAGAACACGGCATCGGTTTGGAAAAAAAGCGCTATTTACACTACAGCCGCAACAAGGAAGAAATTGCCAACATGCAATTATTAAAAGCCACCTTTGACCCCCACAACATTCTCAATCCGGGAAAAATCATTGATTTCTAGCCACTGCTTAGCTGCGTTATTAGCGGCATTATTTCTCCCTCAAATATACAACACATTTAAAACGCCATGTTACCAAGCGCTCAGCTCAACGCTGACACCCTGATTATTCAATCTCACCGCCAACCACTGCCCTGCGCCTGGTTAGCGCCCTGCCTAAATTCGGTCAAAGATTGGGCCCAACAAAACAATTTTGATTATCAATTTATCGGCGATGAATTTTTTTCCAGTTTACCGTCCTGGGTCATGGCAAAAACCCGTTCCCAAAAAGTCATTGCCACAGATCTCGCCCGCTTAAAAAGTTTGCAGTATTTTTTAAGCGCCGGTTATAAACGTGTTATTTGGTTCGATGCTGATTTTCTGATTTTTTCACCCGCCAATTTTAATTTACCCGAACGCAACCAACTTGTAGAACAGTACGCACTGGGCAGGGAGGTTTGGGTACAACCCAAAAAAATCGACAAAGAAACGGGAAAAAACTCAACAAAAAAATTTAAAGCTTACAAAAAAGTACACAATGCCTTTTTATTATTTGATAGCCAATGGGGCCAGCGAAATAGTTTTCTCGATTTTTACACCGCCCATGCCGAACGCTTGCTGGAAAAAGTGAAGGGGCCTATTCCACCACAATTTATCGGCCCCAAACTGCTCACTGCCCTGCACAATGTGGTGCAGTGTCCGGTGCTGGAAAACGCGGGCATGCTCAGCCCCTGGACAATTCAAGACATCATATCTGGGGGCGGGCCAGCCCTAAACCTATTCCACGAAAAATCACCCCAACCATTGGCCGGGGCAAACTTGTGTAGCTCATTAACTACTCATAAAGTTTTTTCTGAGCACGCATTGGAAAAAGTGGTTACTCAGTTACTATTGCAGGGTCATATTTAAAAGCCCAATTTTAAAGCACGGCTAAACTCACGACACGCTGTCATACACGGCATTAATTAAGCGCACCCCTCTGGGGTCACCAAAGATATTAGTGTCCATTTGGTTCATGGCATAACCCACACCCAGTTTTGCCTGAGTATCGGCAAAACCAAATGATCCTCCCCAACCACTGTGGCCGAAAGCATCGGGGTTGGGGCCGTAAAGTTCAGCTTTATTTAAAATAAAGCCACGACTCCAGCGCATACGTACACCAATCACCTGATCTTTACGAAAGCATTCTTCAGTGGTCATTGCCTCAATGCCCCGCTGAGTCATTATCGACTGCCCACCAAGCTCACCGCCGTTGGCAAGGGCACCATAAACTTTGGCGATGCCCCGCGCATTGCCCTGGCCATTGGCACCCGGCACCTCGGCTGCACGCCAGGCTCGATCATTGGCAATATGCGCGGTAAGGGGCGGATGGGCCATGGCCGAATACGCGGCGTCATTCATACGCTTGCCGCCACCCATGCCACTGCCCAGCTGATCAGCACCGGCGACGGGAATCATTTCGGCCACACGCGGGTCTTGTGCCTCGGGCAGACCAATGTAATAGTCCGTGGCGGCGCCAATCGGCCCTGCGACTTTTTCGGCAAATAACTGACCCAGGCTTTTCGTCACCCCGTACTTCAAGGCATAGGCCCGGCGAGCCACTTCACCGGCAATATGACCGAAAACAATGGCGTGATAGCCGTTAGCCGTACCCGGCTCCCAAAAGGGCCACTGGGCTACGAGAGTTGCACACAGACCATCCCAGTCGTAAAGCTCTTCCATTTCAAGGCGCTCACGGGGGCCGCAAATACCCGCCTGGTGAGAGAGTAGCTGCGCAACTGTCACCTGTGCTTTACCGGCCGCTGCGAATTCTGGCCAGTAATCGCTGACCTTCGCCCCATAGTCAATAAGGCCCTCGTCTGCCAGCACGCCAACCACCGTTGCCGCCATGCCTTTAGTCGTCGAATACGTGTTAATCAAGGTATCAGCCTGCCAGGGCTGAGTGCGCTTGGCATTGGCAAAACCCGCCCACAAATCGACTACGATCTCTCCTGCCTGCACCAGCACGAAAGAGGCGCCAACCTCTTTACCTTCATCAAAATTAGCCGCAAAGGCCTCCTTTACCGCTGAAAAAGTAGGCGCACAGCTACCGTGTATTTCAATAGTGTCACTCATGACATTCCCTCTATTTTTTTATTAAACTCACACCTGCCATAAAACCATCGACAACTGCGGCATAGCCAACTGCAAAGAACCGAATAACCTTATTCAGCGCTTGGTAAAACGATAAACAAAACGATCCGTTTTTTTACTAATCGCCTCATCAAAAACACTCAGCTTTCGCGTGTCAGCGGGATTACGCAACACCTCAGATGCGCCTGCAAAAGTAAAACCTGCACTTTCAATGTCCTGCTTGGCAAAGGCTTCGTCGATGCGATGTAAATTTTGCGCAGCACTCTTGCCTGTATCAGCCATGGCAGAATGATCAATAACAAGCAGTACACCGCCAGGCTTCAAGCTGTCGTGAATCTGGCGAAAGAAATTATCTCTATCGACAGCGGGCCAGTAATCGGCAGTAAAATAAATATCGTGGTAGACCAAGGCCATGAAAACCACATCTAATGACCCCTTTTCAAGCCCGAGGTCATTGATCTCGCTAATCACGCGGCGCACATTTGGCAGACGATTATCTGCAAAGCGCTTGGCAGCTTCCTCACCCGTAGAACTTTCATAAACCGCATTAGTGTGTGAAACCACCTGCCCGTTGGAGCCAACCGCATAAGACAGCATTTCACTGTAATAGCCACCCCCGGCAAATAAATCGAGCACTGTCATACCTGGTTTAAGCCCAATAAAATTTAATACGGCATTCGGTTTACTGGTTTTATCCCGCTCACGATCTGCCTGACTTCGAGCGGCATTGTTGACGGCATCTGAAGGTGCCGCATAACTTAAACTGCTCGTCCCCAAACCACATAACAGTAAACTCAACATTCCAATTGTTTTTAACATTCTGTCTCTCCAGTATTATTTTTGTTGTCCTTCTCTAGCAATTTAAAAAGGGGAACTGACCCTTCACGAATAAGCCCGTAAGCGAGTATAGAAGGTAAAAGGGAGTGATTCTAATTGAATCAGCGTTAAATGCTGGTAGTTGCTGACCTTGAAGAAAAATTTAGCGCCATGACCCTGATAAAATTTCCAGTTAAGCTAACGGTAAATAATAAAGCCAAAACCTCCATATAACTTTGGGTTTTCATCCTCTGCCATCTAGCAAAAAAATTTGAGTATTTATCTTTAAAAACCCGACTGTTAATAAGATGCGAATTCTTCACAACCTGACATAAGATACACTCCTTTAGCACGTTTTATATTTCCCTTTACCTATTAATCCACTTGAGTATCGCTAAAATTAATGGCTTAGTCATTTTCCTTAGCTGATAATATCGTCAATTTCTCCTGTTATAGAGTAGTGAGTGTACGGGTGTTATTCCTTCCCGCCTCGGGACTTGTACTTCAACGTTCAAACTCACTCAATTTTGAAGCCCTTTTTTATTTTAACAACCGTAACTTTTCTTACTCGATCCATCACAAGGCTTCAGTGCGTGCTTTTACACTCTGCCTCACACCCCGTCCCAGTCGTTTCATGTCATCAACAATGACAACCAATGCGGGTACTAGAAAAATAATCACAATGCTGGCGTAGAGAATACCAAAGGCGATGCTCACGGCCATCGGGATTAAAAACCGCGCTTGCAAACTGGTCTCCATTAGCATGGGCAGTAAACCAAAGCTGGTGGTCATGGTAGTTAACAAAATGGGGCGAAAGCGTCTTGCCACTGCCTCGACAAGTGCTTCGGGAATATTACTCTGCCCGTTTTTGCGCAGATGATTGTAATAGTCGATCAATACCACCGAATCGTTAATCACCACCCCCGACAGGGCTACCATGCCGAACAGTGAAATAAAAGAGATATCAAAACCCAGCAATAGGTGTCCGAGTAATGAACCCACGAAGCCAAAAGGGATGGCACTGAGAATAATCAGCGGTTGTATATAACTGCGGAGTAAAGAAGCGAGCATCACGAACATGACCATTAGGGCAATCAAAAAATCACTCTTTATCGAGGCCATATCATCGCGCTGGTCGCGGCTGGCACCGGAAAAACCGTAGCTCAACTCGGGAAACACGATCAACAACTGAGGCAAAACATCTTTTTGTAAAGCCGCCATTACGTCATCAGGGGTGGTGATTTTTTCTTCGACATTGGCAGTGACGTTCACGATACGCCGCCCATCGACCCGGTCGATGCGCGAGTAGCCGCGCTCTTCACGAATTTCCACGGCGGTGCGCAAATCCATCTCATCACCATTTGGCAAACGCAGGCGGGTATTGTAGAGGTCACTCAGGTTGCGTCGCTCAGTGAGAGGGTAGCGCACCATGACTTTCAGCTCGTTGCGGGCGCGCTGTACACGGTGTATTTCAGCACCGTAAAAAGCGCGGCGCAATTGACGGCCAATATCAGCGGGGGTCAGCCCAGCGGCTAGACCGGCTCGGGTTAACTCGAATACATATTCACGCTTACCCAATTCAAAACTGTCCTCAACTTCACTGACACCTTCAATCGTGGCAAGCCCTCGCTTTAGCTGATCAGCAGCAGCGGCTAAGGTTTTTTCATCGCGATGAATCAACTCCAGCCCAATATCATCCCCCATGTGTACTAAGTTACTGCGAAACACCAGACTCTCCACGCCAGGAATGGCTGGTGCTCGTTCGCGCCAACGACGACCAAGCTCGCTCGATGAAATTGGTCGCTGATCACCCGGCACGAGCTCCATACGAATTTGTGCCAAGTTTTCTGAATTTGTCGCGGCATTGGATGATGCCGGCCCAGTGCCGCTCGACGACAAACTACCGACAGTAAATGAAATAGCCTCAATCAACGGCGACGATTTGCCATCTTGAATATATTCGGCATCGACCTCAGCGACCATCGCCTCACCGGCTTTGAGTATTTGCTCGGCGTAGTGGTAGGTGGTTTCAAAAGGCGTGCCAGTGGGCATTTGAAGACTGACGGTAATATGGTCACTATCAATCTGCGGAAAAAAAACAAAGCGTACAAAGCCACCCTTAAATATTCCGACACTAATAATGATCGAGGCGCAGGCTAGGGCAAGAGTGGCATAGCGATAGGCCAACCCCAACTTGATTGTGGGCACAATACAGCGCTGCACAAAATGATCTAATCCCCCTTGTGTACGGTCGCGCACTTTCGCTAGTAGGCCTCGACTCCAGCTCGTTGTATTAGCGAGGTGGGCCGGTAATATATAAAAGGCTTCGATCAAGGAAATACCGAGAATACCAATCACCACCAGAGGTACCGGACGCATCACCTGTGCCAGTATGCCAGTGGACACCAGCAAGGGAGCGAAGGCGGCGATAGTCGTGAGCACGCCAATAGTGACCGGGCCCTTTACCAAGTGCACACCACGCAACACGGCTGTAGGGTCGCCTGGGTGCATTTGTTGCTCGTGAAAAATACTTTCACCGGTGACGATAGCGTCATCCACCACGATGCCGATCACGACGATTAGGGCGAAGAGGGTGATCATATTCATGGTGATACCGGTGAAAGACACCAGTAATAGACCACCGAGAAAAGAAATGGGAATACCCAAACTCGTCCAGAAAGCCAGTTTTAAATCGAGGAATAACAGCAGGCAAATAAATACCAGCAGGTAACCGAGAATGGCATTGCGCAACATCAAACTAATCCTGTCACGCAGAATATCGGTGTTGTTGCGCCAGATTTCTATCGACAAACCCTGAGGCAAGCTGAGGTTTTCGAGATAGCTTTTGATGGCCTCTTCCATTTGCAGTGTGTCTTGGCTATCACTGCGCGAGACCTCGACAAAGAGCGCCGGCTTCCCGTTGTAACGGTTGATGAGCCGGGTATCTTCAAATCCATCACGAATAGTCGCAATATCACCCAATCGCAGTTGAGCACCATCGCTGCGGCTACGAATGGTGATATTTTCGAATTCCGGTCCGGTGTAGCGCTTGCCTTTGACGCGAATCAAAATATCGCCAGCGTCTGTACGCAGATTACCGCCGGGAATGTCGATGGAAAATTCAGCCACGCGCCGTGCCACATCATCCAGGGTGAGGCCATAATCGCGCAAGACCGACTCACTCACTTCAATGGCAATTTCATAGCGGCGTCCACCGGCCACATCAACCAGACTGACCTGGGGCAACTGTAACAACTCATTTTCGATGCGCTCGGCCCAATAGTGCAGGGTCTTTTCGTCAACCGAGCCGAACACTGCCAAGGACATCATACTGGATGTCAGTTTGGTTTTAACGATGGATGTTTCCTCCGCCTCCTGGGGCGGAAAATCACTAAGGCTATCGACTTCAGTCTCAACATCGTCGAGCACTTGGGCGGGGTTGGCAAAGTGCTCCATTTCCACGGTCACCCTGCCGACACCCTCAGTGGCACTGGAGCTAACCCGCTTGACGCCTTCGATA
>JBFJYH010000016.1:0-47814 GCA_041622675.1 Porticoccaceae bacterium
CGCCACTCTGCGAATATTTTCTGCCACTTTGTTGGCAATGCCCTGAAAACTCAAGTCCGTTGCGCCACCAATATGGGGGGTCGCAATAACGTTATATTCGAAAAGTGGATCACTCGGATCAACCGGCTCCTGCCAGAACACATCGAGTCCGGCACCGCTTATCTGTTGATTTTTAAGCGCATCGACAAGCGCCCCATAATCTATCACCCCACCTCGAGCAACGTTGACAACGAAGCTGCTCGGTTGCATTAAAGAAAACTCAGCGGTCCCGATTAAACCTCGAGTATCGTCATTCAGAGGTGGGGCGAGTATCACAAAATCTGCCCGTGGCAATAACTCGGGCAAAGCTTCACCACTGCGGTGTTGGGCGAGAGGAATGGCCTTCTCTTCTGCGGTATTTTTCGGCCCACGGCGAGACACGGCTAACACCTCCATTTCAAAACCACTGAGCCTACGCGCCACCTCTCGCCCTATACCCCCATAACCGACGATCAAGGCTGTGCCTCCTTTCAACGCCCTGCCCGTGGGGCCGGAAACCACACCCTTGCGAATGTTCTGCTGAGCTTTGGGGAATTGCCGCGCCAAGGTCAGCATAAGCAGTACTGCCACCTCGGCAACAGACTCGGCATTGCCGGTGCCAGCAGCGGGTACATTGGCCACGTAAACAGCATTGTCACTGGCGGCACGAATATCAACAGCATCTAGCCCCGCACCAAATTGTTGTACCAACTTCAGTCTGGGAAGACACAACTCCGCCAACCCGAGTGGGGTGAGAGCGGGAATCAACACCTCCGCATCATGGCCTACAGTTGTAATTTCTTCTGGCCCACAACAGATAACCTCATCATCGGGCAAGAGGTTCTGGAGCATAGTTTGTATACGGCTAAAACCTTGTCGGCACAGTACTATTTTCATACTTCCTTCCTTGGCTCCGTAGTATTTATACCGCTACTATGTTGACCATTAAAATAGTCGTCAATATAAAACATCAGAAAGTTCTGTTGTCTATCCGTAGTGCCGTCAATGCTCTACCGTCATGTTCTAATGAAGGTATAACGCAAAACCCATTAGCGACATTAAGTATCAAAATATCATTTCTCATTATTCGTCAAACACGGTGCGGGCAATAATTTCTTTCATGATTTCAGAACTACCCGCATAAATACGTGAAATTCGGGCATTGGTATAAAGTCGGCAAATTTCGTATTCATCCATATAACCGGCACCGCCGTGTAGTTGTACCCCTTCGTCCATCATTCGCCCTTCAAGCTCACTGCAATAAAGCTTGGCCTTCGCCGCCATATCCCCAGTGAGACGCCCCTGGTTATGCATTTGTACGCAGTGGTCGATATACACTTGGGCCATATCAATTTCTGCGCTCAATTCAGCCAACTTAAAGCGGGTATTTTGGAAATCGGCAATGCGCTGACCAAAGGCTTTGCGTTCAACCACAAAGTCGCGGGTAATCTCAAAGGCTCGCTTGGTACAGGCCACATATCCCACAGCGCCAATCAAACGTTCTTCAGCCAGCCCCTGCATTAAGTAGTGGAAACCCTTGTGGGCATCACCCAGCACATTGGCCTTGGGAACTTTGACGTCGTTGAAAAACAACTCGGCGGTGTCTTGCGCCTTGAGACCCATTTTTTTTAGATTGCGACCCCGTTCAAAACCTGCCATGCCACGCTCAATAACAAATAGACCAATTTGGCGGGGGTTGTCAGGGTTCGTCTTTGCCGCAACAATCACCAGGTCGGCATTAATGCCATTAGAAATATAGGTTTTGGAGCCATTCAACAACCAGTGGTCACCCTTGTCTAGAGCGTTAGTCTTCATCCCGGCCAGGTCACTACCCACATCCGGCTCTGTCATGGCGACAGCGAGAATACTCTCTCCCGATACTGCACCGGGAATAAAACGTGCGTGTTGTTCAGCATTGCCAAAGTGCTTCAAATAAGGGCCAACCAGGCGGCTGTGTAAAGTATGAAAAAAACCCGCCTCCCCATAGGTGGCATCTTCTTCCATCATGATTTGCTGATAGCGAAAGTCTTCAATACCCAGGCCACCGTATTGTTCATCGGCCCAGGTCAATAAATAACCTTGCTCGCCCATCTTTGTAAACATTTCCCGAGGCACAATACCCGCATCGCGCCAGCTCTCGCGGTGGGGCTCAATTTCTTTGATCAGAAACTTGCGGTAGGCATCTCGAAAAATGGCCTGCTCTTCGGTAAAAAGATCTCGTTCCACGCTTAACACCTCATGTTTTAATAAGAAAATAGGTCATTATTGTTGCCGATAATACGCACTAGAACCCATGCCTGCATGGCCTAACTAAGACCCGGCAGTATTGCGCCACTTAAGGCTTGGTGAGTTTTTTATGCAGCGCAACGACAAAGGTCTCAAGTTTAGTAACCTGTGCTGGCGAAAAATACAAACCCAGCTTGCTACGGCGCCAAAGAATATCTTCGCCATTGTGCGCCCATTCACTGGCAACCAAATATTCAACCTCACGCTGATACAAATCGGCCCCAAAACAAAGGCCCATATCGGCCATGCCTTTAGCGCCGGTCAAGACCTCAGACAGCTGTGTGCCATAAGCCCGGCCAAGACGACACAGAAGTGTTTGCGGCAACCAAGGGTAGTTAATAGCCTGTGACTGCAACCATTGCTCATAAGCCCCTTCACCGCAAACGCCAATATCACCGCCCGACAGGGGAACCCGAGCCGTCCAGTTGTCACCCATCTGTGGTAGGAAGGGTTTAAGTTTCGCCAAAACAGTTTCAGCCAATTTTCGATAAGTGGTGATCTTACCGCCAAAAATGCTCACCAAAGGTACAGCAGCATCGGGCCCAAGTTCCAGTTCGAGGGTGTAATCGCGGCTAATGTCACTCGCCTTTGCAGAGTTATCCTCACACAAGGGTCTTACACCGGCGTAGCGCCAAAGAATGTCCGCTCGATTTAACTGGTGGGCAAAGCAGTCGTTGACCGCTTTTAGTAGGTAGGCTTCCTCCTCGTCGTCCATGACAACATTTGCAGGGTCGCCACGATATTCGGTGTCTGTAGTGCCCACCAAAGTGAAGTCAGTACCGAAGGGAATCACAAACACGATTCGCTCATCATCGTTTTGCAGCAGATAAGCCTGTTGCCCAGGGTACATCCGCTTGACGACAAAATGACTGCCTTTTACTAAGTGAATATGTTGCGGTGAAGCCTGATTTAGCGGCCCTTCAAGGAATGACTGCGCCCAGGGACCAGTGGCATTAATCAAGACTTTGGCACGCTGGAGTTGGCACTGACCTGTATCGTTATCTTTTAATTGCACTGACCACAAGCCATTCTGGCGAACGGCAGACTGACACGTCGTGCGGGTTAATAGGCTTGCACCCTGCTGGCGAGCCTGCAGTGCATTGGCGACGACCAGGCGCGCATCGTCCACTTTGCAATCAAAATATTGAAAGCCGTATTTCAGGGTGTGCTTGAGAGGGTTATTTTTATCAGCAAATAACGATGAACCCTTTGAAGCGGGCAACTGTCCACGCTTTGCCAAATGGTCGTAGAGAAAAAGGCCCATGCGAATCAGCCAACGCGGGCGCAAGTGCGGTCGATGGGGCAATATAAAACGTTGTGGTTGTATCAAATGGGGAGCTTTAGCCAGCAAAATTTCACGCTCGTCTAGGGCTTCACGCACTAATCGAAAATGCCAGTGTTCAAGATAGCGTAAACCGCCGTGAATTAACTTACTACTGGCTGAGGAGGTTGCATTAGCCAGATCCCCCTGCTCACATAGCAGCACAGACAGGCCTCGACCGGAGGCATCAGCGGCAATACCCGCACCATTGATGCCGCCCCCAACAATCAGTACATCGACAACATCAGACATAAACTTATCATTGACCATAGATTGGCAGGCATCCAGATATTTACAGTATTCTAATCATTTCTTCGCGACAAAGCGGCGATGAAATGGGTCAAAACAGCCATACTGTGAATGACAAAGATCACAAAGGTAAAAAACATGTGTGCCTATATTCTCAGTGTCGACCAAGGCACCACCAGTACTCGGGCTATTATTTTTGATGCCGCAGGACAGACCATGAGTATGGCTCAACGCGAGCTATCACAAATTTACCCCGCCGATGGCTGGGTAGAACACGACCCCGAAGAAATATGGCAAGCCTGTGTCGAGGTCTGCCAACAAGCGCTTAAAAAAGCCTCGCTTCAAGCCAGTGATATCGCGGCAATGGGCATTACCAATCAGCGTGAAACCAGTGTTATCTGGAACCGCGCCACTGGCGAGCCACTGTACAACGCGATTGTCTGGCAAGACAGGCGCACCGCCAGTCGTTGTGAAACACTCAAAAAAGCCGGATATGAGGCCTTGATCCAGGAAAAAACAGGCTTGCTGCTCGACCCCTACTTCAGCGCTACGAAAATTGCCTGGGTTCTCGACAACACCCCAGAGGCGCGAGCGCAGGCAGAGCGAGGAGAACTCGCCTTTGGCACCATCGACAGTTTTTTATTGTGGCGTTTGACGGCGGGCGAAAGCCACAAAACCGATGCCACCAATGCCTCGCGCACCAGTCTGTTTAATATTCACACACAACAGTGGGACGATGAATTACTAACACTTTTCAACATACCCCCAAGCCTCCTGCCAACGGTGGAGGACTGCGCCGCCGACTTTGGGCCCAGTGCAGCAAATTTATTTACCAGCCCCATCGCAATTTGTGCCATCGCGGGCGACCAGCAGGCGGCACTCGTGGGCCAGGCCTGTACCAGTCCCGGTATGATTAAAGGCACCTATGGCACCGGCTGTTTTATGATGCTCAACACCGGCAGCAAAGCTTTGCACTCAAATCAAAGGCTACTCAGTACCGTTGCCTATCGCCTTAACGGAGAAACGACCTATGCCCTTGAGGGTAGTATCTTTATGGCCGGGGCCGCCGTGCAGTGGCTGCGTGATGGTCTAAATATCATCGACCGGGCCGAGCAAACGGAGGCACTGGCCCGCCAAGCTGACCCCGAACACAGCGTGTATCTGGTCCCCGCTTTTACTGGCCTCGGTGCGCCCTACTGGGATCCCGATGCTCGCGGTGCGCTGTTGGGTTTGACCCGCGACACGGGTGTTGAAGAAATTGTCGCCGCCACGCTACAAGCCGTCGCTTATCAAAGTAAAGACTTGATTGACGCCCTACAACAAGATGCCGGCTTGTCACTACAAAGCCTGCGTGTCGATGGCGCCATGGCGGCCAATAACTACCTGATGACGTTTTGCAGCAACTTGCTGAATATCGAAATACAGCGCTCAGCTATGAATGAAACCACCGCCCTCGGTGTCGCCTATTTAGCCGGTTTACACGTCGGCATTTACGCTTCTCTCGAAAGTCTGACTGACCTGTGGTGCAGTGAGCAACAAAACCAGCCCAATATGTCAGTAGCCCAACGTGAACAGCACTATGACGGCTGGCGCAAGGCCGTCGACCGCACGAGAAGTCACTAGTTTTAAACAAACGCTAAGAAAACAAATGGCGCTATCCGCTGAAACTAAAACAGCTCTAGCCCTCGAGAAGAGATGAACCGCCTATTCACTGAGCAGATGTATACCGTCCTTTTCAATGCGAATGACGCGCTGTTTATACAGGCCGCCAATGGCTTTCTTAAAAGCCCCTTTACTCATGCCGAAAAGTTCAGCTATCAACTGGGGATCGGATTTATCATGGACAGCGGCAAAACCACCCTGTTGCTGTAAATAATGTAAAATCCGCTGGGTATTTTTATCCCTTGCCTCACGCCCCCCCTGCAAACTCAAATCAAGTTTGCCATCGGGGCGAATATATTTAATGAAGCCTTTTATCGACTGACCAAAACTTAAGCGCTGATAGACTTCATTTTTATACAACACGCCCCAGTGGCTATGGTTGACAATCGCTTTGTAGCCGAGCTCGGTACTGTTCGCAATTATCAAATCCACCGCTTGCTGGGGTTTATACGCGTGCTGGCTATCATCGCTGAGGAAGCTATCAACTTTTGATGAGGCGACAATTCGTCCATCCACTCTGTCGATATATAAATAAACGAGATAGAACTTACCCACTTCCATGGGCCGGTGTTGTTCTCCAAAAGGGACGAGTACATCTTTATCGAGCCCCCAGTCCAAAAAAGCACCAACAGGGCTATTATCCACCACTTGTAAATACGCAAATTCCCCGACACAGGCCTTGGGCTTTTGCGTGGTAGCCACCGGCCTGTCTTCTGAATCGAGATAGAGGAAGACCTCAACGGTGTCGCCTACAGATAGATCATCGGGTGCGTATTTGCGCGGTAGCAAGACAGTATCGAATTCCTCTGCGTCGAGATAAAACCCGAAATCAACACTTTTCACCACATTGACTACACTGGTTTTACCAATAGCCACCATTGCCCTTTTCGCCCCTTCCTTCATATTGATCTTGATACCAACGCTTCACACGAATGCCATTATAGCAGGCAAGTGCAGGGCTTAAGGGGACAATAAGCGCGTTCTCAACCGAAACAAATGGCTCCGAAGATACTGGTATCACCCTGTCAAAAACTCTAATTTTTCCTCAGCACCCCACAATTAGGCGTGATAAATTCACTCAAAGCCACATCGCATTTCCCGCTTCACCAGACACAGGGTACAAACTTTTTTATACGCTGAGCATCCACCAATGCTCAGCGTATAAAATAAAACCATAAAAACACCACTCAACCTACAAAGCGCTCCCTAGATAATTCCTAGTGAGTACTACTGAGTGCAGCAATCAGGCTTTATCTCCTTCACGTTTCAAGCTGTGTTTTCAAACCTCGTGCCTAGCGGCCAGATACTGACACTCAGATGGTGCTCAGCAATATCATGACTATTTGGAATACTGCGGGGAAACGGATAGGCGATGTAAAAAGTGGTAACAACTGCAAGGTATTCAACAAAAAAATATGACACCTTAGGTAACAGGATGAAACGTGCTTGGCACGAAGTCAAAGGAGTGTAGTCCATAGTCCAGTAAAACTGGCGGTTGATAAACTTGCGAACACCATACCAATTCAGTGTACAACGATGCGGGGGCATCTGAACTCACTATGAACTCTACAGAAAAGGGAGTGAGCGAAGGTCTGCTACCGACTACCGGTCAGATTTATCTATTGACAGAGAATAGCGACCGCTCGGGATCGCTGTTCCTGCTACTGGCAGCTGCTAGCTGCCCTGTACAAGAGTTCACAGATGCCGAGGCTCTCGCTCGTGCTCTCAGGGAACCACCCACATGTGCTGGCATTCTCATTCACACTGACATGACAAATCCCAGCAGCGAGCTCTTTGCTGCTATTAATAAATTGCAACAAGATTTTCCATCACTACCACCACTGGTTTTTATTACCGCTGACAGTAGTATCAATAGCCGCTTGACAGCCGTACGTGCGGGAGGGATACATTTTTTAAGCGAACCGGTTGAGCAACATGCCCTCTACAAAGTTCTCGAGAAATTACTCACACGATTCGAGGATACACATCGCTATAAAGTCTTGCTGGTTGATGATGATCCCGACCAACTGCTTTATTATAAAGCAGCGTTACAAGACGCAAGATTGATCCTCCAAACACTTTCCCAGCCACTCGATATTTTACACACTCTCGATTACTTTCAAGCTGATGTTATCGTTATCCGTCAACGCATGTCGGCGTGTAGTGGTTTCGAACTGGGACAGGTGATTCGACAAGCACAGCCTGCGATATCTCCCCCTCTTGTTTATCTCTACGACCAAGCTGATGAAATTTTGCACATGGATGTCTCAAAAAGCGACCGCGAGACTTTCCTCAGCCTATCCTTGCGACCTGAATTTCTCATCGAGCCGATTCTCGCTAAGGCGCAGCGCATACAGATTGAACGGCAGCTCGATCAGCAATTGCAAGATAGTCTGAATCGCAGTGAGCTCTATCACTACGCGATGGATCAGCACAACATCATCAGTATTACCGATATTCGCGGGCGCATAACCGAGGTCAACGATAGGTTTTGTGCGATCAGCAGCTATCAACGAGAAGAGCTCATCGGGCAAACCCACCGGCTCATTAAATCCGACCGCCACGATAACGCCTTTTACACAAATTTATGGCAGACAATTAGAGCAGGAAAGGTTTGGCGAGGAGAAATCTGCAACCTGAGAAAAAACGGCCAAGAATACTGGGTGAGCTCAACCATCGTACCCTTTCTCGACCGCAGGGGTAAACCCTGGCAATACGTATCAGTACGCACCGATATTACGGCTCTACACGCCAGCCAAGATAGACTCAATCGCGCACAAAATTTTGCCCACATTAGTAATTGGGAGTGGAACCCCAATACCGACGAACTGCGCTTATCTGAACAAATGGGCCCTTTATTTGGCCGCCCAGCGGGCATTACTGTCACCAGCCTTGAAGAGTTTAAAGTGGTAATACATCCCGACGACGTACATCTGGTACTCGAGGCCATTGATCGCTGCCTTGATGAGAACCAGGACTTTGACATTGAACACCGAACACTATGGCCCGATGGATCGATACATTGGGTCCACGAAAGTGGCGACGTTCTTCGCAATGTCAAAGGTGAGCCGGTAGTGATGCTCGGTGTCGTACGAGACATTAGCGGACGCAAAGCCATCGAGCTGGGCCTGAAGGAAGAGCGGCGTCGTCTGAGAGAGGCCCAAAAAATTGGCGCCATCGGCGACTGGTGGCTGAATTTCTCCGAAGACTCTATCCATTGCTCACCCGAAGTCTTGCGGATTGCGGGCCTGAAAACCTCAGAGCCGCAGATCGCACCTAAGCAACTGCTGGACAAGGTCCACCCCGATGACCGCAAAGCCATTGGTGAGGATGGTTTTTTTGTTCTCCACCAGGGCCACAGCAAAGTCGATTTCCGCATTTATCCCGATAAGGACACCTTGCGCTGGGTGCAAATGGTGCGCCATGCCAACCAAGATCACACGGGCCGGGTAACAGGCTTTCGGGGCACAGTGCAAGACATTACCGAGCTTAAAGAAGCTGAGCTACAGCATCAACACAACAATCGTATTCTTGAGAGCATCGCCAAAGATGCCCCACTACAGCAAACGCTTTCCCTGTTAATTGAGCGCGCTGAAGCCCTTCAGCCCGGAAAGTTTGGCGCAGTGTTCGCTACCGATTTGGCGAAGGGACACTTGTATTGTAGTGCCGCACCCTCTCTACCCAAATCATTGACGGCTACTCTAGATGAGCTCACCATTAATCTAAACCACTACCCACAACCAGAGACTGATCTTAATAATATTCCCAGTTGGCAAAACTTTAAGGCAGTCGGTGAGAAACTAGGGTTTTATCTCTGCAGCACCAAAGGCATCCCCTCCTCTTCTGGGCAATTTCTTGGCCTGTTGCTAATGTACAGTCATTCACCGGACACTCACAGTAATGAGCGCCCTTTCTTCAGCACCGAGCTTGCCCGTTTTGCCACCATTGCCATTGAACAAAAGCAAGTATTATGGTCACTCATTGAAGCCAAAGAAGAGGCTGATAACGCCAACCAGGCCAAATCACAATTCTTATCCCATATTTCACACGACTTGCGCACGCCTTTGACCGCCATTATGGGCTTCGGGCAATTATTAAGCATGGATCCAAGTTCTCCCTTAAATCAACGCCAGCAAGAGAGTGTTACTGAAATCAACAAAGCTAGTGAGCACTTACTAGATCTTATCAATGACATACTCAATCTAGTACAAATAGAAAGCGGCCATATTGAACTAAAAATGGAAGCCATCAACGTCGCCGAACTAGTTGGCGAATGCGAATCGCTGATCGCGCCATTGGCACAGGAGCGCGACATTCATTTCACTACAGCTCAAAACGAAAAAGTAACACCCACTACCGAGCCCTTTTTCGTTGCGGCAGACCGCAAGCGGCTGAAACAAATACTCCTCAATTTGCTCAGTAATGCGGTCAAATATAATCGCCACGGCGGCAGCATTACTGTCAATTACCAACCCAAGGGCAAAAACCTGCGCATTCTTGTGACTGATACTGGTGGCGGACTGACTCAAGTGCAACAAAAACGGCTATTTTCGGCCTTTGAGCGACTCGAGGCAGAAGAGACAAACACCAAAGGTAGCGGTATCGGCTTGGTCGTTGCCAAGGGTTTGGTTGAGAATATGGCAGGTACGATCGGCATTGAGAGCGAACCGGGTACAGGCTC
This sequence comes from Porticoccaceae bacterium, assembly GCA_041622675.1. Taxonomy (GTDB): domain Bacteria; phylum Pseudomonadota; class Gammaproteobacteria; order Pseudomonadales; family Porticoccaceae; genus Reddybacter. Next base: position 10,218 of record JBFJYH010000016.1, read on the forward strand.
GACCTTTTGGATAGAATTGCCACGACAATTATCAACTCCCTTGCTAGAAGCACCCAGATTTATTAAATGACAGTGCTTTGTCAACGCAAGTCATTATCAGAACCAGTTAACGGAACCCCCTTAAAAAATAAGGCTAAATGATAACTCTTATTTTACAGCACCGAAATGTGCTCCAACTGGCCAAGATCTAATCTAACAATGGAAGCAAATAGCTCAAGTCTGGTCGACCTGAAATCGATGAACATCCTCATCGTCGATGACGAAGCGGCGAACGTCCGATTGCTAGAGACCCTGCTTGGCCTGTCTGAATACAAAAATTTAGCGTCAACTCAAGATCCCCGCGACACCCTTGAACTGTGCAAAACAAAGGCCATTGACCTGGTGTTACTCGACATCAACATGCCTTATTTGAACGGCTATGAGGTGATGGAGCAACTGAAAACCTTGGGCCCTGAGCAACCGGTGGTGCTGGTCTTGAGCGCTCAAACAGAGCGCGACTATCGCCATCAAGCCCTCGATAGTTTAGCGCTGGATTATGTGGCGAAACCTTTTGATACCCACGAGCTACTGTTGCGAATCCGCAATCTTCTCGAAGTGCGCCGTGCGCAAACTTATATGCGCCATCAAAACCGGTTATTGGAAACAGAAGTGCGCAAGCGCACACTGGAGCTTCTCGATTCACGCCTAGAGGTGGTTCGTCGCCTGGGTCGTGCAGCCGAATACCGCGATAATGAAACCGGCCTGCATATTATCCGCATGAGCAAGATGGCCGCACTCATTGCCAAAGCCAGTGGCATGAATGAGGCTCAGTGTGAACTGATACTCAATGCTTCGCCGATGCACGATATTGGCAAAATAGGTATTCCCGACCACATCTTACAAAAGCCTGGCAAGCTGACGGCCGATGAGTGGCACATTATGAAAAGCCACTCACAAATCGGCACCGAGATACTTCAGGGTGATGAGTCGATATTGCTGACGACCGCCAGAGAAATTTGTCTCTCCCATCATGAAAAGTGGAATGGCACTGGCTACCCCAACCAGTTAGAGGGCGAGGCTATTCCCATAATGGCGCGTATCACTGCCCTCGCCGATGTCTTTGATGCGCTGACCTCAATACGACCCTATAAAAAAGCCTGGGAACTACACGACGCCTTAAACCTCATCCGTAGTGAAAGTGGCAAACATTTTGATCCTTGGTTAACTGAACACTTTCTGTCTGTAGTACCTGAAATCGTCGAAATCATGAATGAATATGCTGAACCTCAGGCTTAGTACACTTGGCCAAACGCCAGCCTTTATTTAACGGGTATTTTCTTCATCAAGGGTGAGAGACCGTCACTGCTTATCGGCTGACCGCCCTTTGCTCCACCCGCTTTATTATTACGCTTACCTTTATTTTTAGTATTGCGGTGTCGAGTTGCGCTTTTATCCTGCCCTTTAAGCTTTTTTTTCTTACCCGCTGCTTTACCATTGGATTTTAGTTTTTTAGGTCCGGTAAATTTAGCTTTTAGATTTTTCAGGGTCCGGCGCTCAAACGCAGTGTCGGTATAACGCTCAATCGCCGCCATTAAATTCCAGTCATTGGCACTGACAAAAGAAATTGCCAGTCCCTGACGTCCTGCTCTGCCTGTGCGGCCAATGCGATGGATGTAATCATCGACGCTGCGAGGGAAATCAAAGTTAACCACCGTGTCGATATCTTTAACATCCAAACCTCGCGCTGCCACATCACTGGCAACCAGCACCTTAATTTTACCCTCGCCAAACTGAGCCACCATAAAATTGCGCTCCTCTTGGCTCAGTTCCCCATGTAACACACCGGCACGAAATTTATGATAACGCAGCAAAGCGCTCAATTGATCGGCCGTCACACGCTTATTAGTAAAGACCAATGTTTTTCTAGCATCCTCCGAAGAGAGGCTCTCGACACCAACATGACTTTGTTCTGACACTAGATATTCGGGGTCACCCTTTTCGCTGGCAACCTGCCGGGGCCTTACTTTAACTTTTGCATTTGCCCAAGGAGAATTAGTCTTGCCATCTGTAATAAGGGGTTCTGACGTATCAGTTGTTGCAACGGGCGCGACTGGTTGCTGCACTGGCGTTGTATTTTTCGCCCGACCCCTATCAAGCTCATGCTTAGCATTGAGTAAATGGACTAACAGTTTTTCTTTATGGCTTTTATCGTCACTCAATATCACTTGTTGATGAATATGTGCATGGCGACTGCGTTCACTACCCACCGTGATTTGTAAAGCGTCTTTAAGAATTTCACTGGCAATACGCGTCACACCACTGTGGCGAAGCGTGGCTGATAGCAGTAGCGTTTGCCTCTGTGGTGCACAGGCTTCGACGATGGTTAGCACATCCTCGCGAAACCCCATATCGAGCATATGATCTGCTTCATCAATCACCAAAGTTTGCAACATCTGTAAATCGACGCTGCCAATTTTGATCAGTTCCACCAGGCGACCCGGTGTGGCGATAATCAGCTCTGGATTTTTACGCAAAATCGATTTTTGGTATTTGAAGTCGTTACCACCAATGATTACCCCTGCTTTTAAACCCGTGTTTTTACCCAGCGGAGCAAAGTGTTTTTCAACTTGGCGAGCCAACTCTCGAGTCGGGACTAAAACCAGCACCAAAGTGCCCGCACTGGCTGCCTGTTGTTCAGACAAGATACGTTGAACACTGGGGATTAAATAAGCGAGGGTTTTACCACTACCGGTTTTGGCACTGACCAAAAGATCGCACCCCGATAGCGCCTTGGGAACCACCTGTGCTTGCACATCGGTCGGTTCGGCCAGCTTCATCACTGACAAGGCTCTTTGTAAACCATGGTGCAGGTTCAATTTTTTTAACATTTCAAGCTACCTTATAAACACTTTGAGACAACTCTCAAAAATCTTATAGAAATATTCTAAAAAACTAAGAATCTATTTTCGCTAACAAAGCACGCCAAAATTCAACACCCTTAACCCGCGCTAATTGTTTATTGCGTTCAGGAATTCGGTCAATATTGGGGTTACTGGCAATGGCCCGTTCAATACTGCTCTCGCGCAAAAGATGCAATAAAGGCAGCGGGGAACGGTTGGTATAATTAGAGGCATCATCCACCGTTTCGTCGGCAAAAACATAATCCGGATGAAAACTCGCCAACTGGTAGACGCCTTCAAAATCGGCATCCTCAAGTGCTTGTTGCGCCGTATCCAGCAGTGTCAGGTAGTCATAGAAGTCACGCCAGCCATCGGCAAGCACAAGTAGTGTTGTTTCGGTTTCGGCGTGCTCTTCAAGAAAATTCAGCTCATCACCCAAGGCGGCAATGGCGGCTTTACTTTTACGCCCCTCGATGACGCGAAAACGCACACGACCCGAACTCAATTCACGTTGGGCAAAGGGGCAGAAGTTATGGCCAATCACTATCTCCTGTAACCAGCGACGGACCTTCGCAACGGGCGCAGCGTGTTCTAACTTCTGTCCCTCATTGTCCACGTCATAACCTCAGATGGTAACGACGGGTATTTTAACTGATTACACGCACAACAACCGGACTACTCAACAATAAAGCGCAGCGAACTTGTCGACAAAAATCATCAACAATTCGAATCTGCAAACTTTTTAACAGGCTGCTAGTCGCAACTGCAGCAATCACTTTAGGCAATAGCGCCCAATTTACGTAGCTTGTCCAACTCATCAACACTACAGCCAATCGAACCCAACAGCTCGTCAGTGTGTTCACCCAGAGCCGGTGATGGTAGACGCACGCCGGCAGGCTCACCATTAAAGACGGCCGGGGGACGCGCCTGACGCATGCGCCCACCACGGGGATGGTCGTATTCAATAATAGAGCCAGAGTGGGCAACTAGAGGGTTATCTAATACTTCGTCGAAGGTACTGATAGCACCACAGGGAACGCCCTCAGAGGCCATACGGGCCACTAAATCAGCGGTCTTAATAGAAACGGCTTTTCTCTCAATGACATTGAGCATTAAACCGTAATTAGTAAAGCGTTCGACCAGGGTATTGAAGCGAGGATCTTCCTGTAATTCGGGCATATCGAGAGCCCGGCAAGCGCCTTTAAACTCGACATCACCAACAATTATCGTAGTGATGTAACTATCTGCCGTTTTTACGACACGGTAAAACTCAGAGATTAACGGTTTGGGTTGAAAGCCTTCATCACCAACAAAACTATGGTTCCAGTACACATCGGCCCACAAAAATGCCAAACTGGCATCGAGCATGGAAACATCAATTTTATGCCCACCGACAGTGCCTCGCTCACGGGCAAAGAGAGCCGCTGAAATGGCCTGAGCTGCGGTGTATGCGGCTATTTTATCACTGGCAATGGTCTTCACCAACTCGGGGGCATCGCCACTCACGCCTTGGGCATGGGCAAAGCCAGAGGCACCCTGAATAATTGGGTCATAAACTCGCAAACCGGCTGCCGGGCCATCGGGGCCGAAGCCCGAAATAGATAAATAAATCAGATCGGAGTTAACCTTGTGTAACTCGTCAAAGCCATAGCCCGAGCGCTCCAAGGCACCGGGGCGTGAATTCTGTACGAAGACATCGGCGGTTTTAATTAAATCGTAGATAAAAGGCCTCACGCCCTCATCCTTTAAGTCCACGGCAATCGAGCGCTTATTGCGATTCATATAACCGTTGTAACCCGTAACCCCACCACGAACACCACCGACATGGCGGGACGGATCACCCACCTCGATAGTTTCCAGTCGAATCACATCCGCACCCTGATCAGCTAACAGCCCCGTGGCCAATGGCCCTGAGGCATTGGTTGTGACCTCGATAACTCGAACTCCCTCTAGTGGTTGCATAACAATTCCCTCTGACAGTAAACAAAAAATGTGCTGTTATTTCACCAGCTCTTATTATTTAAAAATCGCAAAATAGCTTGTTAAGGCCTTTATTCAACCTGCTGAGCGAAAATTATGCAATAACTGTCTCTACAGCAACCCGCTACCTCGAAACGCCAACGAGCTATCAAAACCTTGAAACAAGGCAGATTAGCGGTAATATCAACGTTCAATTTTTGCCTGTCGTTTACACTCTCGTTCAAGGGCACTATAGCTATGACAGCTGGCAGACAGTGCGTCCAAGTATCATCACATCGATAGTGAGCACCACAATACGGATCAAACACGTTATGCAAATATGGGTCGATGCCGACGCCTGCCCTCGGGTGATCAAAGATATTCTCTACCGGGCTGCTAAAAGAGCGGGGGTGACGACCCTCTTCGTTGCCAACCAGACGTTGAACTTACCGAAATCGCCCTGGCTTAAAGCGATACGGGTGCCTGGAGGGTTTGATGTCGCGGACGATTACATTGTCGCTCATCTCGTCAGTGGCGACCTCGTTATTACCGCTGATATTCCACTGGCGGCGGAGGCGATCGAAAAGGGGGCGCAGTGCATTAACCCCCACGGCGAACACTACACAAAAGCCAATATCAAGCAGCGCTTAACGATGCGCAATTTGATGGAAGAATTGCGAGCAAGCGGCGAGGTTCACGGCGGCCCGGCCAGCTTTAACCAAAAAGACCGACAAACTTTTGCCAATGTCTTGGATAGACTGCTAACAAAGGCAGAAAAAGAACTTTAACTCACTGTTAATTCTGCATTATTTAGGACAAGACAACATTTACAACACATAGACTAAAACCTCAAACCCGCGTATAATTTCGCCCCCCTGCGGGAAGCGCTTGCGCTTACCCCATCTGCGCCGTCTCTTGGGCGCTTCTATCTAGCCAGGCATTTTCTATTAGGCACTTCTATGTCAGCATCCGATGCAAAGTCAGCCCCCCATTCAACAACCCAGCAGAGCGAGAGCTCTGAAGAAAACAAGCCCACAGCGGTAACGTTTTCCTCTCTCAACCTCTCTGCGCCAGTCTTAAAGGCGGTAAACGAGCTGGGTTACGAGCAGCCTTCAGCCATTCAGGCGCAGGCTATCCCCCTGTTGCTGGACGGCGGTAATTTACTCGGCACCGCACAAACTGGCACCGGTAAGACGGCAGCGTTTGCACTGCCCCTGCTCAGTAAACTAAAAACTAGCCAGCGCAAACCACAAATTTTGGTACTGGCGCCCACCCGGGAGCTGGCAATACAGGTGGCAGAGGCCTTTCAAACCTATGCCCGCTATATGAAAGGCTTCCATGTGCTACCCGTCTACGGTGGTCAGGATATTCGCGGCCAGCTGCGTGCGCTCAGTCGTGGTGCCGATGTCGTGGTAGGCACACCTGGGCGTTTGATCGACCACATCAACCGCCGCACACTGGATTTGAGCGAACTGAAAGCCGTGGTACTCGACGAAGCCGATGAGATGCTACGCATGGGTTTTATCGACGATATAGAAACCATCCTCAGTAAAACCCCGGATGGTGCCCAGCGCGCACTGTTTTCAGCCACCATGCCCCCACCCATTCGCCGTGTTGCTAACACTTACCTGGGCGACGCTGAGGTGGTGCGCATTGCCAATAAAACCAGCACCGTTGAAAAGATCGATCAGAAATATTTGATCGTCAATAGTCATCAAAAGCTTGATGCTTTAACGCGTATCCTCGAGGTTGAAGACTTCGACGGCATTATTATTTTCGTGCGCACCAAGTCATTAACCGTCGACCTCGCCGAGCGCTTGCAGGCAAGAGGCTTTGCCGCCTCAGCCCTAAACGGCGACCTCAATCAGACACTACGCGAGCAAACGATTAACAAGTTGAAAAAGGGGCAACTCGATATTATCGTCGCCACCGATGTTGCCGCGCGGGGCCTCGACGTTGAGCGCATTAGCCACGTTATTAACTACGACATTCCGAATGACAACGAGTCCTACGTGCACCGCATTGGCCGCACTGGACGCGCAGGGCGTGAAGGCAAGGCGATCTTATTTGTCGCGCCAAAAGAACGCCGCCTGCTGCGCTCTATTGAAAAAACCACACGCCAACCATTGGCGGCCATGGATATACCCAGTGGCGAGGAAATCAGCGGCCAACGTATCCAGCGCTTTCAGGACAAGGTACTCGAAACCCTGCAAAAGCAGGACCTAAGTACTTTCCGTGACTTGCTAGAAAAAATTGCCCATGAGCACGAGCTCGACATGGGCAATATCGCCGCTGCCCTCGCTTGGCAAGCCCAGCAAAAAACTCCATTGTATCCGTCAATGAAAGCCATCGCTGCACCGGCAGAAAAGCATAAGGGCCGGTTGAAAAACACGGAGAAAAACAAACGCCCCCAACGTGATAGCTCAAGCAGTCATCAAGAGACACCGCGCCGTGATAAACCACCGCGCAAGCCAACACCCAAAAGCAGCGGCAACGACAAGCCGATATCCAAGCTACGCCAACATCCCGATGTTGAGCTAGTGCGCTATCGCATTGAAGTTGGCAGCAGCCACGGCGCATCTGCAGGTGATATTGTCGGCGCAATGATAAATGAAGCAGGTATTGAAAGTGAATTTATTGGCCATATCGATATGCAGGGCGAGCACAGCACTGTCGACTTGCCCGAAGGCATGCCGAAGGAAATATTCCAGCATCTCAAGCGTGTCCGCGTGCGCCAGCAAGCGATGAACATTGAACAAGTCAGCGGTCTGGGCGATAAAACCCGCAGTAAACCCGCACTAAAACGTACCAATAAAAAGCGCCCTAAAGTGGATAGCGCAGCAAAAAAACGCGGCGACAAAAAACCATCGCGTCAACCCCGTGCACCCAAGCCGGAAGACTTCACCTAACAAACCAGACTGGAGGGAAACCCATGAGTACTTTTCTGACCAATTCAAACATCATTGCCCAACGTTTTGGCCCTATTCTTGGGCGTATGCTATTTGCGGCACTTTTTATTCCCGCTGGTGTGCACAAAATCATCGGTTTTTCGGGCATTGCAAGTTATATGGCGAGCAAGGGCTTACCCATGGTCGATGTACTTTTGGTGCTGACCATTATTATCGAGCTCGGTGGCGGCCTGATGTTATTACTGGGCTGGCATGCTCGCCTCGCCGCATTGACGATTGCCCTCTTTCTGATACCCGTCACCGTGATTTTCCATGCGTACTGGAATATTGAAGATGCTCAGCAAATGATGACCCAACAGAGCATGTTTATGAAAAATTTAGCGATTATCGGCGGCCTATTATGCATAACCGGTTTGGGCTCTGGAAAATTCAGCCTTAAGGCAGCCAAATTTTCTTAAAACACTTTATTAAAAGAAAATTTGCCTACACAGCACTCACCTAACAAACACCCTTTCAAACTTCCTACGAAGATAAGCCACACGCTCTATTAAAGCCGGCTTGTCTTCGCAGGATTAAGTCTGAGTAAAAACTTACCAGACCTCAACGGACCCGATTCCCGGCAAGTATCATCCCCCAATCTGCTCATTACTCCATAGCAAGCCCACTGTGATGCTCAACTCTGTACTCACTTTATTCTAATCTCTACGTTTATTGATGCTTTCATTCCTCCCGCACACACCATGCCCAGAGTGTTAATATGGCCAATACAGCATCTGTCCAAGTCAACGCCCAGCATTCGTCGGCGAAGTACTTTGCGTTAAAACCCGGGGAATCATTAATGAAGACATCACTTTGCACCCTAAAAATCACTGTCTTAATTAGCCTGCTCTGTCTGTCATTACTTACTGGCTGCGATAGAAAGGTACCAGAAAAGGAACAACAGTCATCAGGACTGGAATTACAGGGCATGGATGTTAACGTTCGACCCCAAGATGACTTCTTTACCTACGCCAATGGTCAATGGATGCGCGAAACCGAAATACCCGCTGACAAATCTTCTTGGGGATCGTTCAATATTCTCCATGAAAAAAGTCTGGACCAATTGCAGGTCATTATCCAGGAAGCGGCGAATAGCCAGACTGAAAACCCCGCCCAACAGCGCATTGGCGACTACTATAAAGCCTTTCTCGATACCCAGACCCTCAACGACTTGGATCTCGCGCCCTTGACAGCGGAGTTGGTGTTAATTGAAGTGATGGAAACCCACGCTGATGTGGCCAGCTATTTTGGTCGCAGTAATGCCTTTGGTATCGACTCACCCTTAAATTTTTGGGTTGACCAGGACGCAAAGGACTCTAACCGATACATCGTCTACTTTACCCAGTCTGGCCTCGGACTACCCGATCGAGATTACTACTTTGACGATACGGAACGCGGACGTGAAATACTAAAAAAATACCGCGCTTATATTGACCAACTCATGACACTTGCCAAAGCTAAGGTCAGCGAAAATACCGTCGATAATATTATCGGTATCGAAACAGCACTGGCGGCAAAACATTGGACTCGAGTTGATAATCGCGATAACGATCGCACTTACAACAAGCTCGACAAGACAGCCCTACAAGAATTATTACCCGACTACCATCTTGTCACTTTTCTCGACGGGCTGGGCATTGGCGAACAAAACGAGGTCATTGTTCGCCAACCCACTTACGTCCAAGCTTTGAACACAATATTTACCAACACTAGCGTCAAGCAATGGCAAGACTACTTGCGGTTTAAAGTGCTCAACACCTACGCCGCCTACTTACCCAAGGCCTATGAGCAACTCAGTTTTGATTTTTATCAGCGGACTCTGAACGGCCAACCCGAACAGCAACCCCGGTGGAAACGCGCTGTGAATAGCATTAATGCCAATATGGGTGAGCTACTCGGCCAACTTTATGTCGCTAAGCACTTCTCACCGGACGCTAAAGCCCGCATGGTTGAACTGGTCGACCAGTTAATTGCCGCCTATCGCCAGTCGATCAACGAGCTAGAATGGATGAGCCCCACAACCCGAGAAAAAGCACTGGAAAAACTTGCCACTTTTACCCCCAAAATCGGCTACCCCGATAAATGGAAAGATTTTTCTAGTCTGGAAATCAAGGCTGACGAATTACTCGGCAATATTCGCCGTACCCATAAATTTCACCACCAATTGCAGGTCGATAAGCTCGGCAAAGCTGTCGATCGCAGTGAATGGTTTATGCCGCCACAAAAAGTTAATGCTTACTACAATCCTGGGATGAACGAAATCGTTTTCCCAGCCGCCATTTTGCAACCACCCTTTTTTCATCTCAATGCCGACGATGCTGTTAATTTCGGCGCTATCGGTGGCGTCATCGGCCACGAAATTGGCCACGGTTTTGACGATCAAGGCAGTAAATACACGGGCGAAGGCAACCTGGAAAACTGGTGGACAGGTAAAGATCGCGATAATTTTGAACAACGCACCCGCAACTTAATTGCCCAATATTCCTCTTACAAGCCTCTCCCTGGTATCGCCATTAATGGTGAATTGACCCTCGGCGAAAACATTGGTGACTTGGGTGGACTCAGCATTGCCCTTAAAGCCTATGAGCTATCTCTACAGGGAAAAGCCGCCCCCAAGATAGACAATTTCACCGGCCAGCAACGCGTCTTTCTCGGCTGGGCTCAGGCCTGGCGCGTAAAACGCAGGCCCGAGTTGACGGAACGTTTGATAAAGACTGACCCTCACTCACCACCGCGATTCAGAGTGAATGGTGTGTTACCCAATATCGATGCTTTTTATTCCGCCTTCGACGTCCAGCCAGGGGATGGCATGTATCTGCATCCTGAACAGCGAGTAAAAATCTGGTAGTTAGCACCTAAAAGCTAATGACAGAAGTGGTAGAGCCGACACCATTGAAGCAGTATCTAACGCAACACTAACTCTCTTTTCTCGCCATAAAAAGCCCGCTGTAGTAGCGGGCTTTTTATGGCTAAATTAAGAAGGCATGCCCCTTCATGGCAAACCATCAAACTCCACACCTTCTTTCTCGGTCGGCATCAAATCCTCACGGCTAATATCCATTGCCAACAATATATTCGCTGCGACATAAATCGAAGAATAAGTACCTACTGCCACACCGACGATCAGAGCTATGGAGAAATTGTGAATTAGTTCACCGCCGATAAAGAACAGAGCAAATAGCACTAAGAGAGTCGTTAAGGAGGTAATAATGGTACGACCCAAGGTTTGGCTCAACGACTCATTAATGACCCCAGTCGCATCAACTTCGCGCAGCAGGCGAAAATTTTCTCGAATGCGGTCTGACACCACGATAGTGTCATTCAAGGAGTAACCAATGACTGCCAATACCGCCGCCAGCACGGTGAGGTCGAATTCAACATTAAACAAAGAAAAGAAACCCAGGGTAATAATCACATCGTGAATTAAAGCGCAGACCGCTGCAATGGAGAACTTGTACTGAAAGCGAATGGCCACGTAGAGCATCACCACAGCTAGGGCGGCAAGCATCCCTAGGCCGCCGTCATCACGTAACTCTTCCCCGATTTGCGGGCCGACAAATTCAATGCGACGTAGCTCAACAGCCGGGTTCGCCACTTTCAGCACTGCCATCACCTGATCGGCCAACCCCGCCTCAGGTTGCCCCTGCAGACGTATAAGGATTTCACTTTCAGTGCCAAAGTGCACCACCACTGGGTTTTTAAACCCCTCCTGCTCTAGCGATGAACGCACCTCATTGAGCTCCGCCGCCTGTGGATAAGCGACTTCTATTTGCGTGCCCCCGGTAAAATCGAGTCCGAAGACCAGCCCCTTGATGGCCAATGATCCAATTGCCACCATCAATAGCACTATCGAACCTATCGCTGCCAACCGGCGTTGTTTCATAAAATTGTATATACGCTGTTCACTCATAATCGCGTTTCCGTTGCCTTCATTAAAGGGCTAAATCCAAAGCTTCTCAACGTTACGCCCGCCATATACTAGATTGGCCAGTGCACGCGTACCCATAATCGCAGTAAACATAGAGGTAACAATACCCAACGACAAAGTCACCGCAAAACCCTGGACCGGGCCAGAGCCAACGGCGTAGAGAATGACCGCAACAATCAAGGTGGTGATATTGGCATCGATAATCGACACAAAGGCACGATCATAACCGGCGTGAATCGCACCCTGTATCGTCTCACCATTTTTTAATTCCTCGCGAATGCGGGAGAAGATCAGCACATTGGCATCAACTGCCATACCAACGGTCAGTACGATACCAGCAATTCCAGGCAGAGTCAGAGTAGCCCCCAACAGCGACATGGCGGCGATAAGTAACACTAGGTTCAAGCCCAAAGCCAGGTTGGCAAACACTCCGAAGACGCGGTAGTAAACCAGCATAAATAGAGCGACAATCGCCAAACCTAGCTGCACGGATTGTATACCGACAGAAATATTTTCTGCTCCCAATGAAGGCCCAATGGTGCGTTCTTCAACAAAATACATAGGGGCGGCCAGGGCACCAGCGCGTAGTAACAGAGCCAGCTCAGAGGCTTCAGCAGGGCTGTCGAGGCCAGTCACCCGAAATTGCACACCCAGGGCACTTTGAATAGTTGCCAAACTAATAATCGTTTTTTCAACATAGGGAACGGCAACTGATACTTGTTCGCCCGCCTCATTGAGCTGTGTTTCAAGCCGTGCTTTCGACTCAATAAACAGCACCCCCAAACCGCGCTTGATATTACTGCGTGTCGCGTAATGCATAGCTCGCCCACCGCTGGCATCGAGAGTAATATCGACCTGAGGCATACCATTTTCATCATAACCCGCATTCGCATTGGTCACGCTGTCACCGCTGATAACCACCTTCTTTTCCAGCCAGGCTGTGCGACCTCGGTCTGATTCACTGCGAAAAACAAATTCTTCACGACCGGCAATTTGCCCGGGCTTAGCCTCAAGACGAAATTCAAGGTTGGCCGTTTTGCCAATAATACGCTTCGCTTCGGCAGTGTCCTGTACCCCCGGCAATTCGACAACGATACGATCTCGCCCTTGGCGCTGCACAATGGGTTCAGACACACCCAACTCGTTGACCCGCTTGCGGAGCGTAGTAATGTTTTGTGAGACGGCATACTGTTCTTTTTCTTTTAATGCGGCCTGCGACATCGTTGCCCTAACAACATATAAGCTGCCATCGCGACTCTCAGTGGGTAGTAAATCACGGAAATCTTTGCGGATTAATGACGTCGCCTCGTCTTGCCATTCTTCTTTTGTGAAGGTAAAAATCAATTCTTGGCCTTCAAGGCTGGCTGCTTTATAGCGCACTTTCGCTTCACGTAGGGCTGCTTTAGCTTCACTCAAACGAGTATCGAGGTGAGTGGTAATTACGGATGCAGTGTCGACCTGTAACAAAAAGTGCACGCCACCACTGAGGTCGAGACCCAGTTTCATTGGCACACCCCCAAGGCCAGCCAGCCACTGTGGGGTATTGGAAGCCAAGTTCAAGGCAACCACATAATCGAGACCGAGAGCTTGTTGTACAACACTTTTAGCGGCCAGTTGCTGCTCAGCATCGCGCAAACGAATTAACACACTTTTACCATTGAGCTGCTCGCCGAAGTAGTCGATGCCCGCTGCGTCCAGTGCTGCAGTCGCCTGCCCCATAAGATTCTCGTCCATGAGCATAGAACCACTCTGCCCAGACAGTTGAATGGCGGGGTCGGGGGCATAGCGGTTAGGCAGTGCATAAATAAAGCCTGCAATGACCACCAGTAAAATGAGTAAATACTTCCAGAGCGGGTAACGGTTCATTAATTGTCGCTTCTTTATATCCCGGTAACGGTCGCGCATTATAGGGCAATTCGCCAGCGCGCCCACTATTCACAAAAAATTTAGCTTGCGGGTTTATATCCCGCCTGCTGATGATAAAACGTTTCTGCAAAGTCATCGAGCCGATGAGCTTCAATAGCAGCGCGAATATCAGCCATCAAGGTTTGGTAATATCGCAAGTTGTGAATGGTATTGAGCTGAGCACCGAGGATTTCTTTACATTTATCGAGGTGGTGTAAATAGGCCCGGCTGAAATTTTTACAGGTGTAGCAATCGCAGCGAGGGTCTAAGGGACCCGTGTCGTGACGATGCTTAGCATTGCGAATTTTAATCACACCACTACTGGTAAACAAATGACCGTTGCGCGCATTGCGGGTCGGCATAACACAATCAAACATATCTATGCCGCGGCGCACGGCTTCAAGAATATCGCCCGGTTTACCAACGCCCATTAAATAGTGGGGTTTATCGATCGGCATTACGGGTGACAGACAATCGAGTACCCGTAACATATCCTCTTTTGGCTCGCCCACCGACAGCCCGCCAATGGCGTAACCGTCAAAGCCAATGGCCTTTAGGCCTTCGATCGATTCACGTCGTAGTGACTCGTGCATACCACCTTGAACTATACCAAACAGCGCAGCCGGGTTGTCACCATGGCCGTCTTTGCTGCGTTGCGCCCAGCGCATTGAAAGCTCCATAGAGGTACGCGCTTCAACCTCGCTCGCCGGATAAGGGGTACATTCATCAAACACCATCACCACATCAGCACCCAGGTCGCGTTGCACTTGCATGGATCTTTCCGGGTCGAGAAACACCGAACTACCGTCGATGGGCGAGCGAAAGGCAACACCCGCTTCGCTGATTTTGCGCATCGCACCCAAGCTAAACACCTGAAAACCGCCGGAGTCCGTCAAAATGGGCCCTTGCCACTGCATAAAGTCGTGCAAATCACCGTGGGCTTTAATGACCTCTGTGCCGGGGCGCAGCATTAAATGAAAAGTGTTGCCAAGAATTATATCGGCACCGATAGCTTCGATATCTTTCGGCAACATCCCCTTAACCGTGCCGTAAGTGCCGACTGGCATAAAGGCTGGCGTCTCGACAACACCTCTGGGAAAGGTCAGCCGCCCTCGTCGGGCAACACCGTGGCGGGTGGTATCGGTGGTATCGAGTTCAAATTTCATAGGACATTCTTTGTTTGGGGCGAGGGTTTATCGGCGTTTGGTTTGCGCGTAATGAGCATGGCATCGCCGTAGCTGAAAAAGCGATAGCGCTCTTTGACAGCCGCCTGATAGGCCTGCATAACACTGTTATAACCTGCAAAGGCCGATACCAGCATTAACAGTGTCGACTCGGGCAAATGGAAATTGGTAATTAGAACATCGACCATTTTAAAGTCATAACCGGGGTAAATAAAAATATCTGTCTCGCCCTGTAAAGGCTGCATCGTGCCACTCGCACCGGCAGTTTCAAGGCAGCGCACACTGGTAGTCCCCACAGCGACCACCCGCTTACCCGCCGCCCGCGTCGCTTCCACCTGGGCACACAGCTGGGCATTGACCTCAAGGGTCTCACTGTGCATTTTATGGTCGAGAATATTATCGGCACGCACCGGCTGAAAAGTGCCGGCACCAACGTGCAGCGTGCTAAAACCCGCGTTAATCCCCTTCGCCTGCAAGCGGGCCAATAGTTCAGCGTCAAAATGCAGACCTGCCGTTGGCGCGGCCACGGCCCCCGGGCGCTGGGCGTAGACCGTTTGGTAGCGCTCTTTATCGCTCACCGTATCGGCCCTATCAATATAGGGGGGCAAGGGCATATGGCCAACTTGCTCCAACACCTCGGCAACGGTATCAGCACCGCTAAACTCGAGAACAAATAAAGCCCCTTCCCGCGCCACCATTCGCACGATAAAACCGCCGTCGAGTACAATATCACTACCTGGCTTGGGCGATTTACTAGCCCGCACATGAGCCAGCATACGCTGGTCACTGAGCACTCGCTCGACCAGGACTTCTACAGCACCACCACTCGCCTTACGCCCAAAAAGCCGCGCCGGAATCACCCGTGTATCGTTAAACACCAACAAATCCCCTGATTCCAGGAAATCGACAATAGACGGAAATTGACGGTGCTCAAGCGCACCTGTGGGACCATCAAGTACCAGTAAGCGACTACCGGTGCGTTCGGCGGCGGGCTGACGGGCGATTAATTCATCGGGTAGAGTGTAGTGAAATTGCTGACGCTGCATAGGCTTTAAGGACGTATTCCGGGGCGATCTTAAAAACGCGCAAGCCTAACGGAAATTGCAGCTCTACGCCAATACAATACCTGGCCAGCGACGCACCGTTGTTCACCGCTTTACTAGCTATTGGCAACACAACAAGTGGCTATTAAGGCGCGAGTTTCGGTTGACCCCGGCCAAGTCACTGCTATAATCCCCGGCCTGCGCTTCTAAGCGCAGACTTTTCGGTCACCCGAAAAACTACCAAGCTTATTAAGATATCTCTCTGTGCCGGAGTGGTGGAATTGGTAGACACGACGGATTCAAAATCCGTTGCTAGCAATAGCGTGCCGGTTCAAGTCCGGCCTCCGGTACCATAGAAAAATCAAAGAGTTAGGAAACAAAGAACTAAAACCCTGCCTCACTACATTTGTTTATGTAGACGCTATGTAGACAGTTTGTACTTCGATTCTTTACTGCCCTGGGGCTAAAATCCAAAGAGAGGGGGAGATTTCCGCGCTTGCTAATTGATGCCTGTTTCAGACTAAGGTTTTTGAGTTTGCCTGAAACCTATGGCTTTGCGGTCATGTTGGTTCGATGCTAGCTTCAGGTTGCTGCTTGAAGGGTGGGTCTTGAAATCTAACGCTGAACTAAACTGCTGTTTTAGCGGTAGGGCCGGAACGCATTTGAGCGCCTTGTATGGCTCAATTTCTCAGAGCACACCCATCGCTTCAAGGCTAGCCTTGCCTAGCCTTATACGTTTGTTTGCATCGGACTGCTGCCGAATGTCTATGTTTAATGCAAAGGTATACAGACGGCCATCTTTTTGAACCCAGCCGACCCACCATCCAACACCAGGATCAGGCGCATTTTTCCAACCCGTTTTTCCATACAGCTGCCAATTTTTTTCTTGCTCCAGAAGTACAATCTCTCGAACACTTTCCTGGATACCTTGAGATACAGGTAACTTGCTCTGGGCTAGTTTGGCTAGAAATAGCACTTGCTCAACCGCGCTAATCTTGAGCGGGCCTTTTAGCCAGAAAGTATCGACGGCCGTGCCGATATCTTGGTTTCCATAGTCTAGTTTTGTGATGTTCTCCCGCATTTTCTCCAGACCAATGCGACGGGCTAGTTCTTGATAGATCGGCACGTTAGATAGTGTGATGGCCTCACGTAGCCCCATATCTTTTTCCCATGCAACGAAGGGATGTGGTTTGCCACCGTAGGGCAGGACATCATCAACGCTCCTTACTGCTTCGACAGAAAGACCAATCAAACTATTCGGAATCTTGAAGGTAGAGGCAGGAACGAAGCGCGTGATGGATCGGGCCTGATTATGACCTGAAAATTTATCTGCATTGACATCATAGAGCACAAAAGTGCCTGTTATAGCCGCATTGTTAAATAACTCGCTAACTTCAGAGCTTTCCTTCCAGTTTGTCGAGCAGCCGTGCAGGGCAAAAAGGGCGAGTATTGCGGTGAGTAGTGATTGCAAGATTGACCTCGTTGGGGTCTAACGCCGCCATGATTTGCCACCTAGAGCGAAGAGTAGGACGGTTAAATTGATGGCCTTGTATGTACTTACTGCCAGATGGATAAATATTTATCGCGATGGTACATGATTGACATTCCCGAGAGACGCAAATCCCTTTTCAACCCTACGCCAAACTTGTTGAAAGTCTTCACTAGATGCCCAGTGATGGCGAGCAGCTTTCAGGTACTCCCAATATAGCTCTCTTAGTGCAAGGCCATAATGTACCTTTTCTTCTGGGGATGAATTCAGCCATAGACCCTCAAGTTCAGATACCTTTTGCTCCACAAGCTCAACCTTCTCTGAACTAAAATTAGATGGAATGCTGCTATTCTCCTTCTCCCATATGGGCATCATAAGAAGATCTCGCTGTGATGATAGCTGAAGCGCTTCTAGTTGAGCTTTGCCCACTTCACTTTGTACCATTGCCTCTATTTTGGATTTTAGTGTAACGCCGCCAAGCGTTACTTCTTTGAAGACCGGCAATAGCACTAAGGCTATAAAAACAGTGCAGACTAGTGTGTCAACTAGCGACACTTTTCCGGTAAAAATATCCTCAACTCTTATTATCAGAAACGAACCCAGAAGTGTGGTTATGATTAACAAGTATATGCGTGGGAATAATTTCATGTAGCTCCTTGGGTGCTAACGCTTTGCTAAACGGCGCGCGTAAGCGCGTCCAGTGGAGGCGCGGATTTTTTGCGCCGTAATGATGTTTGAGCAACTAGTTAAGTGTTGTACGCATAAAAGTACCATGTGCTCTTGCTTGTGCTCATTGAATCATAGAGCTTTTGTGCCTGCTCGTTGTCTGGAGCCGTTACCCATTGAAGTCTTGCTGCACCATTTGATGATGCATATGTATGACAGTGCTCAACTAGTTCCCTACCGATACCCTTACCCCGTAAATTTGATACCGTGTATAGGTCATTGAGCACAGCCACTTTCGCGGCAATGGTGGATGTGTAGGTAAAATAGACTGTGGCAAAGCCTACAATTGCGCCATTATCTCGATAAACAAACTGGCATCCAGCTGGGTTTGATTCGCCAAATTGAGAGAAAAACTCTTTATTTTTAGAGTCCGATATTTCAGCTACATTATAAAATTCTTGATAAGCGCGAATCAAAGGCAGCGCTTCATCAATATTATTTTTTGATACTACTTCGATCACACTAAACCTCGATGAGACACTTAACGCCCGCATTTGGGGCGGCCGGAACGCAGTGTAGGCCGTCCCAGCCCGAAGGGCGATAACATGCGCTTGTTAGTCTGGATTGACTTCATTGCAATGAAACCCCAATGAAAACTTGTAACGGCTAAGGCTAACGCCATATATAGTGTTATCTTCTTTGAAGCCTTTGCAAACTAGCGCCACAATATTTCCATTCATGTCGGCTATCGGTGCTCCACTGCACCCTTGAAATGCATCGTGTCCAGGGTGCTCTACGGGAAGCTTAAACACATGGAATGGGCCTTCGGTTTTGAGATATTTAAGGCCCGGATATACTGTAGGTTGAGTAACAAATATTGCTTCGCCATGCCTCTCGGGGAATATTTGACCGAAAAAAGCATATACGGACTCACTGTTTGGCTCTGAAATATCTTTCTCAGTAAATATATGCTTCTGAACCTTTTCTGACTCTGGCCCTCGCGGAGTTATCGATTGGTAAACAGGATGTACATCCTTAGCTATTTCAGCGTAAGCATAATCAATGTGATTCATGTTGCCTGAATTGATGTTTAGCTCACCTAAGTATGAAAAATAATTTGGCTTATATATTTGGGTTCCGTTATCAGGGTCATAGTCCAACTCCATAACCCAATCAGTACTTTCCATTTTAACGGCATGGGAAACTGTTAATAAGAATCTTTTACCTCTAAAGTCAATAAGCGTGCCGGATGCGATACCAATAGGCATTTTATCCTCGGATAGCTTACGCAACGGAATACTCGTTAGAGTCATCCAGTTGAGCCACTCTTGTATTTCTGCTGTTAATTCCATAGTAAGACTAACGGCCAGCATCACCGGAAAAGCGAAGTGTAGGGAGGCACGACCGTAGCTTTGCTTTTTCCGAGTGCATGCTTTTGTTAGGCATTTTTGGCCATTCGTATAAGCCAGTTGACATCATTTAGTATCTCTATTGCCTTATTGTCATTTGTTAAGATCCCATCAAAAAATGTTGAGAAGGATATTATTTGCATGTCAATTGCATCGTTTCTAAGCCTATCAGGTCGGGCATCATTTATACCCCCAGTCAGCTTCCACCTTAAGGCTAAAAAATAACTACTGACTGCATATCGAAAAATATAGTAGTTATGAACTAGGGGAACATTTATAAAACCATTGAAGTTCGAGTGTAATTCGAATGCCTCTCTTGTGATTATTAGTATGTCTGTAATAATCTTCTTGCTTATGCTCTCAGGATACGGCCGGCCTTCACGTAGTTTTCTTTTGTCATCTTTACTAAGGCCAGCAAATATTTTCTCTACCTCTTCTTTCATGTTCTTTGCATTATCCTCGGCTTCACCCATGAATTGGTTTGCCGCACTTCCATGTTCGAGTATCGCCCTCTCAATTTTCTTATCCCCCCTTTGGGCGGCTCTTAGATCTTTGCAAAATCTTGGAAAGGACTTAGTTTCACTGTTATCTATAAATCGAGCTCTAAGACCCTTGTTTTTGGGTGACAAGCCGCATGCGATTTTTGTCCTTTTCAATATGTGTACTTGTTTTGGGTACTTTGAAAGTATTTCGTATGACTTGTAGATCCCCTTTAGGGTATCGCCCTTGTATGCTTCAATTGCCACCTGATCTGAAATTGCAACGCTATTTCTAGGGTTAGATAGAAATTTCTCCAGACAAGCATCTTGAAGGCAATTCGAGTCGACAACCTTTATCATTTTGTGCCTAACAGTGAGTTATAAAGCCACAGGCACTATATCACTTTGGCCCTTTATCTCAGAACAAACAGAAATGCTCGTAACATTATTGCCTTTAAAAACAGCATGTTGGAAATGGGCGGTTATTTTAAAAGCCGGTATATAGTGCAACCCCTTGCTGATTTTGTGTATTGCCCTGGCCACTTAACACATTTGACTATCGTTACAAATCAATGAGTTGCCGATAGGTTTGATGTGAACAAGAGCCAGTGGCGCGTGATCTAGGGGGTTATCTTGTCTTATTGACGGAACCCAAATACCAAAATGGCCTATGTCGATCCCGCTTGCTGGTTTGCCCACGTATCGTAGTCATCATAAGCATCCAGAGTTGCGTCTCGTTCTGAAAGGGTTTGCTCGACCATATGGGCACAGATCTCATCAGTCACCGCCCAGCGTTGTCGCTTGGCTTCCTGGAAGGTTTTCCGTAAGCGGGAAAAAAAGAGGCTGTCTCTCGGTTTTGGGTAGGCCCCTGGGTTAAAGGCGATGCCCTCGGGCTTGTCCGGTAGCCAGAGGGCGCGATCTTGCGGGTAACTGGGGTTTGACGCCCAGGCCATAAACTCTTCGTATGCCTCTTTGCCTTTTAAAATAATCTGGTAGCGATTTGGCCGTAAGGGTAATGCATCTAATCGTGATCGCACTTTGGTGAGCTGTTGCTCAATGGCTTTTTCTTTCTTCTTTAGCCATGCAGGGGCTTTTCTCTGCCCGCTGGCTTTGACCGCCTTTTTTATGTCCTCTTTTGTTTTCGTCCGCGCTTCGTTCAATCGCTTCCTGTCTCGATAGTCAGCGCCGTATTGAAAAGTGAGGTGATCATAAACATCGGAAATTAATTGCCCCATGCAGTCGATTTGTGTCTTGGTGAGGGTTTCCCAGCCAGGGGCGCGGGCTGATTCACTGATACCGTAGCGATTGCCTCGCACTTCACCCTGGTCACTCATGCCTTGCCCCTTACAAAGGTATCCAACGGCTTTGGAAATATAGGCCCCGGCGCCTTTGCTGGATTTGATCTTCTCCAGTTTTGCAAAGCCTTGCCCCCAGGCGCTTTCTAGTCGTTTTGCCCAGGCTGCAAAATGTTCATGGGGTACACGCCAGCGCATGAGCAAGTGAATATGGGGATTGGGTTCACCCTCGCTGTTATTGGGGACTTCCACGACCCACAGATAATCGAAGTCGTCGCTATTACCCGGAATACCTTGGCGCTTTAAGCCTCGCGAGTACATCTTCCCCCAGGCGCTCATACAGCGGGTTAATTCACGTTGAATGGTTGTTGTACCTGCCGCCAAGGCGGCGCGCTTTTCATCATCGAAGGTGAGCGTTGCAAACGTTGTATAGCCCTCGCGTACCGTTGCCAGATAGGCGGCTGAGTCGGTGATGGTGCGAAGCCCACGCTCTGATAACCATTGTGATGTGCGCGGCCCACACTGCTCTGGTGGATGCTGACCCACGGTGGTTTCAACCTGGGTACGGATGCGAATTTCATCTGCCCAGCTTCTTTTTTCAATAATGCACATCGTCCCTGGTGCTTTGTGTCCCACTCGCTCCGGTGGATGCTGGTAGGGCTTAACCGGGTTCGGGAAAATCTCGCCGGTTTGCTCCATGCGATGCCTACGGCCTAGCAAGAAAGCCTCGTCAACTTCAAAGGCCAATTTTGCAGCCGCAGTGGCCTCAGATTCTTTTGTCCGACTTTTGGGCGCCTTGACTAGACTATAAGTCCACTCGCGTTGCTCGGGGCTTAACGGCAAAATACTATTCCACCTGAGAGGCGGTGGAACAAAAGAAAAAGCCGGGGCAGTTGCCTCGGCCTTTTGTATGGCTTGATGGATTAAACCCGGTTCGCATAATCCGGAACTGGGTTTTTGGGTTGTATCGGGATGCGCTTTATGGGTGCTCATAAGGAAGCCCCCTTAGAAGGAAATACCCCAGTACAGGTGGGCAATTGTTCCGGAACGATGTCCGGGATTTTCCGGGGCAAAACCTGGAAAAACCCTTATAAAGAGCTGGCGTTATAAATCGCGCTGGCTGAAGTGTTTTAGGTTCGCTATCGTTTGTGTTTTTTGCTTCTACTCGGTTTCGATCCGGTTTTATTGAGCCTATTGGCTTGTTTCGCTTTGGGTCGACCGGTTGTCGTTTGCCTCGATTCGCTTGCCCCGGTTCGCTTGGTTCGCTCCAGGCGAAAGTCCAGAACAAAACCACAACTAAGGCTGATTTGATTTCCTCTAATACGTAGCGCGTTGTTGAAGGTATAACCGCTTGATGAAAAACGCTCATGCGGCACCCTCAGAGGTGGAGTGCCGGATCTGTTGCTCGATGTAGTTGTCGAGGTCTTGTTGGCGGTAGCGAATTGAGCGACTGCCCAGTTTTACGAACTGTATTCGTGCTCCGGCCCAGCGGTCACGCTCAAGAAATGCCGCGCTTACGCTAAGGTATTGGGCGGCCTGTTTTGTGTTTAGTAATGTGGGCATATATTCCTCCATCTGCAAGTAGTGGCGGAAATATACGCATATGGCACTTAGTCTTATATTTTTTGAATAAGCTCAAATATATTTTAAGTCACCTAAAATATATTAAGGTTGGTAGGGAGGTAGTTTGTCCTCTCCGGCGAGTTGCCCATTCTTGTATTGGCCAAGCCAAATTTGAATTTGCTGTGTAGGTTCGTCGCTAGCAAATAAGTTTTTTAGATTCTCATTAAGCCCCTGATATATGAGTTTTGCTGCTTTCCTTACGGATAAATCCTTGGGCAATTTATTGAAATGTTCAATGATGGCGCTTTTAAGGGGGGCGTAGTTTGCTAGTCGCGCTTTGCTCACAGCTGCGCCTCTCTTTGTGTGCTTGTGTTTTATTTGTTCACGCTCGATGAATAAGCGCGCAAAGCCAAGTGACTCCAGGGCTTCCCCTGGAAGCTCATGTTTGCTATTTAAGTCGGTTTCAGCCTCGTTATTCAGCATAGTACGGATCGTTATCTGTCCATCAGTGGGCGTAAAATAATACACGGACTTGTTATGCAACATGACATAGTCGCTAATGGATGCGAGAGCTGACACGGCAAACACTGCCGACCACGGATAGGCTTTACCGTCGGGTCGGTATGGGTGCTCGACGTGCTCCGTTGCTCGGAAAAAGTCTAAAGGTGGCGTGTGAAATACACCCTCTCTCAACTCATCACTAGAGTGTGACTCCCGCAAATCTGACATAGCGATGGTTTGAAGGTGTCTGAGTTGTTCTAATATTTCTAAGCCTGCATTCAAATCTCTGATAGTGAAATCATCGGGCAGGATTTTTTTACTTTCTTGAAGTACATAGCCAAGTTCCCATCTCAATGGCTCGGGCAAGGTTTCGGCTAGGGGATTGAAGTTAGCAAAGGCGTCACGATAGCGGATCATGCTTCGATACTCTCAAGAATGAAGTTTGAAATTCGTTGCATAGGTTCTCTCAATCGGTCAACACTGGCTACGATGTAGCCCGCTGTCACGTCATTACCGTCCTTATGGTTTAGTAAGCGTTTTAAAGCATATGCGGGTATATCCAGGCTTTCAGCAATGGTAATAAACGTACGCCGTAGATCATGCAATGTGAAAGACACACTCGACAAACCAGCTACACGAGCAACAGCTGTTCTAGGATCTTTTAGAGGCCCATCATTAAGGGGGCTAGGAAATACCCAAGGACAATGATCGGCATTTTCCATATGACGTTTATTCAAAAGATCAAAAAGGTACTCAGACAAAGGCAATGTATGAGGCTCTCCGTTTTTTGTATCTTCAATACGGAAGCTTCTATCAATCAAATCGACCTGATTCCATTGCAGCTGTGCAGCCTCAGTTCGACGCAAGCCAGTAAAAAGCAAGAAGTGCAGATAATCCCGCGTCGATTCCCGGTTAAGCTGCCAGGTCGCTTCATACCAGGCTTTTAGCTCATGAGGTTTAATCACTGTTTGTTTTCGGTCGATACGGTACCAAGTTCGATTATTACTTAACCGGCTCACTGGATTAACCAGTATAAGAGGGCTTCCATTAGCATCTTCATACTGAATCATTGCAAAATTGAAAAGCGCACGTAACACCCTCATTGTGTTGTTAGCCCGCGCCCGGCTTCTCTCCCCATGCTTTGCATGCTGTACTTCCACCATGTCTTTACTGATGTCAATCAGAGGCTTTTTCATCCAGTGCTGTAAACCAACTTCTATCGCATAGCGATAATCTTTGATGGTACGAGGCTTGAGGTTAGGATGAGTCCTCAGGTAATCATTTAGCACTTCCTCTAATGTTGCCCGCTCTAGCTTATCAACACGGCGAGCTGTTATCGGATCACCTCCGCCAGCAACCTCCCCAAGAAATTCTTGGGCTTGTTGACGAGCCTTTTCTGGCACGAGCGCAGGGTAACGCCCTAGTGTTTGACGGCGCACCTTCCCCTTAATACGCTTTTCGACGATAAAAGACTTCGCCCCTCCGCTAGTAACGCGCAAAGCAAAGCCCTTCAGAAGGTCGTCACGGTGGAAATCTTGAACAGCTACACCTGTTGTAGTGGGTACTGGAATCGCTACCCGGTCAACAAAGGTTTTATTAATACGTGGCATATGTAAGCACCTATGAAAGAACGCGCCGAAAACACGACAATTTTGTGAAAACAATCCAAAATCGTCTTTATGTAGACGCAATGTAGACACTTTATTTCAAAGATAAGCCAATATCCACCAAAACCCTCAAAGAGAGAAGGTCTCAAAAAAACATATATTATTGTTTTTAAAGGAAATTAAAAGAAACGAGGGTTTATTAAAAATAAGACACAGAAGATTCAAAATCCGTTGCTAGCAATAGCGTGCCGGTTCAAGTCCGGCCTCCGGTACCAATTTCTTTTCCTGATATTTCAATTTTACCCGCAACAAATGACAAGCTTTGTGCAAGATAATGACGCTATTGATACACTCGCGCGGCAGAGTCTTCAGCCTGTTGCTTAAGTTAATTCTGGCAGCGCAAAAGCGTCTTTTTACACTACCAGAAATCGACGATTATTATTTAAATGGTCTCAGTCATTAAATCGGTCGTTTATTAATGTAAGGCAATAATTCTTAGAGGAGTGCCCGTTGCCCCGCGGTATTTAGTGGGCAGCATCACTATCGTACTTTCATAAAGCTTCTTCTCTGCCAACTCATCTGATTTAACATTCTCAACAATATAAATACCTTGCTTAACCAGCAAATGCTGATGAACAGGGAAAATAACCTTTGGGTCTTCGCCGGGGACGACTTCAAGTGCCATATTATCTGCGCCAATGGCCACGACTTTTTTCGCAGCTAACCACTTGGCTGCAGCGAGACCCAAGCCCGGACCTGTGTGGGCATAATGTTGAGGTTTAGCGGTAAAGTTTTTGCCCCAGCCCGTGTGAACAAAAACAATTGCCCCTTCAGGGATTTTGCTGCGCTGCTTTTTGAGGGCACCCTCTAGGTCTTCTGGAGTGATGGCATAACCTTCTTGCAGTGAATCAACCCCTTTGTAGGCAGCCACATCAATGAGTACGCCTTTGGCGATAAAGGGCGGTGACTTGTCGATTCCATTGTGGTTCAAGCCTATGTCAGACGCGGCATCTTCGCGATCTAATCCGTTGTACAACTCCGCCGCGATGGTGACATGGCCGAGGGCATCAATATGAGTACTGACGTGGGTTGTCATTTCTATACGCTCGAGATAAAACCCCACATTATTAGTCGCCCCCATATGCTCGGTTAACATTTTCTCCATGTTTTTTGAGGTGCGAGACAAGGTCATAATATAGGGAGTTTGAATGCCGTTGATATAAGGGGCTCCCATAGCGACATCATGGGATAGCTCGACAACCTCGCCTTTATCAATGGCGGATAACGCAGCCTTAATACTTTGCGCCGTCATTAAATTTCCCGCACCAAGTACGTCATCCTTGCCCCATTGCCAGTTATTGTTACCAAGATCAGTGTCCGCCACTGAAAAAGCACTGCTAATCGACAGAGTGATAGCAAAAACGGCGCGTAAAATGCGCGGTGTCATTGTCAGCTTCATATTTTTGTTCTCTTTAAAGGTGTTTTTGTATAATAAATTTATATTTTTATAGCATCTCGAGAGGTAGCAAAGGGCAAACCTTGCCCTTTGCTAAAGGCGTTAGTCCGAAGCCCCAACTCTACAACAGCAAACCACGGATATCACTTAATAAGGCAACTAGCTCCGTCAGATAGCGTCCCGCATCGCCACCGTTTACCACGCGATGGTCATAGGATAACGACAAGGGCAGCATATTGCGCGGCACAAACTCGCTGCCGTTCCACAGAGGTTTAATCTGGGCTTTGGAAACACCGAGTATCGCCACTTGAGGCGTATTCACGATTGGTGTAAAACCTTGCCCGCCTATTGCCCCTAAACTTGACACCGTAAAACAGCCGCCCTGCATTTCATTCACAGTGAGCTTTCCATCTCGAGCTTTTGCCGCCAGTGTAGAAATTTCTTCGGCGAGCTCCCAGAGGCTTTTTTTATCGACATTGCGAACCACAGGCACCACTAAGCCTCGGGGGGTATCCACGGCCATGCCAATATGTAGATAGCGTTTTTGTGTATAGTTTGCGCCGTCACTGTGGATGGAGCGGTTTAAAACGGGGTTATGGGCAAGCGCCACTGCACAGGCTTTAAGAATAAACGCAACAGGAGTTAACTTGACCTTGCGGGCCTCTCCTTCTGCTTTGAGCGATTGGCGAAAACTTTCGAGTTCAGTGATATCCGCATCATCAAACTGGGTTACATGGGGCACATTTAACCAACTGCGGTGCATATTACTCGCAGTGAGCTTTTCGATTTTCGTCATCGCCAGCACTTCGCAGTCACCGAACTGGCTAAAGTCCGTATCGGGCACCGTGGGAATACCCGAGCCCATTGCCGCGGACCCTGAAGTTTTCTGAACGAGTGCACCTTTTACGTAGGTCTGAATATCTTCCTTCAGAATACGGCCACGGGGGCCAGAGCCCTCCACATTTGCGAAATCAACACCCATCTCGCGGGCCAGCTTACGCACCAGAGGGCCTGCGTAAATAATACTGTTATTTTCTTTGGGCAGCGACGTAGAAGCTCGGGCTTCGACCGTGGCACTAGCCTTTGGTCGAGAATTAGCGCCTTTTTCAGGCAGTGCTTTCTCCACATTGGCACTTGGAATACTCGCTTCAGAGCTTGGGGCATTAGGGCTAGCCGCTTTAGGCTCGATGAGGGACTCAGCGGCTTGGGGCTCATCACTCGGCACATCATCTTCAGCACCGCTGCTTTCCGCAACCTCTAATTCCACTAGAGGCACACCTGCCTCTTCAATTTTGTCGCCCTCTTTGACCAGCACGTTTAACACCTTACCGGCTAGTGTTGCGGGAACTTCCAGTGTCGCCTTATCCGACTCAAGCACGACCAATGTCTGTTCAACTTCAATGCTATCGCCAACGGCGACAGAAACTTCTATAACCTCAACTTCTTCAGCACCGCCTAGATCGGGCACCACAATTACTTCACTAGCCACGCCTCATCCTCTTTGTTTTATTGGCTGTACCGACTTATCCCAGTCACCAACATTATAAAAGCACCGGGTCAATTTTATTGGCATCAATACCCAGGGTTTCGATGGCCGAGCTAACAAATTTAGCCTTAAGCTGCCCCTGTTTATGCAGGCCATAAAGTGCGACTACCGCGATATAACGTCGATCGACTTCAAAAAAGTCACGTAATTTTGCCCGCGTATCACTGCGCCCAAACCCATCGGTACCCAAGGTGAAGAAGTCTGTCGATATAAAGGCACGTAACTGTTCGCTATAGGCTTTCAAATAGTCTGTTGCCACTACCACCGGCCCGTCGCGCCCGGCTAATTGTTGACTAATATAAGGTACTCTCTCTTCTTCAAGAGGATTCAATACATTCCAGCGCTGGCAGCTTTGTCCCTCACGGGTCAGCTGATTAATACTGGGTAGGCTCCATACATCACTGCTAATACCAAACTCATCGCGGAGTAAGTCGGCTGCCGCTCTGACCTCAGTTAAAATTGTCCCAGAGCCCATGAGCTGTACTGTTTTAGCTGGCTTGTTCGCCACTTTTTTGGCTTTCACCTCTTCAAGTAAGTACATGCCCTGAATAATGCCTTCTTCGACACCTTCCGGCAGTTCTGGGTGAATATAGTTCTCGTTCATCGTGGTGATGTAGTAAAAGCAATTTTCTTTGGCTTCAAACATGCGGCGTAAGCCATCTTGAATAATCACAGTCAACTCGTAGCTGTAGGTCGGATCATAACTACGACAGTTGGGAATGGTATTCGCCATCAAATGGCTGTGGCCGTCTTGATGTTGTAGACCTTCGCCATTGAGTGTTGTTCGCCCGGCCGTAGCACCGATCAAGAAACCCCGGGCCTGAATATCACCGGCTGCCCAGGCCAAATCACCAATACGCTGAAAACCAAACATTGAGTAAAAAATATAGAAGGGAATGACCGGGCAATCGTAATTACTGTAAGCCGTAGCGTGGGCAATCCATGCCGACATGGCACCGGCTTCTGTCAGGCCTTCCTCCATAATCTGACCTTGCTTATCCTCTTTGTAGTAGAGCATTTGGCCGGCGTCGTGGGGTTCGTACCGCTGTCCCGCTGAGGAGTAAATGCCTAGTTGGCGGAACATGCCCTCCATGCCAAAGGTTCTAGCCTCATCGGGCACAATAGGCACAATACGCTGGCCAATTTGCTTATCTTTCACCAAGGTCGACAATATTCTAACGAAGGCCATAGTTGTCGAGATGGAACGCTTGCCCGTGCTCTCTAATTGTTTGGCAAAATTGCTCAATGGCGGCACTTGCAAAGCGTTGAAGTCGGCCTTGCGTGCAGGTAAGTAGCCACCAAGCTCGGCTCGCTGTTTACGCATGTAGGTTAGTTCGGGGCTGTCTTCTGGGGGCCGGTAATAGGGAACATCAACCAATTCTTCATCACTGATCGGCAGGCCGTAGTGGTCCCGGAAGTTTTTTAAACTTTGCATATCCAGCTTTTTAATAGAATGGGTATCGTTGGCCGCCTCACCCGACTCACCCATGCCGTAGCCCTTGACCGTCATCGCCAAAATCACTGTCGGCTGACCTTTGTTTTCGGCGGCCTCAGCGTAGGCGGCATAGACTTTATACGGGTCGTGGCCACCGCGATTGAGGTACATAATTTCATCATCACTGAGATCGGCGACTAACTCTAGCAACTCGGGATATTTACCGAAAAAATGTTCCCGGGTGTAAGCTCCGCCTTTGTATTTATAGTTCTGTAAGTCACCATCGCAAACTTCATCCATACGCTTTTGCAGCAAGCCGGTGGTGTCTTTTTCAAACAGGGAGTCCCAGTGCCGGCCCCACACAACTTTTATCACATGCCAACCCGCACCGCGGAATACGCCTTCAAGTTCTTGAATAATCTTGCCATTACCCCGTACTGGGCCGTCGAGACGCTGTAAATTGCAATTCACAACAAAAGTTAGATTTTCAAGATTTTCGCGACCGGCCAAAGAAATGGCCCCGAGAGATTCCGGCTCATCGCATTCGCCGTCACCGAGGAAGGCCCAGACCTGCCGGTCGCCCCGCGGTGCCAAGCCCCGCGCCGAAAGGTAGCGCATCACGTGAGCCTGATAAATCGCCTGTATTGGCCCCAGCCCCATCGACACTGTGGGGAACTGCCAGTAATCTGGCATCAGCCAAGGATGGGGGTAGGACGATAGACCTTGGCCGTCAATTTCGCGGCGAAAGTTATCGAGCTGACTCTCGTCAAAACGACCTTCAAGAAAAGAACGGGCATAAATACCTGGTGCAGAGTGGCCCTGAAAATACACCAAGTCACCCAATTGCTGATCGGTATCTGCACGGAAAAAATAGTTAAAACCGATCTCATAGAGAGTAGCTGCTGAGGAAAAGGTGGCAATATGTCCACCCAGCCCTTCATCATTTTTGTTCGCCCGCATCACCATGGCAAGAGCATTCCAGCGGATAAGAGAGCGAATGCGCCGCTCCATAAACAAATCGCCGGGCATACGCTTTTCACGATTTGGCGACAAGGTATTTCTAAAAGGTGTTGTAATCGCCCGGGGCGGGGACAGACCGTAATCGTAGGCCTGATCGACTAACTGTTTAAGAAGGAAGACTGCTCGATCTTCACCCTGACTTTTAATAACCGCATCCAGAGCGTCGAGCCACTCCTGTGTTTCAAGGGGGTCTTCATCAACCCATTGCCTAATTTCTACCAAGTTCTGATCCGTCTCACTCATAGTAGGGCTTCTCTAAGTACTGTCGATTAGCATGGCTTATTCACAATACCACTAATCCAAGAGACTTAAAATCCTGCGATATTTGGTATTCATTATCAGCAACGCCATATTGTAGTAAATTTACACAAATAGCGTAAGGGCGACAAGCAGCCGCATAGATAAAAACCCACCATACAGCAAGTCATTGTTTTTTAATACAACACCCAGATAGAATAACTACATACTACTGAGGATAGTGATAAAAACCCTCCGCCTTGGCCTTCAATATCTGGTGATCAACCCCCACTGGGCCACCTTGTTTATCCCTATCATCCAATGTTGTCACCCACAGCGCCCTACTGCTTGCCCCCAGCAAGCGCCGGTAAGCATCGAGCAACTCAGCCTTATTCACCGCCCGCACCTGAGCGGCTAATTGCGGCCTAAAGTCAAAATCATTAAAGCCCAGCTGCAGCGATTCCCGGTAGCGTGCATTCAGTTCCGCCAGGCTTTTCGGAGTCTCTTCAATATTGACCAGAACCGAACGACGGTAGCGCTCTAACTCAGCCTCGCTTAAACCCTCGATCACCTGACCAAAACCGGCAATAAAACCGTTTATCTCAGCGCGCAATTGCTGTGCACTGACAACCGGCGATTGAATATAGAACATCAAGCCCGGCACCCTATGGCGATGGGCCAGGCGACTACCCACCACATAACCCAGTTTTTTCTCAGTGCGCATATCACTGTAAAACGGCGCCGACATCATGGTACTCAACACCGCCACCCGAGCCCGCTCCTGCAGGCTGTCAGTAGCGCCTTGAATATACAGCACAGCACTACTGTCATTGTGCTGAACGGGAATCTGCCGTAACGCTGCTTTTTTTGTGGGCTTTAATTTGAGAACGCTGTAGTCGAGATCAACATCACCCCCACTACCCAGCTGCAAGCGTTTAAGCGTGTGCAGAGTCATTTCTCTGGCCATTTCTGCGCTCAACACACCACCGGCATAAAATAAGCCATGGCCTTTATTAAAGAGACTGCCAGAGAAGTTTTTGATTTCGTCCAGGGTCACCGTTTCCAACTGCTCAGCCAAATCAATAACGGGACAATTGCCACGTAACAGCGGATCGAGTTGCGCCAAGACCTGGCGTATAGGCCACTGCTTTAAACTATTGCGCCCCTCGCGCACCAATTGCTCTCTAACTCGCTGAAAGCGCGTCTCATGCCAATCGGGTCCAGCCATTACCTCGAGAATACGATCCAATAACACAGCCTGCTTATCAGCGTAGCCAGCAATGGCAATAGCGATGCCATTACTCCAGCGCGACAGCCCATAACTGAGTCCCGCAAGGCGAGCGGCGTACAGACCGGCATCGAGCTGATCTTCAACAAGGGCGATATACAGTTCAACCATTGCCTGTGAACGGCAGCTCGCCATAACGGGAATAGCGAGCTTTGCGGCATAATTCGCCCGCGGGCTGGCAAATTGCGTATCGGAATAATGCCAAAGCTGAGCATTTGCAACGCCCTCTAGGGGTAGACGTACCGGGTTTTTCTGGGCACCACCCTTGCCACTGAGGGGAAAGCGCGACGGCAAAAACGCATTCGCCTTTGGCAAGCTCAGTTGGGCGCCCAAAGATAATGAGGTTCCCCCAGGCCCAGCCGACACCTCGCTTGCTAATATTTTATAGGGAGCGTCATACCACTGAGACAATTTATCGCCCGGCGCCAGTTCTGGTGCCACCCAACTCACGAGGGCATTATCGGGACGTAGATAACTCGCATATTTCTCAATCACAGCCACATCAAAATCATCATTTAAAAAATGACCGCGGAGCACCTCCTGAGGTGGATATGTGTGCAGTGCGACACTCAATGCCTGTACATACGATGAGGCCGATGCTTTTTCCAAAAAGCGAAAAGCACTGTGCTGTAGCTCGGCCAATTCATCATAGCGCCAAGCAACAACCCCCTTCTGAGTCGTCAACTGTAGCCATTGATAAAAGCCCTCAAGCACCTGTTGGCGCTCGACAATACCCTGCGGTGTCAGCCCAATGGAGACAGCAAAAGCGGCACCTTCACGCGAATCAAAGGCGGGGCCTGCACTGAGGTTTTCAACCAAACCCTGTGTTTTCATCACGGCAAGGAAGCTGCCCTCACTCTCACCACCGAGCAAATGGCCTAGAAATAACAGAGGCCCTTGGCGCCAATAGGTTTTAGCAGATGGCACCGGAAATAACAGATTTAATTCGCGCTTTTCTTTTTCAGGCGTAATCATCACCTGCAACGGTAGGTCACCGGCAACAAAAAGTGGCTCACCCGACACGTCGACCTCTGTATTGCGATTGACCACCGCACTGAAGCGCGACCTGACCGCTGTTTCAAGCTGGTCTAAAGATGCGCTGCCGAGCACCACCAAACTCATCAAATTAGCCGAATAATAGCGCTCATAGAAGGCGATCAAATCGGGCCTTATTGGCCGCTCGTCATCGTTAACCAGTGTTTGCAAATTGCCGACAGAAAACTTCGCCAGTGGATGCTTCGGGTTGAGTAGCTCAGACAACACATCCCATTCACGGCGGCTGTCATCCTTAATTTTTAGTTGGTACTCTGAATCTACCGCGTGGCGTTCACGATCAACATATTTAGCGTCAAAACGTGGTGCGACAAAAAACTGCGCGAAGCGATCCAGAGTGTCGAGTAAATAGGCTGAGTCAACATCAAAGAAATAGTTAGTCTGCTCAAGACTGGTATAGGCATTGTGCTGACCACCGTGTTCACTAATAAAGGCTTGGTACTCACCAGCCTCAGGGTATTTCTCGGTGCCTAGAAACAGCATGTGTTCAAGAAAGTGAGCTAAACCTTCGCGCGCGCTGGGGTTTTGAAAACTACCCACATGGACGTTGAGTGAAGCCGCACTCTTTTCAGCCTTAGGGTCGGAAACCAGCAGCACTTTCATTTTGTTGTCGAGCTGAAAATAGCGGTATTGACGCTCATCATTAGGACTGCGCAGCACTGCCACCTCACCGCCCTCGCTCGGGCTGCCCTCTTGCCACCAGCGCGTTTTATCCGCGCCATCATCAGCCCCAACTAACGTACTGACGAGCAGACAGGTGACAACAAAAATGGCATGCACAGCATTAATAAATGGCATAGAAAAAGTCCAAGATCAGTCTATAAATTGTTCACGAGAGAGCAGAAAATCATCAAGCCAGTGATCAAATTAATCAGACACCAACTCTGGCGATTCATTGCGAGGCCAAGCGTTATAAAGCGCCTTGACTAGCGTCGCCAATGGGATGGCAAAAAACACGCCCCACAAACCCCATAAACCGCCGAACACCAACACCGCGAGAATAATCAAAATGGGGTGGAGGTTAACCGCCTCTGAAAACAACAGTGGCACTAGTACGTTGCCGTCGAGAAATTGGATCAGGCTGTAAGCGAGGAAGAGCCAGAAAAAGTCGCCACTCCACCCCCACTGAAACAAACCCACCAAGACCACCGGCACGGTCACCACCGCCGCGCCAAGATAGGGAATCACCACCGACAGGCCCACCATTAATGCCAGCAAAGCCGCATAATTAACACCCAGCAAGACAAAACAGACATACGTCGTGGCACCCACCAGCATCACCTCGATAGCCTTGCCGCGCACATAATTGGCAATTTGCACGGTCATTTCGCTCCATACCAGCTTCATCACCGGACGACGCTCAGGCAATAAAGAGGCGGCGCTGTGCATCAACTGTTCGCGATCTTTGAGCATAAAAAATACTAGCAAGGGCACGAGCACTAGATAAACCAGCACCATCATCACACCCGGGAAAATACCCATAGAAAACCCCAGTGCCGCCTCCGCAAACTGAGCAGATTCCTTTTGCACATAGGCAATAAACTCAGCCAAGCGGGCTTCAGAAATTAAATGGGGATAACGCTCCGGCAACAGTAAAACCACCTCTTGCCAATGCACAATCATGCCCGGCACTTCCTTTAACAGACGGCTCATTTGCTCAATTACAATGGGAAAAAGAAAAATAACCACCACAAAAAACAAGCTAATAAAGGTGCAGAACACCAAGACGACCGCCACAAAATGCGGAAAGTGCCAACGTTTGAGTAAATTCACCACCCCTTGTAACAAAAAAGCCAGGACCAGCGCGGCCAGAAACGGGGCTAAGACCTGCCCCATGGTAACGATAACCAGCAAAGTGGATGCGATCAGAAGAACCAGCAACACCGCCTCTTCGTCAGCGAAATAGCGGTTAATCCAGCTATCAACAATTTTCCACATACTTTATCCTTTAAACATTGCGTACTAAGCTCTTCACTATAGAACCAGCCTTTGCGACAGGTGACTGAACTGAGACCCATAATAATAGTCGAAGCCTTGACTAGCGATACATTAGACTGCAAATACACAAAATTTGTTCAGCTTTGCTCAACTACGTTCAATAAAGAACGTTAGAACTCAGCTCACAGCCATGGACGCTCAACTATCGTGCCATTTTCATTTCAAAAAACTTGCCTCGGCCTAGTCTGCTTTATCAGCTTTGCTCTGTTTCCTCTCACCACCAGCCAACAGACTCGAGCTAGTGACATCAAGTTGCCGATGCTCGGCGATACCACCTCAGGTATTGTTTCCCTGCAACAAGAGCACGAACTGGGCCGCGCCTGGCTGAAGATGTTTCGCAGCCAAGTCACCACCCACAACGATCCCTTGATCCAAGACTATATCGAAAAGTTAATTTACCACTTAGCCAGTCATAGCGAACTCGTCGATCGACGGCTCGAACTCGTCCTTATCAACAACCCCACCATGAACGCCTTTGCCGTACCCGGTGGTGTCGTCGGTGTACATACCGGCCTATTTCTCTACGCTGAAAATGAGGCGCAACTGGCCTCGGTACTAGCTCACGAGCTGGCTCATCTTAGCCAACGCCACTTCGCTCGCAACTTAGCCAACCAAAAAGCCAGTTCCTATACCTCAATGGCGGGCATGCTGGTAGGCCTGATCCTCGCGGCAACGGTGGGCGGTGATGCAGGCATGGCGGCCATGACAATGTCCCAAGCGTCGGCCATGGACAGCAGCCTGCGCTTTTCTCGCCAGTACGAACAAGAAGCCGATCGCCTGGGTATCGATACCCTCTACCGCGCCGACATGGACCCAAATGCCGTGCCCGCCATGTTTGAACGTATGCTGGCAGCGACACGCTATATCGGTCGTCGTCCGCCGGAATTTTTACTGACTCACCCCCTGTCAGAAAAACGCGTGGCCGATGCCCGTGGCCGCACCAGCCAACTGCCCCCACGCTACTACCCCGACAATCTCGACTACCATTTAATTCGCACTCGCGCTTTAATCGCCATCGACGGCAATGCCCAGCGCTCCATTAATCGTTTTAATAATGAGCTGCAGGGGCACTCACTATCGAGCGAAGCTGCAACCTATGGCTTAGCCCTGGCCCAGTCTGCTGCAGGTCGACACCAAAAAGCCCGAAAAAACCTTCAAAGTTTGCTCGACAAATCACCCCAACGGTTTATTTACCGGTTCAGCGCTATCGAATTAGACCGCGCCAGTGAAAATTTTGAGCGCGCCTTTGCCAACATCGACAAACTCAACCAAGACCACCCCAACAGCTACCCACTTAAAACGGAGCTGGCAGAAACCTTGCGGCAAAATCGGCAGTACGCAAAGTCCGAACAAGTGTTAGAAGGCCTCACTCAACAGCGCCCCACTGACCCGAATGTATGGTTCGAACTAGCGGAAACCAGCGGGCTTGCTGGAGATATACCCGGGGTACATATTGCCCGAGCGGAATACTACATACTGACAGGCCTGTTCAAAAAAGCGCGCGAACAATTGAACTACGCCAAAAAGCTGGTACACCAGAACTTCAAGTTAACGGCTGTTATCGACCAACGTTTACTCGATTTACATGCCATGGAGACGAAGATGAAAAAACTATAGCCCTTGGAACGTCTCTATTTCATCCTACAATAGTGCAGCGGCGCTTTTTTTATGAACCGACCCCGCGCTTAGCTGCCCAGTTAAAATTTGAGCAGTGCGCATAAAGCTTCATCCTCCCGCCTCGCCTCAACTCTTTCAATTGAGCACAACCCTGGCCCAGCAAAACAGCTGCCCCACCAAACCAGAAG
The DNA here is from genome assembly GCA_041622675.1 of Porticoccaceae bacterium. Lineage (GTDB taxonomy): Bacteria > Pseudomonadota > Gammaproteobacteria > Pseudomonadales > Porticoccaceae > Reddybacter. The sequence goes on from JBFJYH010000016.1 coordinate 46,911, forward strand.
ATATCAAGCCGCCAGATTACGATTGCCACAACCTAAAGCACCGGCATTGCGCACTTCACCAAGGGGTTGCAGAGTCGCCTCCATTTCACCGACAAGCTCATCGTCACCGCCGGTGTGCAAAATAAGACTGGCCTCGCGAGCATTGACAATATGGCCTTCAAACGGTGCCTCCATAACGCGCACCCCACGCTTTGCCCCCTCGGCGCCAAGGTGCTGAATAGCCGCAGTTGAAGTGGTCGACATATCGATATAAATCGAACCCTCGGTCAGATTATGAAACAAACCATCGTCACCCAGCACCAGCTCCTCAACTTGCTGCTGACCGGGCAAACAAGTAATCACCACATCGCAAAGCGCTGCAATTTCTTTCACCGTATCAACCCACTCGGCGCCCTGTTGCTCAAGGTTAGCAGCCAGCGCACGCTCCCGATCGTGAATCACCACCTTTGAACCCGCGGCCAGCAAATTAACCACCATGGGATTACCCATGCGACCGAGACCAATAAAACCTATTTTCATAATGACGACTCCCCTACTAGTATTTTTGTCTGTTAGTTTGTCATTTATCGTCGGCAAAGTAAGCCCAAGTATTCGTGAACTAACTAACATTTAACAGTAATTAGTCTCCTTAACGCCCATACCCCGGGTTTTGATTACCCATCCTCGGCCTTGTGACGCTGAGTGCCTTACGCCATAATTGTGATCTGACGCCAGTTCAACCCCCAGTGTTGCTCTGCGCCTTTCAACATACCACTCTTTTCTATTGGCCCCCTGTTATGAGCATTGCAATCAAGTCTGTTGTTTCCATCCATTACACTTTAACTGATGAAAACGGCGAAGAAATCGACGCCTCCACCGAGCGCGAGCCCCTAGTCTATCTACACGGCGCCGGTAATATCATTAA
>JBFJYH010000017.1:0-47566 GCA_041622675.1 Porticoccaceae bacterium
CAATAATCACCAGTTGATTGCCGTCAATGGCTTCACGAATTTCTTCACGGCGAGCACTAACCGGCAGGGCTTCGGGAAAGCTTAAAGGTGAGACGAGCTGAGACCGGGCTGCAACCAAGGCCTCAGAGGCCTGCGCCTGAGTCACCAATCGCAGCAAATCACGTTCAACGGGTTTGCCCTTGCGTCGACGCTGTTCAATATTTTTCAATTGGCGAGAAAAGCGAAAGCGATCCCGGCTCATGCACCCGCGGATCGCTTTGCGCAGCGTCTTTTCATCAACGCCAGTTTGATCTAACTCTTTGCTTGTTGCCTCTGTCACTTAGTAACCCGTTATTTAGCGACCTATTACTTGGTAAGCAGCGCCATACCCTCTTCAAGACCACCCAGTGTTAAAGGAAACATACGGTTGTCAACCAGTTGCCGCACCCGTTGAATTGAGGGCGTGTGTTCCCAATAGTCCTCGCGCACGGGATTCAACCAAACGACTCGATCCCAGCAATCGGTAACCCGCTCCATCCACTCCGCACCAGACTCTTTGTTGTAATACTCGACACTCCCGCCGGGGCTTTCAATTTCGTAGGGCGACATGGAGGCGTCACCAACAAAAATAATTTTATAATCCGAGCCATATGTGCGCAGCAGATCATAAGTTTCTGTCTTTTCCTGAAAGCGTCGAAAATTATCGCGCCAAACATAATCGTAGAGCATGTTGTGAAAATAATAATATTCCAAATGCTTAAATTCTGTTTTAGCCGCTGAAAACAGCTCTTCACAAATCTTTACGTACGGGTCCATTGAGCCGCCCGCGTCAAAGAAAATTAACACTTTTACAGCATTTTTCTTTTCGGCCACCATTTTTATGTCGAGCAGGCCCGCATTTTTTGCAGTGGAGCGAATGGTGTCGTCGAGGTCTAGCTCTTCTTCAAGCCCCACTCGGGTAAATTTGCGCAAGCGACGCAGGGCGACCTTAATATTGCGGGTGCCCAGCTCAACCGAGTCGTCAAGGTTACTAAATTCACGCTTTTCCCAGACCTTCAAGGCTTTTTTCTGCTTACCTTCACCGCCAACACGAACACCTTCCGGATTATAGCCGTCGTTACCAAAGGGAGACGTACCCCCAGTACCTATCCACTTGTTGCCGCCTTCGTGCTTACCCTTTTGCTCCTTAAGTCGCTCTTTAAACGCTTCAATGAGCTTTTCGAGGCCTCCAAGGCTTTCGATTTCGGCTTTTTCTTCATCCGTTAAGGATTTTTCAAATTCCGAACGCAACCAATCTTCGGGGATAAGTGCTTCGAGAAAGTCCTCAAGGGTATCCAGCTCCTTAAAATAGAGGGAAAAAGCCCGGTCGAACTTATCGTAATTACGCTCATCCTTCACCAGGCAGGCGCGGGACAAGTGGTAGAAGTCTTCCATATCCGCAAAAGCGATACGCTGTTTTAGGGTTTCTAGCAGGGTCAGCAACTCATTTATCGATACCGGCAGGCCACCCTTGCGCAGTGCGAAAAAAAAGTTGAGTAACATTACTTGGCATCCCTGCGGGTCATAAAGGCCAGGCGCTCGAGTAAGTGAACGTCTTGCTCATTTTTCAACAATGCCCCGTACAAGGGCGGAATCGCTTTGGTGGCATCGCGCTGCTTGAGAATGCCATCGGGAATTTGATCCGACATCAGCAGCTTCAACCAGTCAACCAGCTCTGAGGTCGATGGTTTTTTCTTGAGGCCAGGTATTTTGCGCACGTCAAAGAAGATATCGAGGGCTTCGTCAACCAGGTCTTTGGTAATTTTGGGATAGTGAACGTCAACAATTTCCTGCATGGTTTCGCGGCTGGGGAAGTTGATAAAGTGGAAGAAGCAACGACGCAAAAAGGCATCGGGCAACTCTTTTTCATTGTTACTAGTGATAATCACGATGGGGCGCTGCTTGGCAACCACTCGCTCGCCGGTTTCGTACACATGAAATTCCATTTTGTCGAGTTCGAGCAACAAATCATTAGGGAATTCGATGTCAGCTTTATCGATTTCATCAATCAGTAACACGACTTGCTCGTCGGCAGTAAACGCCTCCCAAAGCTTGCCTTTCTTGATGTAGTTGTTGATGTCGTGAACATCATCGTTACCCAGTTGTGAATCGCGCAAACGGGAAACCGCGTCATAGTCGTACAAGCCCTGCTGGGCTTTAGTGGTCGACTTTACGTGCCAAGCGATTAGAGGCATACCGAGAGCGCTCGCCACCTCTTCGGCCAGCATGGTTTTACCCGTGCCTGGCTCACCTTTGATCAGCAGCGGCCGTTGTAAGCTCACTGCAGCGTTTACTGCCATCTGAAGATCGTCTGTTGCTACGTAGCGGTCTGTCCCGATAAATTCCATAGTATTCCCCCTAGTTAAAAATGATGTGTTCGTCGACGAGCTGTCGTTTCAATTCATAAATCAAGCCAGACATTTTAGCGATTCCACCGCACTGACGCCATCCCCCTATAAAATGCCAGTAATTTGGCCTCTCTCGACACCACTGTCACACGCTATTACCGGCATATCATCACTGCTACTATGCAAACACATGGCCTATATTAGCCCAGCCGTTGAACCCAATACACTGGACCCCATAATGTCTCCCACGCCACAGCCTAATGCCACCACAGACACCGCTTTTTTCGGCCACCCTAAAGGCTTGTATGTTTGCTTTATGACCGAAATGTGGGAGCGCTTTTCCTACTACGGTATGCGTGCTCTGCTGATTTTTTATCTCACCCAGCACTTCCTGTTTAACGATGAAAAGGCCTATCTAATTTATGGAGCCTACTCGGCACTGGTCTATGTCACCCCGGTGATTGGTGGCGTCTTAGCCGACCGCTACCTGGGGTCGCGTAAAGCGGTGACTTTCGGCGCTATCTTATTGGTTCTTGGGCATTTAGGCATGGCCATTGAGGGCCCTATCGCTATCGCGTCTAGCGACACAGTCAACCGCGACCCCTTTTATTTGCAAATATTTTATCTCTCCCTTGCCTTTATCATCTGCGGTGTCGGCTTTCTTAAAGCCAATATATCGACCGTGGTTGGCGCCCTGTATAGCCGTGACGACCCCCGTCGTGATAGCGGCTTCACCCTGTTTTACATGGGTATAAATATCGGTGCATTTTCGTCCTCCCTGCTCTGCGGTTGGCTCGGTCAAACCTATGGTTGGAAGTATGGCTTTGGATTAGCCGGACTGGGGATGCTATTTGGTCTTATGGTCTTCCTTAGAGGCCAGCAACATTTACAAGGCAAGGCAGAACCTCCATCCACAGCGCGGCTCAACACACCCTTTATCGGAGGACTAAACCGCGAGCAATGTATTTACCTCGGCGGCTTCGCCAGCGTATTCGCCATCTGGCAGCTGGTGCAATATCAAGCATTGGTGGGTCAGGCCTTAAGTGGTTTTGGTGGCTTAATGTTAGCAGTCATACTTATCTATGCTTTTCTCAAATGCGAACCCATCGAGCGTCACCGCCTCTTTGTTGCGGCAACACTGATCCTTTTTTCAGTACTCTTCTGGGCACTGTTTGAACAGGCGGGGTCGTCCTTGAATCTATTTGCTGACCGGGCTGTCGACCGGGTTTTATTTGGCTACGAGCTACCCGCGTCGGTGTTTCAATCGTTCAACGCATTTTTTATCTTCTTGCTGGCACCCGTGTTTTCCATCCTCTGGACACGCCTCGCTGCTCGTGGGCGCGAACCCTCGACACCGGTAAAATTTGCCCTTGCCCTCTTGCAAGTCGGCCTCGGTTTTCTGGTACTGGTTTTTGGTGCCAAACTGGCTAGCGAGGGTCAGGGAGTCGGCATGATTTGGCTAGTGCTGATTTACTTCCTCCACACCACGGGCGAGCTTTGCCTGTCTCCCGTTGGCCTCTCAATGATCACCAAACTCAGCGTGCCACGCATTGTCGGCATGATGATGGGCGTGTGGTTTCTCGCCACAGCCGGCGCCAATTTTATCGCCAGTAAAATCGCTCAGTTAACGAGTAGTAAAACCGTTGCAGGAGAAGTGCTAGATCAAGGCCAAGCACTGGCCAAGACAATCGACGTGTACAGCAATGTCGGCTGGTTTGCGATAGCGATTGCCGCCTTCTTATTGGTCCTTTCGCCGTTATTACGCAAAGGTATGCACGGCGTTAATTAGGCGGCGAAATTCAAATCGCATAGTTAAGAGCGCGTAGCTCCGATCTCTCGCCCATCACTACCCTTATCACTCGCTGAGTCGGCACGCCCATTTTCGTCCGGTTTCTTGAATAGCTGCCAAACGCACAAGTTTAAAACGTAAAGCACAGCAAAGCTAAAACCAATAGGAATGAGCACACGGCGGACACCGTGCTCCATAGTTGGCTTAATCAATTCAAAGGCAGCCGTGGCCCAAGCCGGAGCCAGATACGTCATACCCTCGTAGGGAAAAGCCGGAGTGAGTAGCAGAGCCAAAGCCAACATGCGTATAAAAGCCCGGAGTGGATACCAGGGCAAAGGGCGTGTCACCCACCAGACAAATGGCAGGCTCATCAACACACCTAACACATAGGCAATACAACCCCAAAAATAATTTTCCGGTGTATACATAAGGCATCCTTATTTTACTTGCCCACGATTTTACCCGGTTTTGACACCAACGGGGCAAACTCAAATCAAACCCGTGTTGCCAGACCAAAGAAGCAAGACTCTCTGAGTAAATAGTCTGCAGCCTTAATTCAGAGATTGATGTTGCGCATGGCAGTACCGGGGGCAGTAAGAACATAAAATGCCAGATGTCTGCGGCATCAAAACATCATCATTATTCAGAATAACTTTACAGTAAGCGACCGTACTCAAGCATAGAATTTGCACAAACACCAAGCTCAGACACTATTGTTCCATGGTAGTATGAAGTCCTAAATTATAGAATTCGACACAACTAAACATCAGGAGTTCTCGTCACATGTTTGTAAAAAATAAAATGGTCCGTCATATAATCTGGGCATTGATAGCGAGCATAAGCTGGGCCGGACCTATAACGGCCGCCCAGGCGGCCATGATTAGCTCCAGTACTCAGGCATCTGCCGAACAGGGCTTTTATAGCAGGAACCAAATACAACAAATGCTCACCTCTCAATCTATTCAGGATCAGCTTGTGAGTATGGGCGTAGACCCGGAACAGGCAAGCCAACGAATCGCAGCTTTAAGTGACAGTGAAATGCAGACACTGAACGAGAAAATGTCAGAGCTGCCCAAGGGGGGGATTTTGGGTTTGCTAGGCGCAGTTTTTGTCGTCCTTCTGGCCCTCGAAATTGTCGGCGTGATAGATATATTCAAAAAAGTATGACGTATTAGCTCACGGAGGGCTGCGTCATTCAGAGCTCACGGAGGGCTGTACTTGACTGGACTGATTTGCGGCACCCTAGCCGCCATATTATTACTCACAGCCGCCTGTAGCAGCTCGCCCTCCCCGCCACAATCAAAGTTCCCCTACGGGGAGGCGGCACAGGAACTTACGACAGTTGGTTTTTTCCCCCAAACTGGCTTTCAATGTGGCCCCGCTGCATTAGCGACAGTATTGACCCACCGCGGCGTGGATGTCGACCCTGAGCAACTGCGCGATCAAGTTTATCTGCCAAAGGGCTATGGCAGCTTACAGATAGAATTACTGGCCGCGTCAAGACGCCACCAAACGATACCCTACCTCGTCGACGGCTTCGATGACCTAATACATCAAGTCAGCGCAGGGCATCCCGTGGTGGTACTCCAGCGTGTGCGAAACTGGTGGGCGCCCACCTGGCACTACGCTGTCGTGGTGGGTTTCGACAGGCAGCAGCGCCAGCTTATCTTGCGCTCTGGCACCGAGAAGCGACGAATTATTTCATACAAACATTTTGTCAGCACTTGGCACAAGGGCAATTACTGGGGGTTTGTCGTTTTATCACCGGGCACGTTGCCCGCGGACCCCGATGCCGAGCGTTACCTCGATGCAGTCATCAATGCTGAATCTCAACTACCCATAAACGCGGCAATACAAGCCTACCGTGGCGCTGTCGCCCGATGGCCAGGAAACGTCGCTGCTCACTTTGGTCTGGGCAATTTACAGTACCGTGATGGCCGGAAGGAGGCGGCCAAACTATCGTGGGAAGCGGCATTACAGCGGCAAAAAAACCATGCCGGCGCAGTTAACAACCTGGCTGAACTGCTTGCGGAAAAGGGTGAAATTCAGCAAGCAATAGACTTACTCGAAAAAACCCTTGCGGTAAACTTGGCACCAGAAAGCCTGCGTCCCGTCCTCACCGAAACACTGCAAAGGTTAACGCAGCATCCATTAGAAATTTAAATCAAAATAGCAAAAAACTTCGGGTTTCAAGCTGCAAGTCATTGTTTTTACGGCAAACTAAAATTAATCCACCCAATAAATAATATGCTCTTCAATACTATCGGGGTGAACGTAGGCTTCAGATATCACCCTCCCTCGCACCGATATGCCCGCTTCATGTACCGACTCTGAATTACCCGATACCAGAGGATGCCATTCGGACAAGGGCTCGCCTTCGTGGCGCAGTCGATAGGCGCAGGTCGAGGGTAGCCAGTTGATACTTTCAACCTTATCGGCGCTGAGTTCTACGCAGTCGGCGATTTTCTTAAAGCGCTGGCTATAATCTTGGCAGCGGCAGGTCTCGGTATCGAGCAACTCACAGGCGACACGGGTGAAGTAAATTTCCTCGCTATCAAAATCTTCAAGCTTTGCCAGACAACAGCGACCACAGCCATCGCACAGAGCCTCCCACTCCTGGGGGTTGAGATCTTCAAGAGGACGATTCTTCCAAAAGTCCGGTGCGAGTTCGGCCATTAGAGCTTCTCGTTGCGTTCGCGAACGATTTGCATATATTCATCTGCCGTCGACGCCATTTGTAGGTAGTAACCCTGCTCGTCGAGCTGCGCCAGTACGTCTTTAACATCTGCCTGGGCCAGCTTGCGCTCTGGTGTCAACTTCAAGGTCATTGCTGTCTCGAGCTTACCGAGATGTTTGAGCAAGGGCTCGGGGACATCTTCAAGGTCTTTTTCGTGTGGCACGTAAAGGTAGCAATCGGTTTTCTTGACACTTCTATAAATTTTACACAGTACAGTTACTTCCACCGTCTATTGCTCCTTAGCCGTCGTCACACCGGCCTGTAGTTCACTGGCGTGATTGAGCAGGGCTTCACCCACCACCTCATAGCGCCAACCGTTTGCCAGTATTTCCGGTAATTTCACTTCACCGTAGGCGATGGAGCGCACGAGAAACTCAAGGTCGACTTTACGTGCCAACACCTCGGGGGCAAGCGCTAATTTTTCTGCCACCGCGGCCACCACCTTGCGGCAGGACTTTAACAGGGCGCCATGCTCGCGCGGAATAGCTTTAGGCAATAGCTGAGGAAAGTCTTTACCGTCACTGCCGTCAATATCGGCAAATACTGACAACACTTTTTCGCCGTATAAACGCAACTCCCGTGGGTGGAGTATGTTCGCCCCTTTTAACTGACCCATGCTCAGTGGCGGCTTTAAGAAGGCGAGTGTGAGTAAGTCTTTATCGGCAATAATACGACCCCGGGGGCGATTATCTTGCCGCGCCACGTCTTCGCGCCAAGTCGTCATGGCCTTTAAAATGGCCAGCCCTCGTCGATCGAGCTTCCAGGCACCCTTCACACGGGTATAGTAACTATCAGCGGGCACAACGCGGCGCGAGTTCGCCAATTTAACGAGCATTTCATCTTCCACCCAGCTCAAGCGCTGTTGGCGCTGTAGCCGTTCAACCAGGGCCTCATAGACTGGCAACAGAAAATGCACATCTTCTGCCGCATAGCTAAGCTGAGAAGTGCTCAAGGGGCGTTGCAACCAGTCGGAACGGGTCTCGTGTTTATCCAGTTCAACACCCACTAATTCTTTGACCACACCGCGATAGCCAATAGAAAAGCCCAACCCACAATAGGCAGCAGCCGTTTGTGTATCAAACAAAGGATCGGGTAGTTGCCCAAGACTATGGGCCAGGGTTTCTAAATCTTCAGAGCAAGAGTGCAATACTTTGACAACCTTGGGGTTGGCCAACAAATCAATCAAACCTTGCGGTTCAGGCAGCGCGAGCGGGTCAAGCAGCCAGGTGGTTTCACCGTCGCAGAGTTGTATTAAAGCCAGTATTGGATAGAAGGTATCGGTGCGGATAAATTCAGTATCCAGGGCGATAACATCAATTTCTTGCCAGCGCTGTGCCGCTTTTTCTAGCGCTGTATTATCGGTAATCATAACGGCTGGAGCGTAGTTGGTGCTCAAAATAGTCTGCTCAACATTAAAAGGTAAGGGGAATTGCTTGCGCATAAATACTATTGAAATACTAAAAGCGCTGGCACTAAAGTTGTTACAGTAAAGTGCGAGTACTGAAAGCGTGGCTCAAGGTGCCGCCATCGACATATTCCAGCTCGCCACCCAGGGGTACGCCATGGGCGATGCGCGACACCCCCACACCTAAAGCCTGAGCGTGGCTACCAATGTAGTGGGCCGTCGCCTCTCCCTCTACGGTTAGATTAGTCGCGAGAATCAGCTCTTTAATGTCCTCATCAACCAATCGTTGCAGTAACTGGTCGATGCCAATCGCTTCAGGGCCAATGCCGTCAATCGGCGACAGGTGACCAAACAAAACAAAATAGCGCCCACGGTAAGAGCCACTTTGCTCGATGGCAAATAGATCTGCGGGGGTTTCCAGCACGCAGAGCAAATCGGGCTGGCGTCGTTGATTGGCGCAGATTTCACACTCTGTCGCCTCCGTTAGCATGCGACAAAGTTGACAACGCCCTACCCGCTCAACGGCCTGCTCAATCGCGGTCGATAGACGACCCGCAGCGCGGGGATCTTTGTCGAGCAAATGCAGTGCCATGCGTTGGGCCGACTTTGGGCCAACGCCGGGCAGGCAGCGCAGAGCGTCAATCAGCTCATCAATAACCGGACCAAACATGCCTCAGAAGCCCTGAGGCATGACATTCAAACGTAAAACAAACACAGGAACAACCTTAAAAGTACTCATTAAAAAGGCATTTTAAAGCCAGCGGGCAAGCCCATACCAGCGGTAAGACCACCCATCATTTCACTGTTCTTAGCTTCTATTTTTCGTACCGCATCGTTAACGGCCGCAGCGAGAAGGTCTTCAAGAATTTCTTTATCTTCTGTCAGCAAACTGGGGTCAATTGTCACCTTGCGCACATCGTGCCGGCCCGTCATCAGTACTTCAACCATGCCGGCACCGGATTCACCTTTGACCTCGGTATTTTGCACCTCTTCCTGCATTTTCTGCATTTTGCCCTGCATTTCCTGGGCTTGTTTCATCATATCGTCTAGTTTCATAGCTTACTCCTCAAGTCATTCGCGGTACTGAGTTACTGTACCTTGGGGTGAATCGGCTTTCATTAACAGAATATTTTACTCAAAACCCCATCAAAAAATTTTAGCCTATTGGCACCACACTAGCTTCATCCAGCGTCGCACCAAAACGCGCTTCCAGTGCTTTTGCCACAGGGTCGTCGCGCAGGGTCTGCACGGCCAATGCCTGACGCTCAGCTCGCTTTCGTAGGCGATAGAGGTAAGGTGTTTCAAGGCTAACCTGAGCAATGGTAATTTCAACCCCCACTGTTTGCTTAAAATGCTCACTGAGAACATCGGCTAAGCGCTGCTGGTAGGCGGGATCATAAACGGCATCGTGACCTTTCTCCAGGCAGAACAACAGCCTCTGGCCCGTGTTTTCTGCAAGTACAGAGTTTGCCGCTACTGTGGCCAGTAGACCTGAGATGGGCAGAGCATTACACAGCACCAACCAGCGCGCATTATCAAGGCTGCTAAGGGGATAATCACCCACTTGCGCCAAAACAGTCTGGCAGTTATCGACAGCTGCCAGATCTGCTGGCTTAGCTTCAACGGGTTGTCGAACGATTGGCGTTGCCCCAGTCGCCGCAGTTAAGTCCTCAACCCTTGATGTTACCGGCGCATGCACTGCCCCAATGGTAGACCTCGTAAAGTCTGGCGCTGGATTCTCACTGCGTTCTTCTTCACCACTTGTTTGAAAGGCCTCGTTGTGAACAGTTGTCGCTTTACTCTGGGGTTCTAAATCAGCTGCCGATGTCATGGCAGAATGGGGCTCTAGGCGCTCACTGGGTTCACTGACATCATCCGCAACAGGTTCTAAATCCGGTGAAGATGGCTGAACTTGCGAGGCCACACGTAGCCCATCAGGCTTTTTTTCTGCTTCGCCCACCTCCCGGGCAGGGCTTAGCTCAGCGCTATTATTCACCGCCGGTACAACAGAGCCGACTACTGGGGGCTGCGCTTGGCCCATTGCAGCGCTTGAGTCAGCAACAGGGTCAGAATGTGAGCTGGTTTCTGTTTTACCACTGGACTCAGGCGCGTTAGCTGGCGTTGGTGACGGAGGCCTATCACTTTGCGCCCTAGTGTCCATCTCCCCGACACTAGGGGCAGGTTTCATGGCAATTTCTGGCGCCGGTTGAAAAGCCAGCAAGCGCAACATCACCATTTCAAAGCCACTGCGTGGGTCGCTAGCCAGTGATAAATCCCGCTTACCGAGCAGACAAATCTGGTAGTACAGTTGCACTTCTTCACGGCCAAGACTCGCCGCCAGGGTTGTAATCATCTGCTGGTCACCAAGACTATTATCTGCCGCCTCTGGCACCACTTGAGCGATAGCAACGCGATGCCATACTGAGAGCATTTCACTCAGGGCCGTCGCAAAATCCGGCGCATGTTCTGCCAACAAGGCCACCTGGGCCAATACCTGGGCACTATCGCGTTCAGCGAGGGCCTGACAAATAGCAATAATCCAGCTGCGGTCAATGCTGCCAAGCATGGTGCTCAACTCGGTCTCACTGAGCTTGCCTCCACCGTGGGCGATGGCCTGATCAGTCAAGCTTAAGGCATCGCGCATACTGCCATCAGCGGCGCGACCAAGTGCCCATAGCGCAGCTTCTTCATAGGGTACTTTCTCTTCGCCCAGGACAAACTGCAGATGCTCAACAATACGCTCGGGACTAAGGTTTTTAAGATTGAACTGCAGGCAACGCGACAAAATCGTCACGGGTAATTTTTGCGGATCAGTGGTAGCCAGCAGAAACTTCACATGGGCGGGTGGTTCTTCCAATGTTTTTAACAGGGCATTAAAACTATGACCCGAAAGCATGTGTACTTCATCAATCAAATAGACCTTGAAGCGGCCATGGGAAGGCATGTACTGCACGTTGTCGAGCAGTTCACGGGTGTCTTCAACTTTTGTACGCGACGCGGCATCAACTTCAATCAGATCAATAAAGCGGCCATCGGCAATGTCAGAGCAGGCACTGCACTTGCCACAGGGGGTCGAGCTAACACCCTCTTCGCAATTCAAACATTTGGCAAGAATACGAGCGATTGTCGTCTTACCCACCCCGCGTGTACCCGTGAACAAATAAGCGTGGTGCAGCCGGTCATTGTCGAGGGCATTAATCAGTGCCTGTAACACGTGCTCCTGTCCCGCCATTTCGGCAAAGGTACGCGGACGCCACTTACGGGCCAACACCTGATAGCTCATGGTTTATTTGCCTCGATAGAATGCGGTAAATCGAAAATAAGCATTATACGGAGATAGAGGGATTCGGGTAGCTTATTCAAGCAAGGGACGGGCGTTGCGCAGAAATTGTAGAGGATTTGCCCAGCCCTCTTCCCTTTTGAGACAGAACCTAGAGTGCGAGCGCAAGTTCCACATTTGAGGAAAAAGAAATTGGGTGGCGGCCCTTATCAGCCACACCCCAGCACATAAAGTCTCTGCTACCGTTGCTCCCTTCCGGGCCTGGCGGGGTTTACAGATGTTCATTGCGGGGGGACCGACAAGGGCCACCATAGCGGGGCGGATTATGGTGATTTCACTAGACGAATGCAACAGCCTTGGAGACATAGCTCTAAATAATGAAAGATAAGACTTGAGCCTATTGGCCTGTGGCCACAAAGCTAAAGGGTATCAAGTCGTTTTGACCAGTCGTTTTGACCAGATTCTTCGACTAAAAAACCTTCTCGCGGGAAAAGCCTTGATCAAAGAGCAAAAACGGGCATTTATTATACCTAGGCCCTACTTGTAGACAGCCTGTGTGAGCACTGTGAAAAGCAGGCATTGAGAACAACTGCCTCAATGAACGTATTGTCCTTTTGCCAGCTACAAATCATAAAGGCCCTTTTCTTTATAGCCTGTCTTAATTGCAATTGTAGCAGGGTGAATATCAGGATAGGCGGCAAGTACAACCATTACGCCATGGGCATCTTGCGGATGGAAAATCACTTCATGCATTTTTCCTACCTTGATTTCTCCAATTTGACGCATCCCTTGCGACTTCATATGTTTTACACCTTCAGCCATATCTTTTACGCGGTAAACTAAACCCCATAGGCCCTCACCTTTTTCAGCGACACTTTTACCGAGTTCTGTTTCTGAATTTAACGACTCAACCAATTCCAGCCCAGAGGCGCCATAGCAAGCCTTAATACCCAGCTCAGGGCTTGGTGGTAGCGCTTGAAAAGTAGTATCAAATAACTTGGAAAAACGCGCCATTGCTTCATCAAGATCATTGACAGCAATAGCTACCCGATCAATACCTTCAAACATATTATCTCCATGCTTTATTTTTATTGATTAAATTTAACATCAAGAAGGACGGTGAAAACAACACCTTCTATATTTAACTGAAAAAGCCCCAACACCGCACAAAGCTACTGTAACAACACCTGATTCGACTGGCATCATCTTGTTGATGCCACACATCGCGATTATTCACTGCCGTCACCTTCGCAAGAAACTCTAAAAAAACCATAAAAACGCAATCAAAACCAAGGGCTTATAAGAAAACCGATGGCTATAAAACTTGATATTTTAAATCTTAAATAATTGATATATTTCTGGATCTGAAACCTTCCCCATCTGCTGTATCGCCTTAAGAGTCGCTGTCCATATGTATCTAACTCTTCAATTAGCGCCTTGATGAATAGCTTACCTTGATTAGCACTGTCAGTTTTTCTTATTATTTCATTACAAAAGAACTTGCAGCGTAAGTTTTATGAATATGTTCGGCTTTATCCGCATACATTTTGTTCTCTAAGGGGGAGATTAGGCCAACCTCACGACTAAAAAGCTTGTCAGCAATAATTAATCTTTTGCCAACACTATCAATAAAATCAGGAATACTATTTTTACCCTCCTCGCCCTTTCTTCCGTTTAGTAAAGCATCTTTTCCTGACAGCGCATAAAACATTCAATACTTGCCAAAAATCGCCATCTGATCTAATTGACTTCAATGGTACAACTAAGATCCAGCACTCGCCAATTGAAAAAAATGATAATAGTGTAGTCAATACCGCTAACAACCCGACTAAAACGCTTTTTAGTCGATTGTGCGCATCCGAAAAATCGACCGCTTTTATTGGGCTTTCGCCTACATGTACGGTATTTTGTGCCAGTTATCGTGTGTAAAAGGCTTAAGTCTGATAGCGATAAATGCTGCTGCCACTATCACTAGCGAAAAACACTCATTAGTGATTCATTCATGTACCTTTTGTTTCTTCGGTGGCTAGGGACTTGTATTGCTTCATACCCCCAACACCGCGCAATTTGGGACGAGCGGAAAATTGATCCGCACTTATGCACTTGTAGTAAACCTAAAGTTTCACCCATGGCAATATTGTGAACGAGGGATATTAGAATTTCCCCGACAACAAGGCAGTAGAACACCCGCCCCAAGCCTTTCCCGCTCTTTGTCCATTATCGGCGTGTTCATTTAATATTGAGCTCTCCAACCCAAACAAGCCCACACTTTCAAGCCACTGCCAGCTAAGGTAGTATCTCCGCGAAAATCATCAAATGTAGATACTGCACGCCTACCACTACAGGGACACCTTTATATGGCCCCATGCTCGCCTCCGCTGACAAGCACTCCTTCACGCCCAGCGCGTTATTTTACCTCTCTTCTCAGCGCTATTGCTTGCCTATTACTCGTGGCTTGCGGTAGTGGTGAAAACAATGTCACCAGCGGGCTTGCCAGCCAAACCCTGCACTGGGGCAATGGAGCCGAGCCCCAAGAGTTAGACCCCCATATTGTCACCGGCATACCCGAGCATCATATTATCGTCGGTCTGCTTGAGGGACTAGTGCTTAAAGACCCACAAACCCTTGAACCTATACCCGGCATGGCGCAGAGCTGGGACATTAGCGACGACGCTAAAACGTATACTTTTCATATTCGCGCCAATGCTCGCTGGTCAAATGGAGACCCGGTGACCAGTGCCGATTTTGTCTGGTCGTGGTGGAGGGCTCTGCAACCAGCGCTGGGTAACCAGTACGCCTATATGTACTACCCCATCGTCAATGCCGAGGCGTATGCCACAGGTGAGATCGACGATTTCTCCCAAGTGGGCGTGAAGGCAATTGACTCCAACACCCTCCAAGTCACATTGGCCAACCCGACGCCCTACTTTTTGCAATTACTCGACCACTACTCGATGTTCCCCGTACACCGCCCGACTATCGAAAAATTTGGCGGCCCGGCCGAACGGGGTACTCGTTGGACTCGCGCTGGCAATTTCGTCGGCAACGGTCCTTTCACTCTCAAGCAGTGGGATTTAAACCGCTTAGTGATGATTGAGAAAAGCCCGACCTATTACGATGCCGATAAAGTGCGACTTCATGCGATTCGTTTTTACCCCACCGAAAATGTCTCGACCGAAGAGCGCATGTTTCGCGCGGGCCAGCTCCATGTCACAGGCTCGCTACCCGCCGACAAAATAGCGGTGTACAAAAAAACCAATCCGCAAGCACTGCGTATCTCACCCTACCTCGGCACGTATTTTTATCGCATAAACACCAAGGTTGAGCATCTCGCAGACAAGCGTATACGCCGTGCCCTTGCGATGGCTATTAATCGCCAGCAGATTATCGACACTGTAACCAAGGGCGGGCAAATGCCGGCCTTTACATTTACACCACCCAACACCCTCGGATATACCGCAGAAAACGGCTTTACTGAAGACATTCAAGCGGCTAAAGCCTTACTCGCCGAAGCCGGCTATGCCAATGGTGAGGGCTTTCCACCCACAGATCTCCTCTATAACAGCAACGAGGGTCACCGCAAATTAGCCGTGGCCATTCAGCAAATGTGGAAAAAGAATCTCAATGTCGATATCACACTCAACAATCAGGACTGGAAGGTTTACCTCGACAGCGTGACCACGGGCAATTTTGAAATATCCCGCGCCGGCTGGATAGGTGACTACGTTGACCCCAACACCTTTCTCGATATGTGGCTCACTGATGGCGGCAATAACCGTACCGGCTGGCACGATGATGAATACGACCAACTGATTAGCGAAGCTGCACCAGCTGCAAAGGTGCGCGCACAACGCTACGCTCACTTTCGCCGCGCCGAGGCAATTTTAATGGATGCCATGCCCATCATCCCCATTTTCACGTACAACAGCACCCACCTTATACACCCCCATGTCAAAGGCATGCCGTCGAACATTCTCGACTACGCCTCGTATAAGCAAATTTACTTGAGCGAGGATTAAAAGCACGATGGCTCGCTTTATATTCATGCGCTTATTGCAAGCGATACCGGTGTTACTGGTGGTCATCACCGTGACTTTTTTCCTGGTGCGCCTCGCCCCCGGTGGCCCTTTTAGTGCCGAAAAAGCCGTACCACCGGAGGTATTAAAAGCCCTTGAAGCTCGCTACCACCTCGACCAGCCTGTGGTTAATCAATATTTATCCTATCTCGGCGATCTAGCTCGGGGGGATTTCGGCCCCTCGTTTAAATACCCCGGACGTTCGGTAAATGAAATGATTGCCGCAGGGCTACCCGCTACCGCCGAACTGGGTTTGTACGCCATGTGCTTTGCCTTGCTGATAGGCGCCAGCGCAGGCGTTATAGCGGCCCTAAAGCCTAATAGCGCCCAGGACTACATTCCCATGTCGACCGCCATGTTGGGTATTTGTCTGCCCTCGTTTTTACTTGGTCCACTATTAATGCTGGTATTTGGCGTATGGCTGGAGTGGCTGCCGGTATCGGGCTGGGGCGATATTCCCGGCGACAAAATATTACCCGCCCTCACCCTCGCCTCGGGCTACACAGCTTATATTGCCCGGCTCTCGCGAGGCGGCATGTTGGAGGTTATGTCACAAGACTACATTCGCACTGCCCGCGCCAAGGGTCTGCCCGAGTGGAAGGTCGTGCTTAAACATGGTCTACGGGGCGGGATGATTCCTGTCATCGCCTTTATCGGCCCCGCCTTCGCTGGCTTGCTCAGCGGCTCCTTTGTGGTGGAAACTATTTTTCAAATACCCGGCCTTGGGCGCTTTTATGTGCAGGCTGCATTTAACCGCGACTACACCATGATTATGGGCACCACCGTATTATTTGCGACACTGATTATTTTCTTTAACCTGCTGGCAGATATTGTCGCCGTATGGCTCAACCCCCGTTTGCGCGATCTCTACCGCGGCAAGGGAGCCTAGCAATGAGTAGCCCAGAAATTAACAGCACGCAACAGGACATCGCGACGCCGTCAACACCTGTGGTGCAGGCAGAAAAAGGCAGTTCTCTGTGGCGCGATGCCTGGCACCGCTTGCAAAAAAACAAAATGGCGCTATTGGGTCTCGTAGTCATGGTCGCGATGTGCATCACCGCCCTGCTCACCCCCTGGATTACAGTCTACGGTTATGAAGAGCAAAACCTCTTGCTCGGCGCCTCGCCACCCTCAGCTGCGCACTGGCTAGGCACCGACACTCTGGGGCGAGATTTACTGACGCGCATTCTCTACGGTAGCCGCATTTCCCTCGCTGTTGGCTTTATTGCCACCGCCGTGGCACTGTTGATTGGCGTTATTTATGGCACCGTTGCCGGTTATATGGGAGGCCGAGTTGATGCGGCGATGATGCGCCTGGTCGACATTCTCTACGCTCTGCCCTTTATGATTTTCATTATTTTGCTGATGGTGATTTTCGGGCGCAATATTCTTCTCCTCTTTCTCGCCATAGGCGCTGTGGAGTGGTTGACGATGGCACGGATTGTTCGCGGACAAGTGCAGTCACTGCGCCAACAGGAATTTGTCGAGGCCGCCGTCTCCATCGGTCTCGGACCCTGGGCCATTATCCGCCGCCACCTCATTCCCAACACCCTCGGTCCGGTCATTGTCTATACCACCTTGACCATCCCCAGCGTGATGCTACTGGAATCCTTCTTGAGCTTTCTTGGCCTAGGTATTCAACCGCCGCAAAGCTCATGGGGGCTGTTAATTTCATACGGTGTCGAAACCATGGAAGAGTACCCTTGGCTACTGATCTTTCCCGGCTTGGCCCTGTCACTCACCCTCTTCGCCCTGAACTTTCTGGGTGATGGTTTACGTGACGCCCTCGACCCCCGTGCGAGCAAGGACTGAGTGATGAGCGAAGACACAGGGCAAAATATTCTAAGCGTCGATGATTTAAGTATCAGTTTCAAAACACGCGATGGCTCCAGCAAAGCGGTTGATGCTGTTAATTTCCACATTGCCCGTGGTGAAACTCTGGCCATTGTTGGTGAATCGGGATCGGGGAAATCCGTCACCTGCTATAGCCTGCTGGGACTAATCCCCCAACCACCGGGTGTGCTTGAAAGCGGTGTCGCCCAATTTACTAGCCAGGGACAGCAGCGCGATTTACTACGCAGCGACAAGCAGACATTGCGCAGTTTGCTAGGCAATAAAATCGCGCTTATTTTTCAGGACCCAATGACCTGCCTCAATCCCTATTTGACCATTGGCGAACAACTAATCGAGCCCCTTTGCCAGCACAAAAACCATACCCGCGAGCAGGCTCGCAATCGCGCCATTGAACTACTCCAGGAAGTTGGCATTAAGAATGCCGAAGCCCGCTTTACCAGCTACCCCCATGAATTCTCTGGCGGTATGCGCCAGCGGGTAATGATCGCCATGGCATTAATTACCGAGCCCGAGCTACTGATTGCCGACGAACCCACTACGGCACTGGACGTCACTATTCAGGCACAAATACTGGACCTGCTCGACAAGCTGAAAAAACAGCGCAATATTGCCCTTATTTTCATCTCACACGACCTAAGTGTGGTGGCCTCTATTGCCGACCGCGTTGCAGTGATGCGCGCGGGAAAAATTGTCGAAACCGGGAAAACGCAGCAAATTTTTAAGCAACCCCGCCATGCCTATACCCAACAGTTACTCGCCTCCGTGCCGAGCGGGGCGAAACCCGCCCAAGCTTGCCAACCCGACCCTCAGGCGCCAGCACTGTTAAAGGTCGAACACTTAAAAACCGTTTTTGAACAGGGTAAGGCGGGGCTATTCTCAGCCCGGCCAGCGCCAACTATTGCGGTCAACGATGTCTCTTTTGAATTGCGCCACCACGAAATTCTCGGCCTTGTAGGCGAATCCGGCTCGGGTAAATCGACCTTGGGACGCTCGGTTATTCAGCTAATTAAACCCACCGCAGGCCGAGTCCAGCTCGATGGACAAGAGCTCACTGGGCTCAGTTCGAAACAGCTCAAACCTCTGCGCCAACGTATGCAAATGATTTTTCAGGACCCCTACGCCTCGCTGAATCCACGCATGACCGTCTTCGATACACTGGCCGAACCCTTGCTCTACCACCGTATAGCCACCCGAAAAAATGTAACCACCCGGGTACTCGCCTTAATGGATGACGTCGGCCTAGCCCACGCCGCTATCCGTAAATACCCCCATGAATTTTCCGGTGGCCAGCGTCAACGTATCGCCATAGGTCGAGCCATTGCCACCAAACCAGAGGTGATCATTGCCGATGAGCCCGTGTCGGCACTTGACGTGACTATTCAAGCACAAATTCTGGAACTGATTTTGGCGCTGGTCGAACGTCACAACCTGAGTATGTTGTTTATTTCCCACGATTTGTCAGTGGTGCGCACAATTGCCGACCGAGTACTCGTCATGCACCAGGGGCAAGTCATTGAACGTGGCGACACTGAAACACTTTGGGCGGCGCCTCAGGAGAGCTATACTCAAAGCCTGCTCGCCGCTGTCCCCTATTTATAACAGCCGCCTGGAACCAGCAGACATAGATAGCAGATAACAACACGTTACAATTATCCTGCCCAATAAACCGCGAGCAACAATGACTTGCCAATTCAATAGGACTCAATGGCTATTTTTAATAAAGAGATAATTGACAGATTAGGTGTCGTACGTAAGCGCATTAAAGCAGAATTTGGCAGTGCCCCGCCTCTTGACGCCCCCAATTTATTGGAAGATATACTCCATTACAGCACATGCTCAAAAGACGCCATCACCAAGTCGCAAATTCGTCAATTAATGGAAGTTATCGGTGAGCCCTGGAACGCTCGTTTTGTTGAATTACACCCACCGCCGTGAGTGAGCAAAACATTACTCATACAAATCGAGTAATACCGGGCAATGATCTGACCCCATCACCTCATTGAGGATATCCGCACCCATAACCCGCTCACGTAAATTCGCCGAGACCATAAAATAATCAATACGCCAGCCAACATTCTTTGCGCGGGCTCCGGCTCTATAGCTCCACCAACTGTATTTAACCTCCTCGGGATGCTGGTCGCGAAAAGTGTCGATAAAGCCCGCCGCAACAAGCTTATCTAGACCATCAATTTCGGCCTGGGTATAACCGGCACTTTTATTGTAGTTTGGCTTGGGCCTAGCAAGGTCTATGTCACGATGGGCGACATTCAAATCACCGCACACCACCACGGGTTTATGTTCTTCAAGTTGCTTTAAATAGGTGAGGAAGTCGGCGTCCCACTGCTGACGGTAGTCAAGACGTTTCAGACCATTTCCAGAGTTAGGCGTGTAGACGGTCACCAAATAAAAGTCCTCAAACTCCACCGCAATGACTCGGCCCTCCTGGTCATGCTCTTCTATATTCATGTCGTACTGTACCGATAGAGGCTCAACTTTAGATAACACCGCCGTACCGGAATAACCCTTCTTTTCAGCTGAATTACTGTACAGGTAATACCCATTGATTCCTGCTAGCGCCTCGCCAACTTGTTCGTCCTGCGCCTTGGTTTCCTGTAGGCAAAGTACATCTGTTTCCATCGCTACTAGTGACTGTGCAAAGTCCTTCTTCATAGCAGCTCGAATACCATTAACATTCCAGGAGACTAAACGCATCGACACGACTTCCTTATATAATCAGTAAAATCATAAATCTGCCTATGGTAAACCCAAGGCCCCTCTTTCCAAACTCCTTTAAACCTCCAGATCGACAAAACCTTATTCTGCCTACCGACTTCTTCTACTACCTCCAGCACAGTAAGTATCACCAGCTCTGTAAGTCTTGTGAGATAGTGCCTTACTTATCAACCTAAGAGCTGCGTTACACTGGCAGGCATTCACTAAATAAAGGACAGCCTCCTGCAGGGGATAATAATCATGAATAGCTCCGACAAAACACCCGAAAAACACAGCAGTGACCCCTACGCCGACCTTGCCAAGCCCGGTGAACAATCAACAACTACAGAGGCTATTCCCGCCGCCACTGTGGTTTTATTACGCGATAGCGACACTGGCATAGAAACCTTGATGTTGCGTAAAAATAAAGATATTCGCTTCGGGGGTATGTGGGTTTTTCCCGGTGGGCGCATTGATGCCGACGACTACTCTGCCAGTGGCGATAAAACTGAAGCTGCGCGTTTTGCCGCTGCCCGCGAAACCCACGAAGAGGCGGGCATTCACACAGACCCAGAAGACTTTATCTGGTTCTCCCGCTGGACGCCGCCACCCATCTCCGACAAACGTTTTACCACCTGGTTTTTTGCCGCCCGTGTGCCCGAACACAAAGAAATTATTATCGACGGCGGGGAAATCCACGACCACCAGTGGATAAAGCCGCAAGACGCCATTACACGTCACGGGGAGCGTAGCCTCAATTTCGTGCCTCCCACCTGGGTCACACTGCATTATCTGGCAAAGTACACCTGCGTTGAGGACTTACTCAAGACCTTTGCATCGCGCTCACCCAAAATCTACGAAACCCATCTTGGTGAAACAGAGGATGGCGAGCGCGTTGCTATTTGGCACGGTGACGCCGGTTACGACGCTTGGGATGCAACGATTAAAGGCGACCGACACCGTCTTACTATGGCAAAAGACGGTTTTACTTTTGAAAATTCTTTTGAAGATTAACCGCTAGAACTAAGCTCTCTATCTATTGACGCTTGTCGATTATTCAAATTTTAGTGCAGAGATTAGGATTATCGACAGTATCGACTCTAACGCCGGCACAATTATCACCTTATGCTGACCACTAGCAGCTGGAACCGATTCCAATTGCAATTTCTACATAAGGTCAGTTAATCGCATTTTTAAAGACCGAGCCCGCCCACCTCAGTCCTCGCTATGGCACCACCATGGGACAGACATTTATTAAAGCTCAATGGTATTCTTAAGGTATAAAAAACAATAAACGGGTTAAATGATGTCTCCTCAAAACAAAAACGAAAGCCTTGAACACGCGGAATTTCGAAGCTACTGCCGCGACTGGTTGAGCCACCATGACGCAGGTACGCCATTGGTCAAGCTTCCCCAATCGGCCATCGAAATCATGCATCCAGAACAGCTGAACTACTTGCGAAAATGGCAAAGGGACGCTTATTCAGCTGGCTTAATTGGCTGCGACTATCCTGTTAACGAAGGCGGTGCTGGGCGCAAGGGCTGTCAGGCCATTGCCAATCAGGAAATGGCGCGAGCGGGGAAACCCTTTTTACCTAACGTTCTCGGCCTGGGTATGGCCGCACCGACCCTGCATTTTCACGCCCAACAAGCGCTAAAAGAACGCCTTTTACCGCGTTTGTTTTCCTGTGAAGATGTTTGGTGTCAGGGTTTTAGTGAACCCGGTGCCGGTTCTGATCTGGCCAACGTACAAACCTTTGCCGAGCCCAAAGGCGATAAATGGATTATTAACGGCCACAAAGTCTGGACCTCTCTCGCCCACTTTGCCGACTGGATGATTCTCTTACTGCGCACGGATAAATCGAGTAAGTACGACGGCCTTTCCTATTTCGTGGTGCCCATTAAATCCGCTCTGGGCAAAGGCGTCAGCGTACAACCCCTCATTAAAATCACTGGTGAAACCGGTTTTAACGAAGTCTTTTTTGATAATTTAGAAATTAGTGACGACTATCGCCTCGATGAGGTGGGTAAAGGCTGGAAAGTCGCGCAAACGACATTACTCCATGAGCGCGGCGCTGGTCCAATGGTGACCCCTTCCAGCGGTCGCGGCAATAAAAAGGCCAGTGCTGTGGGCGATGCCTACGCCTTAATTGATTTGGCCAAAGATTCAATGCGCGATGGTCAAAGTGCCGCTAACGACCCACTATTACGCGACCAAATTATGCAGATGATCATTCGCCAGGAGGGTTCAAAACAGGGCGCCCGTCGCGCAAAAGTGGAGGGCCTGTGTGAACACCCTATGCGTCTTCCCCTACAGACAAAGCTAGTCATGTCAGAAATTCGCCAGGACAATGCCGCCGTTGCCCTCGATATTCTCGGCGCCCACAGCACCCTCTCTATTAATGATGAAAATGCCCCAGCAGGCGGTGAGTGGCCATTAGCCTATATGAACTCTTACGGTATCACCATCGCCGCGGGTGCCAGCGAAATCCAGCGCAATATTCTCGGCGAACGCGTACTGGGCATGGCCAAATCAAAATAACCATAACTATCTAATCGCCTTTTAAAAGAAGACACCACAATGACTCAAGCAAAAAACTTTGCCTTTGGTGAAAATGAAAAAATGCTTCGTGATACAGCACGTAAATTTCTACAAGATAATTTACCGACTGTCAAACTCCACCAGCTGGTGGCCAGTGATAGTGACCCCTACCGCGACCCCCCTTGCCACTGGGACAAAAATCTATGGCTGCAAATTGTTGAGTTAGGCTGGAGCACAGTCATCGTCCCGGAAGAAATCGGCGGCTCGGGCATGAGCCTAGTCGCGCTATGTGCCCTTGTGGAAGAAGCCGGCCGCGCCGCCTTGCCCTCACCATTTATTGCCACCGCCATTGCCAGTTTAGTACTGCGCGAATGCCATACCAGCCCTGCCAACGAATTACTGCAGGCAATCGCCAGCGGTAAAACAGCGACCTTGGCGAGCACACCTAAGAGTGCTTCATGGCTGGCATCTGATTGTGATGTCTGTCTTGCCGATGGCACACTCAACGGATCCGCCTATTTCGTTCAGGATGCCCGTAAAGTCGACACTCTACTAGTGCAATGTAAAACACAATCCGGTCTCGCTTTATACGCAGTACCAACGAACAGCGAGGGTGTAGACATAATTGCCGACGGCATTATCGACCTAACCCGTGATCAGGCCCATATCCACCTCAACAGGGTGAGCGTCAGCGACACACAGCTATTGAGCGAGCAGGCCTGTGACGTATTGGAGGCCGCCGAGCCGGGCATACTCACCCTGGTGAGCGCCGATATTTGTGGCGCTGGTGAATGGCAGTTACAAACCACGGTCGAATACATGAAAGTTAGAGAACAGTTCGACCATCCGCTGGGGTATTTTCAGGCTTTAAAACACCCTCTCGTCAACGTAATGATCATGATCGATCAAGCCAAGTCTCTGACCTACAACGCCGCCTGCGCTGTTGATAGCGAACCAGAAAACGCTGCGAAATTCGCACGCATGGCCAAGGCATCGGCGTCAGAGGTCGCCGCCTATGCCTCTAATCGTTCGATTCAGTCTCACGGCGGCATCGGCTTTACCTGGGAATGCTTCGTACATCTTTACAGCAAGCGGCAAAAGCACAATCAAGTTCTGTATGGGGACGCGAAATACCAGCGGGCCAAATTAGCTGATTTACTTATGGGTCCTGTTTATAGGTAATGGACCCTGTACCTAGCTAAGACTGTACGGAAATTTATTAAACCAAGGAGTCGTATTTGACTAGCCCGGGGCTGCTTAGCGACGCAGGGGCACCGGCACTAACAAAGTTGTCTTATTTATAACCAGTGCGGCACGTAAAACAGTGAGTACCTTTTTATATGCCCTAGATCATCCTACAGCGCCTATCACCCCTTGCATAATATCTCAAGCACTCATTTATGATTTCCAATAGCCTCAATGAAGCTTTTACCCGTTGATCAGTCATCCGCCGACCACCGCTTGATAAACATTTAGAACCACGTTGCACTTATTGGCCAAGTACAGGAGAATCGCGGGCTTAATAATACCGTCATATACTTTCTAAATTCGTTTAACGGGGTTGGCATGTCGTACGCTCAAATTACCGGATGGGGTCGCTTCCTGCCACCTGCAGTCTTAACAAACGAAGAAATCGCCACAGTGGTCGACACATCCAGCGAATGGATTAGCTCACGCACCGGCATTAAAGCGCGGCGCATTAGCCATGTCATGAATGTCGAACTGGCCCACGTCGCCGCCGAACGCGCGCTCGCGTGTGCTGGTATTAATGCGCACGACGTCGATGTCATTGCCTACGCCACAACGACACCAGATGAAATTATCCCCAACACCGCATCCCTGTTACAGAATAAACTCGGTGCCGCAAACGCGGCCTGCTTTGACCTCAACGCTGCATGTACTGCTTTTCTTTACAGTTTCAACATGGTCTCAGATATGATTCGCGCGGGATCGATCAAGACTGCCCTAGTTGTCGGTTCTGAACGTCTTAGCTCACTGATGGATTGGGCCAATAAACGGGATTCTGCCGTACTTTTTGGCGATGGTGCCGGCGCTGTGGTGTTGCAAGCCTCTGAACAAAAGAGTGGCTTTTTTCAAGGCAAATTAGGCTGCGTACAAGATACCCGAGACTTATTGGCAATGCCCGACTTCGGTATGCACGCAGTCGCCCAGCACCGGCCTTTAGACGTTTCACTGGATTTTTCCGGGCGCGAAATTTTCCGCAACGCAGTCAACGGCATGGCTGCAGCCTGTACTGATGTACTGCAAAACTCCGGCACACCCCTCGCCGATATCGACCTCGTGATACCTCACCAAGCCAACACCCGCATTATTGAAGCTCTAGCCAAGCGCCTTGAAATCCCTATGGAAAAGGTTGTCGTCACCCTAGGCAACTATGCCAATACCTCGACCGCAAGTATTCCCATCGCCCTGTGCGAAGCGCTAGAGCAGGGGCGAGTCAAACCCGGCATGACAATTTTAATGGTCGCCTTTGGAGCCGGCTTAACCTGGGGCGCTTCGCTTTTAACCTGGGCCGATAGAACCTCGCCACTGGGAGAGAGCGATGTCGCTTTGCCGACGACGGAAAAAACCGGACTCGAGTTAATTCTCGACGCCATAGAGCTGCGTGCCGAAGCGAAAAAACGTAATAGCAATCTTTAAAAACAGCCTCGTACGGCCCTTCTAGCGACCCAGCCGAGCTGCTAAAATCACTTACCCTTTCCAGTCATTCTGCGGGCTTTAAAATCAGGTTCGCGGCGATAATCAGGTTCGTCTATGTCAGAGCAGGCTTCAGTATCTCTCCCCCCACCGGCCCCTGCTTTTATCCATTTACACCTGCACAGTGAGTTTTCCATTGCCGATAGCACCATCGGCATTAAACCCTTAATCGGTAAAATTCGCGAGCTCGACATGCCCGCCGTAGCCATTAGCGATATCTGTAATTTTTTTGCCCTGGTAAAATTTTACAAAGCGGCTCAAGGGGCGGGAATCAAGCCTATCTGCGGTAGTGACCTGACCATTGCCGGCGATAAAACCGACGACCCGCAAAGCCAAGTCACCCTGTTGGTACGAAATCAGACTGGCTACCAAAATCTCACCCGACTGATTTCCCGCGCCTACCTAGAGGGCCAAGTGCACGGCCTGCCCTGCATTCGCCGCGGTTGGCTAAAAGAACTGGGAGAGGGCTTAATTGCCCTCTGTGGCCATAAAAGTGATATCGGTGTGGCGCTGGCGAGCAACCGCGCGCCCCTGTCCCAACATCTCCTCAAAGAGTGGATGGCAGATTTTCCAGACAGTGTTTATCTCGAACTCGTGCGCTGCCAACGTCCCGGCGAAGAAGATTTTGTACACAGCGCTGTCGAGCTGGCGCAAGCCTGCGACTGTCCCGTTGTTGCAACCAACGATGTGCGCTTTATCCACCAAGAGCAGTTCGAAGCCCACGAGGCCAGAGTCTGTATCGTCGAGGGCCGCACCCTAGACGACCCCCGCCGCGAGCGCCGTTACAGCGACCAACAATATCTGAAAACCAGCGAGCAAATGCAGGCCCTGTTTGCCGACATTCCCGAGGCACTGGCAAACTCCGTTGAAATTGCCAAGCGCTGCAATCTAAGCCTGACACTGGGCAAACCTCAACTACCGGAATACCCCATCCCCGAGGGCATGACAACAGAGTCTTTCTTCCGCCAGTTGTCAAAGGAGGGGCTGGCCAAACGGCTGAAGAGTATTACTCTCAACCCTGAAACACAGCAAAGCCTTGAAGATTACCAGCAACGACTCGACTTTGAACTAACCATTATTAACCAAATGGGTTTCCCCGGTTATTTCCTCATCGTGATGGACTTTATTCGCTGGGCTAAAGAACACGATATCCCCGTTGGCCCCGGTCGCGGTTCGGGAGCTGGCTCACTAGTGGCCTACGCGCTGGAGATTACCGACCTCGACCCCCTTGAATACGACCTGCTATTTGAGCGTTTTCTCAACCCCGAGCGGGTCTCTATGCCAGATTTCGATATCGATTTTTGCATGGACAATCGCGACCGGGTCATCGCCTATGTCGCCGAGCGCTATGGCCGCGAGGCCGTATCGCAAATCATCACCTTCGGCACCATGGCGGCAAAAGCCGTGGTGCGCGATGTCGCCCGCGCCCAGGGTAAGTCCTACGGACTGGCAGACCGCTTATCGAAGATGATTCCCTTCGAAATTGGCATCACGCTACAAAAAGCCTTTGACCAGGAAGAAGTACTGCGGGACTTTCTCGAGCAGGACGAAGAGGCACAGGAAATCTGGGAAATGGCCCTGCAACTCGAAGGCCTTACCCGTAACGTCGGCAAGCACGCAGGCGGCGTTGTCATTGCCCCCACGCGGCTCACCGATTTTGCAGCGTTATATTGTGACGAAGCAGGGGAAGGCTTAGTTACCCAATACGATAAAGACGATGTTGAAGACGTCGGTCTGGTAAAGTTCGACTTTCTCGGCCTGCGTACCCTAACGATTATTGATTGGGCACTGAACAACGCCAATGTGCAGAATGAACGCAACGGCAAGCCGCCAGTAGTGATTGAGGACATCCCCCTAGACGACCCCGGCAGCTATCAGCTCTTGCAGAGCGCCGAAACAACGGCTGTGTTTCAACTCGAATCCCGGGGTATGAAAGATTTAATTAAGCGTCAGCTACCCAACCGCTTTGAAGACATTATCGCACTGGTGGCTCTGTTTCGCCCCGGGCCACTGCAGTCGGGTATGGTCGACGACTTTATCAACCGTAAACACGGCCGTCAGGAAGTAGCCTACCCCCACCCCAAATACCAGCACCCCGATTTAAAACCTGTGCTCGAACCGACCTACGGCATTATTCTCTATCAAGAACAAGTGATGCAGATCGCCCAGGTACTCGGTGGCTACTCACTGGGCGAGGCCGATATGCTACGCCGCGCGATGGGTAAGAAAAAGGCTGAAGAAATGGCCCGCCAGCGCCAACTGTTTGTCGACGGCGCGGCCAAAAATAATGTCAGTAATGAGCTAGCTGAAAATATTTTTGACTTGATGGAGAAATTTGCCGGCTACGGCTTTAACAAATCCCATTCCGCCGCCTACGCCCTGCTCGCCTATCAAACTGCGTGGTTAAAGACCCACTACCCCGCCGCCTTTATGGCCGCCGTGTTATCGGCGGATATGCAAAATACCGACAAAGTGGTAACGCTGATTGATGAGTGCCGGGCGATGAACCTGCTCGTCACCCCGCCCGATGTCAATATTGGAGAGTTCCAGTTTTCGGTCTCTCTGGAGTCCGCCGTGGTCTACGGCCTCGGTGCTATCAAAGGTTTGGGCGAAGGGCCGGTCGCTAATATTATTACCGCCCGCAGCAGTGGCGGCCCCTTTAAAGACCTGTTTGATTTTTGCGCCCGGGTTGACTCTCGCAAAGTCAACAAGCGCGCCCTTGAAGCGCTCATTCGCTCCGGCGCACTCGATAAAATCGGCCCCAATGACGACCCCGGCTACAGCCGGGCGGTCATGTTGGAAGCCATGGAAGAGGCCGTCAAACTGGCTGACCAACACAGTAAAAACACCGCCAGCGGCATGGCCGACTTATTTGGTGCCACGCCCGCCGAAAGCGCACCGGAAATCGGCTACGCCACTTTTTCACAAGTGCGCCGCTTCCGCCTACGCGATCGCCTACAGGGTGAATGGGATACTTTGGGACTCTACCTCACCGGCCACCCGATTGAAGAATACGCGGGCGAGCTGAGCAATTTCATTAGCTGCCGCCTCAAGGCACTGCAACCGTCCAGAAGTGTACAAATCGTTGCCGGCCTGGTGCTCGACATTCGCACCATCAAAACCAGTCGCGGCGTCATGGGCGTAATGAACATCGACGATGACAGTGCCCGCATTGATGTCACCATTTTCTCTGAACAATACGCTGCCTGTCGCGACAAAATTGGCAAGGGATCCATGGTCGTGGTCAACGGTGTACTCAGCGAGGACGAATACACTGGCGGTCTAAAAATGCGCGCGCAAGAAGTGCGCACTGTCATAGACGCCCGACAAGCCATGCTCAAGAGCCTGGCCATCGACCTCTCGGGCAGCACCATGACACTCGCTACTGTCGACAACCTCGAACAATTGCTTACGCCCTATAAAAATGGGCCTTGCGGCATAAAAGTGAAATATCGTAACCACGGCGCGGAAGGTGAGTTCACACTGTCTGAAGAGTGGGCGGTACAGCCCGAGGATGAACTACTACACCTCCTGCGTGATAGCTTCGGTGCCGGCAACTTACAACTTCTCTACTGACATCCCGCTAGCACAAGGACCGATAAAGAAATTACCGCAAAATCTCAGTTCAATGTTTCGATTCAATGAAGTATCTGTATAATTTAGGCATCACCATCGACGGCTCCAGCGCGGAATAAAGCAACCGGAATAAAAGTAATTATGAATCTTGACTACCTGGACTTTGAACAGCCCATCGCCGAACTCGAAGCAAAAATTGAAGAGTTGCAATTGGTTGGCAACGACAACGAGCTCAATATTGCCGATGAAATCAAGAAGTTACGCGACAAGTCACGAAAACTGACTGAGGGGATATTTTCCAATTTATCGTCGTGGCAGATCGTACAAGTTGCCCGCCACCCTCTACGCCCCTACACCAACGACTACATCCCCAAGCTATTCACCGAATTTGAAGAGTTACACGGCGATCGTCATTTTGGCGATGACAAAGCTATTGTTGGCGGTGTTGCGCGACTCGACGGCAAACCGGTTATGGTCATCGGTGAGGAAAAAGGTCGCGGTGTCAGTGACAAAGTGACTCGCAATTTTGGTATGCCCAAGCCCGAGGGCTACCGCAAAGCCTTACGACTAATGGAAATGGCCGAACGCTTTAAAATGCCCATCCTCACCTTCATTGACACACCCGGTGCCTACCCCGGTATCGACTCTGAAGAACGCGGCATCAGTGAGTCTATCGCTCAGAACCTAGCGGTTATGTCGCGCTTAAAAACACCCATCATCGCCACCGTTATTGGCGAGGGCAGTTCTGGTGGCGCTATCGCCATAGGTGTCAGTGACTGGCTAAATATGCTGCAATACTCGACCTATTTCGTTATCTCACCAGAAGGGTGTGCCAACATTATCTGGAAAACTGCCGAAAAAGCACCCCTCGCCGCAGAGGCTATGGGGGTAACCTCCAGGGTTCTCGAAGAGTTGGGGATTGCCGATGAAACAATTCCTGAACCCCTTGGTGGCGCCCACCGTGACCTCGACACCATGTCGCAAACACTTAAAGAGCGTTTAGTCGAGCAACTCGACCGCTTGCAAAGTGAACCCCTCGATCAACTGATTGAAAAGCGTTTTAATCGTTTAATGTCTTACGGCAACAGCTAAACGTCTTGTTATAAACAGCAGTTCCGTTTCTCGAAAAACTGGACTGCTGCTCCCCTTCGATTAACACCCTGGGACGGCGTTTTACGCCATCGCTTACAGCACTGACAAACCGTAAGGCGTGGCCAGCTTAATGCGCCATTGCCGTTGGCCGCGATACTTTGCCGAATACACCCAGCCCTCGATTTCTAGCTGCCGCCCTCGCCAAGTACTGACTCGTTCTTTATCAAAATAGCGTTGGTTTTCGGGGTAAATTACCGCCACAAAGCCATCGTCAAAATTAATCCACCAAGCTTTGGCAAAATTGATCTTGCGCACAATGCCCCGCACCCGCTGATAACCACCCTGTTCTATATGGTTGCTGGTAACAAATTGCGATAACGATTTGTGCCACAAACCCTTTGCCTGGTCTCTGGCACTTTGCTCGGCCTTGGCAAAGCAAGCGGCCAAACCGGTGTTGGGTGGCACGACCACATGCCAAGCCAAGCCCTGTTCCAGTAGCATTGCGGCCAAGCTTTGCCCGTCGATAAACAAATGTGCAAGTTGTCGACCATAGGTATCACGCCGCTCACGCCCAAAGTACAAAAGCACATCCCTTCCCGTGGTAGCGGGCTGTATAGCTCTTTGTACTGCTTGTTTAGCCGCAAATGCCAAGGCTTCATCAGCTTGACCCTGACGGCCAAGCTCGGGTGTATTGACACCGATTAAACGTATCTTACGACCATCACTCAGCGTGAAGGTATCTCCATCATAAATTTTTTTAACAACAACGCTTTCACCTCGGCCCAGGTTGAGGTCGCTCGCTCGACAGCGATCAGCTAGAGCATATGTCGAAGTAAAAAGAGCAATCAACAAAAAAAAGACGAAAAAAAATGCGCTCCGAGTATTCACTCTGAGCGCATTCTTCATTGGCTGGTCAGCCCGCTGGCTTAGTTTACTTTTTGCCGCTGCTGATTCCACCAAAACGCTGGTTGAAACGGTCGATGCGACCACCGGCATCCGCAGTCTTCTGCTTGCCCGTATAAAACGGATGACACTGTGCACAGACGTCGAGATGGATTTCACTGGCCAAGGTTGAACCAACCTCAATTACATTACCGCAGCTGCAGGTTGCCGTCAGCTTGCCATAAGTAGGGTGTATTTCAGCTTTCATTTTACTTGCCTCATTGTTGCAGGATTGTTGCACACCGCCACCCAATCTGTGGTCGACTATTACTCATTCACTATCACTACTATAAGAACCAACAGCGAGTTTATTTAGAGCGACTTTGTCGGGCACCGCATGCAGACTTGCAGGAGCGCGCATGGTACCAGAAAAACCCAGTGATTCAAGTATGAAACCAACCGATTTCAAGGACTTGCCTACCCAGCCACCACAAACCCCCATTTGCCAATGTGCCGTTTGCACAGCGCGCCACTTCACCGGACAATAGCCCCGCCGGAGCACTATCTGTATATTCAATACTCGGCGCAGGTGAAATGTAAAAAAACAGCTGAGTTATCATCCAAAATGAAGGATACCCTATTTTATCAAGTTGCCGTGCAGTCACCACTGCGCCGTTTATTTGATTATCTGCCGCCCGAAGGTGCCAGCGCTCAGCTTCCCACTGGTATTCGCGTCACCGTCCCCTTCGGAAAGCGTGAAGTCACGGCCATTGTCGTGTCCAACACGACAAGTAGTGACTACCCGAGCGATAAACTAAAACCCATTTCTGCGGTTCTCGATAGTGCTCCGCTCTTGCCACCGGTACTCTTCGATGTACTGCTCTGGGCTGCCCGTTATTATCATCACCCTATAGGCGATGTGCTGGCCAGTGCCTTGCCGACTTTATTACGTAAGGGGGGTGACTTACCCCGCGAGCACTTATGGCGACTTAGCACGCTCGGCAAAGGTTTACCCGGTGATGCCTTGCGTCGCGCGCCCAAACAACAAGCCCTCCTGCAATTACTCCAGCAGCACGAAAACCTGAGTACAGACGTCCTCACCGCCGCCGGCATTAGTACCGCCACGATCCGCACACTGAAAAATAAAGAACTGATAATACGCGATACCCGCACACTGTCTGACCAGCTTTTTGACACCGGTGGCGCGACCGACATTCTTGCCGAATCGCCACTGCAGTTAGCCAACGATCAGCAGAAGGCGCTCGAACGCATAGAGCTTCACACCTACCACAGCTATTTAATTGACGGAGAAACTGGCTCGGGTAAGACCGAAGTTTATCTGCAGGCCATTGCCAAGGTGCTGCGCTACTCCAAACAAGCACTGGTGCTGATTCCCGAAATCAATCTCAGCCCGCAAACCTTAGCTCGCTTTCAAGCCCGCTTTAATTGTCCCATCGCCCTGCTTCACTCTGGCCTGAGTGAGCGCCAACGGTTAGAGGCCTGGTGGGCAGCAGCGAGTGGCAGCGCCGGCATTATTATCGGCACCCGCTCTGCCGCCTTTGTGCCGATGAAGTCACCGGGTATTATTATTGTCGACGAAGAACACGATAGCTCCTTTAAACAACAGGAGGGATTTCGTTACTCCGCCCGCGATGTCGCGGTAATGCGCGCCAACCGAGAGAATATTCCACTCCTGCTCGGCTCGGCGACACCCTCCCTTGAAAGCCTGTACAACTGCCAGCTGGGCCGTTATCACCACCTGTCGATAAAAGGCCGTCACGGGGGCGCGGTACAAGCCACATGGCAACTGGTCGATATCCGCCACAGCCAGCTCAACACTGGCTTTTCACAAACAGCTATTGAAGCGATGAGCACCCAGTTAGCTGAGGGCAACCAAGTGCTTGTTTTTCTCAACCGCCGCGGGTTTGCGCCGACATTAATGTGCCATGACTGCGGCTGGGTCGCCAACTGCCAGCACTGCGATGCCCACCTCACTGTGCACACCAATCGGCCTGGGCTGCACTGCCATCACTGTGAATCGCGCCAACCACTGCCACCGACTTGCCCAGAGTGCAACAGCCAGCAACTGAATTATCTGGGTCAAGGCACCGAGCGCAGCGAGGCCACTCTGCAAGCGCTATTCCCCGAAACGAGCGTGCACCGTGTCGACAGAGACTCGACGGGGAGTAAACGCGCCATGGAAGACTTGCTTTCAAAGATCAACCAAAATGAACCCTGTATTTTGGTTGGCACACAAATGCTCGCCAAGGGCCACCATTTCCCCAGTGTCACTTTAGTGGTGGTGCTCGATGCCGATAGCGCTTTGTTTAACACCGACTTTCGCGCCCTGGAAAAAATGGGCCAGCTCATTACCCAGGTTGCCGGTCGAGCCGGACGCGGCACCAAACCCGGTGTAGTCATGATTCAAAGTCATCACTGCGAACACCCTGTCTTTGAGCTATTAAGCCAACAGAGCTACGCCGAATTTGCCCAACACATACTGGCCGAACGTCAACTCAGTGCCATGCCCCCCTTCACTAACGCCGCATTAATTCGCGCTGAATTTCATCACGGGGGCGAAGCGTTTAAACTCCTGCAAAGGACACGCGACTTCCTCGAACACCAAATGCCATCGAGTCCCGCATTACGCTATCTTGGCCCGTTTCCCGCTGCCATGGAAAAACGGGGTGGACGCTATCGCTACCAGCTCACTTTAATTGCAGCACAGCGGCGCGACCTCCAATCTCTACTCGACAGGCTCTGCCATTGGCTTGAGCGGGATAAAAGCGCTCGCAAGATCAGGTGGTCAATCGACGTAGATCCTCAAGAAAGCACTTGACTAAGCCGAAAAATCAAAGGGTTAGGAAAGAATCATAACCGCTAACTTATAAATAATTAGCGCTCCTTATAGAGAGGGAATACAATGCCAATCAATCACTGACCTCGAATTGCCATGTCTCGAAATTACGCGAACAAAACCCGTAAAAATCCCTCTGCCAAAAGCAGAAGCCCGCGCAAGAATACCCGTACTAATTCAAGAAACTCTGCCCCCGTACAATCCCCTCGGTGGCTGTGGCTATTGAGTGGCTTTCTACTCGGTGCTTTATCAGTTGGGCTGATTCAGTTGTGGAAGACACCCCGACAGGATATCAGCCGTGTCATCGATGAAGTCACCACGATCACCCCAGCTAAGACCTATAAGCCCCAATTCGAATTTTATGACCAGCTGCGCGAGGCCGAGATTGTCGTGCCCGACACCCCCCCCAATGAACTGAGAAATTCCGGACCTGCCAAGGGACAGAACGAAGTGTTTATTTTGCAGGCCGGCTCTTTTAAAAACTTTCAGGATGCCGATAGCTTACGCGCCAATCTGCTACTCTTAAATCTAAGCGCGCAAGTGGAAAAAACTCACTCCAGTAACGGCGGCATCTGGCATCGCGTTATAGTCGGGCCCTTTGAATCCAGCTCAAAACTGGCTCATGCTCGCTCTACGCTGTTGCAAAATGGGATTGATAATTTAGTCTTAAAACGGACAAAAAAATAAAGTTCACGGTTTCCACACAATACAAGTGAACGCCCTTCTCAAAAAAGCTCACTACCCTTGAAACAGCTGTAATTAGGCAAGTGTTGCTATTGAGAAATAGCGTTGCGGGGACTAGTAATACCTTATTTCGAAGCCTTTATAGAGACGCCGCATAGACCGAGAAGGGAAAAATGGTAACAGCATTCACGCCAGCGCTTCGCGGCACCGTGGAAAGCTTGGGCCTCTCCTAAAGCACTGACAAACGATTGTCGAAACAATCACTCCCGAAGTGTACAACCCTCTCAACGCAATTCTAGCCGTTTTAGGAGACGGTAAAAATTACTGCGATTAATGCCTAGCTGGCGAGCAGTTTTGGCCTGATTCCCATCGTTGTCTTTCAGTCGCTCTGCTATCCAGAGCCGCTGGAACTGATCGATACCTTCTTTTAATGTAAATTCTTGCTCATTGACCACCGACAAAGTCTCCTGAACAGTGCAGCCCTCCAAATGGCCGCTCGCGGGTTGTAGTTGATCATGACTGATATCTAGGTGTTGGGGCCTAATAGAAATAATCGAATTTCCACCCACCCGGTACTCTCCACGGGCCTTGAGTAGCGCCCGGCTGATGCAATGCTCCAGTTCACGAACGTTCCCAGGCCACAAATAGTTCAGCAGTATGGGGTTACATTCCGGGGACAAACGCGCTCTGGGTAGCCCCATACGCCGGCTATTATGCTCTAGAAAATAACCACACAACAGCAGGATGTCCCGCCCCTATCGCGCAGAGGTGGGACATAAATCGGGTAGACACTGAGTCGGTGATACAGGTCTGCCCGAAATCGTCGATTGGAAACCTCTTCCTTCAAATTTCGATTAGTTGCCGCTACTACTCTTACGTCTACAGTCAAATGTCGATCGCTGCCAACACGCTGAATTTCACCACTTTGCAACACCCTTAATAATTTAGTCTGGGTAGACAGGGGGATTTCCCCAATCTCATCCAGAAACAGTGTGCTGCCATCCGCCAGTTCGAACTTCCCCGAACGGGCTTGTGAAGCACCGGTAAACGCCCCCTTAATATGGCCAAACAGTTCACTTTCCACCAGGTTTTCCGGCAAGGCAGCACAGTTGACGTAAATTAAAGGGCCCTCCCGGCGGTGGGATTGCTCGTGAATTTCCCGCGCCACCAACTCCTTGCCGACCCCGGTTTCCCCGCATACCAGCACGGTCAGATCAGATGCGGCAACCGTTGAAATTTCTTTCTTTACATCCTTGATGCTCTGACTCTGACCCACCATGGACTGCTGAACATTCGCCTGCATCTCCCGTGCAATCTGATGCTCATGCTGCACTTGGTGTTCCAGTTTTTGAATTAGCTCAGCGGCTTTTACCGTTGCTTCTGCCAAATGGATAAACACGTTCAACTGGGCAATATCGAGAGTGTCGAAGGCACCAGGGGTGAGCGCGTCGAGGGTGATGACGCCCCAAGGAAGGTCATCAATATAGAGCGTACACCCCATGCAATCGTGAACATGAAGGTTTCCAGCAACCAGAGGAATGAGCCCGTCATAGGGATCAGACAGAGGCGTGTTGGCTGGAAATCGGGTCGGTTATCGGCTACGCAGGAGCCCTCTAGGCGGGGATGCTCAGCGACCTGAAATTGCCGCCCCATAGTCTCTTCTGCGAGCCCATCGGTCGCCAGAGGAAGCAAGACATTGCCTTCCAAGCGCAACAAGGCAGTCGCGTCTCATGGGAAGGTGCTGCGAAATGTACTCAGTAAGCGCTGGTAACGACTCTCCGGTGACAAATGCCGCGATAAATCAGCCACGATGTCGATGAACGTTTCGGCAAATTGGCCTGTTGTCATATTTACACCATTATAGTCTTAATGACATCTTTTTGTAGTTGTCAAAAATACAACATTAACACTATCCCATTGAAAATCAATTAATTACGTTATGGCCCGCCATTTGCTATTGCTAGGGGCCTGAGACGTACGCATACACCCTACCCACTGATGTCTCAGGCCCAGGAGTTAAAAAGATGATAAGCCAACAATCTAAAGACATTATTACAGCCACTCTACCCGCGGTCAGAGAAAATGCGATGCAGATCACTAGCACTTTCTACCCGCTGATGTTTGAGCGCTACCCTCAAGTTAAGGCTTACTTTAACGAAAGCCATCAACGCGCAGGTACACAGCGCCAAGCCTGGCCAATGCCGTTGTCGCCCACGCCGCCAATCTCGATCGACTGGAGGTTCTTGGCGACGCGGTTTCACTGATCGTGCATAAACATACATCGTTAACCATTCTGCCGGAACATTACCCCATTGTCGGGGAGTGCCTGTTGGCAGCTTTCGGCGATGCTGCTACGGACGAGGTGCTGGCTGCCTAGGGAGAAGCTTATCAACAACTTGCTGAAATCTTGATCAACGCCGAGGAGGCCGTCTATCAGACAAACGCGCAAAAACCAGGCGGCTTGCGCGGTGAGCGAGAATTTGTTCTGACGCGCCGAGAAGAAGAGAGCGAAGCCATCACCTCTTTCTACTTCGAACCCGTCGATGGCGGCCCGGTAGCAGATTTCAAGCCCGGCCAATATATCGGTATCACACTCACCATCGACGCTGAAGAGATACGCCGCAACTATAGTCTCTCAAACTCACCGGGCGAGAGTTATTATCGCTTGAGCGTCAAGCGCGAGAACGACGGTAAAGTTTCCGCCTTTCTACACGACACCCTGACCCAAGGCAATAAAATCAAATTCAGCGCACCAGCCGGTGATTTTGTGCTGGAACAGTCACAGCGCCCCCTGATACTGCTCACCGGCGGTGTCGGTATTACCCCCGCCATCAGCATGCTCCAACCGGCATTGCAAAGCGGCCGCCCTATGCAGTTTTTTCACTGTGCCCTCAACGGTGCTCACCATGCCTTTAAACAGCAGGTGGACGATCTTGCTGGCCAACATGACAACCTGTCGGTGACCTACTGCAACAGCGAGCCTTCAGCAAACGATAGCTCTCATTTCACTGGCTTTATTGACCAGAACATGATCGCGCCCCTGGTGCGAGAACCGGCAGAGACAGACTTTTACTTTCTCGGACCAAAACCGTTTATGCAGAGTTGCCATCGCATCGCAAAAAACTTAGGTATTCCAGAGGAGCGGGTGCGCTTTGAATTTTTTGGCCCACTGCAGTCGCTTGACACCACTAGCGTGTATGAGAACCTAACAGCCTAGCCCCATCTGATTTTTCACACACAACAAACAACACACTACTTAGCGTAGTGTGTTGTTTGTTGTTCTATGTGGCTCAAAATTTTCACCCACCCTACAATCGAGACAACAATGATCAAAACCGATCTAAGCCAGCAATGTAAAAAATGCTGTCAAGGGGGTTTGCCATGAAGACGTGGCTCAATACCACCCGGCTCTATCTGGGTATTGAATCCACTTCTACCACCCACCTAGAAAAAACGATTTCAAGTATCAGTGCCCTCATCGGTCTGTACCTGGTATATATCAATGCGGAGTGGGCCTTCGGACAGGAATTGATCGGCAACATTGTGCCACAGTTAGTCATCAGCTCGATGGGGGCTAGCGCAGTATTGCTATTTGCCTTACCTCACGGGGTTTTATCTCAGCCCTGGGCTGTACTGGGCTGTACTGGGCTGTACTGGGCTGTACTGGGCTGTACTGGGCTGTACTGGGCGGACATTTATTATCAGCCTTTATAGGTGTTTCCTGCTACCGCTATATGCCGACTGGCTATATCACGCCCGCGCTAGCCGTGGGTTTGTCGGTATTCGCAATGTATTACCTGCGCTGCATTCACCCCCCCGGTGGTGCGACCGCACTGGCCGCCGTTGTTGGTGACCAGCAAATCACAGAGCTGGGTTACAGCTATTTGCTCAATCCCATATTACTGAATGTTGCAACGATTCTATTGGTGGCCTTTACCTTCAATTTGGCATTTAGCTGGCGCCGCTATCCAGCCCATATCACCAAACGGCGCAACCTTCCTGTGGTACAACAAGCGGCCCGAATTCACGAATTGACCCATGAAGACTTTTCAGCCGCCATTCGCTCCATGGACTCCTTTATCGATATCAGCGCGGAGGATCTCGCAAAGTTGCTCGAACGTGCTAAATTTCACGCAGAGACCACTGCCGAACACCCCGGCGAAGTTATTGCAGGGCGGTGTTATAGCAATGGGAAAATTGGCAGCTTGTGGAGCATTCGCCAAGTGATTGATGTCGCCAACCACCCTAACCCTGATAAAGACTCGGTGATTTTTAAGGTCCTCGCGGGTGACGGTAACTTCGAAACCGGTATCTGTACCCGCGAAGAGTTTAGACTCTGGACCCGCTATGAAGTCGTACTGGAAGACGGACACTGGGTCAAAGTGACAACTGGATAAGAAGCTTGCATGAATGCTGGAAAAGACCAACAATTAAGCAGGGATATACCTCAACGACTCAATACCTCTCATCATTTACAATAGTAAAAACCAATACTGAACTTGCCGCTTAATTCCACCAGCAGATATACAATGCCTAAAACCTCGTTGCTAGAACTCAATCGCATTATTCAAGGTGCCGCTCTCGCAGAAAGCACCGAAGAGCATGTGCAACTAATTGTCGATGCCGTCAGCGACGTGATCGGCACTGACGTCTGCAGTTTGTACCGGCAAAACGTAAATAAAGATATGGTGCTTATGGCCAGCCACGGATTGGCAAAGGGGCACCCCATTATTATTCCCGCTAACCAGGGTCTGGTGGGGCGCGTGACACAATCTCGCCACAGTATGAACGTCATTAATCCAGCCACGCTTCCCGACTATTACTTTGTCGCCGGTTCCAACGAAGAACAGTTCCACAGCTTTTGCGGCGTCCCTCTGGTGCATCGAGGAGAGGTCATCGGTGTACTCGTCGTACAGAGCCGTCGCGCCGAATCTCTAGCAACAGAACAGGAGGCGTTTTTAACAACCCTCGCTACCCATCTAGCCCTCTTACTCGCGTCTTTACCCGCACAAACAGCCCAGCAAGCGAAAATTGTGCTGAACGACTATCGCCTTGGCATCAGTGGCTCACCCGGCATTGCCATCGGTAAAGCCAGCGTACGGCAAGGGGCTGGACTACATAATATTAAAGAGTCGAATTGCGACGATATCGACGCCGAGCTTACCCACTGGCTTGATTTAAAAACTGAGGTTATTGAGGCACTAAAACACGAAAGACAACTTGTCGAAAAAAGCCTCGGAGAGAATCTTGCAGCGGTCATCGACGCCTACCAATTATTACTCGATGACCCGGGCTTTGGCACGCAAATAACCGATGCCATTAAAACTGGCAAAACACTAACCTGGGCACTCAAGCAGGCAGTGACATATTTTTCTGACCTGTTTAAAGCAATGGACGACCCCTATCTTCGTGCCCGCCATGAAGATATAGAACAGCTCGGCGACAAAATATATTTGACCTGGTGTGGCAATAAAAACACAGTGCCGGATGACGAAGATGATAGCGCGCCCATTATATTAGTCGGTGATCAACTAAGCGTTTCAGATATTGTCAGCCTCCCTGCCACTCGCCTGGCAGGGATCGTTTGCTCCGCAGGTGCTGCCCTATCACACATCTCGGTATTCGCCAGCGCCTTGGGCATTCCGGCTGTGATGGGTGTTGGAAAGGTAAAATTGCAGACAGGCCAACCATTGGTTGTCGATGGTGATAATGCCCAAATCGTTATTGCGCCTAGCAAAGCCGTCATCACCGAATATGAAAGTGTGATCAAGGCGCGACGGGCTTTCTCCCAACGCTTGGAGGCAGATAGTAATCTACCCGCAATAACCAGCGATGGCACTAAGGTAACCCTGCTAGCTAACTCCGGCCTACACGCAGATCTCATGCCAGGGCTAAAACAAGGTGCCGAAGGTGTCGGTCTCTACCGCACCGAAATCCCTTTTATGATACGCCAAAGCCTGCCTTCTGAAGACGATCAGGTCGCGGTGTATCGAGAGGTGATTGACACGTATCAGAACAAGCCAGTGTATATCCGCACGTTGGACATCGGCGCTGATAAACCGCTGCCCTACTTGCCAATTGTTGATGAAGAAAACCCCGCGCTGGGCTGGCGTGGCATCCGTTTTACCCTCGACAACCTGCAACTATTAGTCACGCAGTTTCGCGCCATCATGAAAGCCGCAGCCGGGCGCGATAGCGTACACTTGCTATTACCCATGATTGGCTCAACGGGCGAACTCGACCGATGTATTGAATTGCTCGACGAATCGCTTCAGCAGTTGCTAGCTGAGGGGGAGTCTGTCTGCCGTCCCCGCCTGGGTATTATGGTAGAAGTGCCCAGTAGTATTTCTCTGCTCCCTTTCTGGCGTGACAAGCTGGATTTTATTTCTATTGGCAGTAACGACTTGAGCCAATACCTGCTGGCTCTCGATCGCAACAGCCCTCTGGTCGGCAAACTCTATGACCCACTGCACCCTGCAGTGATTCACGAAATACAACGCATCGTCCATATTGCCCGAGATTGCCAGCTACCCGTGAGCCTGTGCGGAGAAATGGCCTCAGACCCCACAGCCGTACTGCTGCTTTTGGGCATGGGTATCAGGCAGTTAAGTATGAGCGCGGCTAAATTGCCTTTAATTAAATATCTGGTGAGAACCACGAGTATTAAAGACGCCGAAGCATTCTTGACGCAAGCACTAACGATGGATAGCGCCCAGGCTATTCGAGCCTCTTCAGAGGCCTTCATAAAAAAATCCGGAATTTACAATAACGCCGGCCTTGAGCCGGCCCACAAGCAGTCATAATGCCGCCAAATTGATGTCACACACCACCAAAAAGCTGCGAAAATAGATTAAATATTTAGCACCCTTACGTTTAACATCCCTGCGTTTAGCGCCACTATTAGGTAGACACCCTCAAATGAACGCAAGCCTTTTATTCGATATAACGCCTTACCACTGGCACGCCATTGGTGCTGCTATGTTTTGCGGCGCCATTATCGGGCTCGAGCGTCAGCTTCGTGGCAAACCCGTGGGCATAAGAACCTCATGCCTGATTACCCTAGGCACCTACCTATTTCTAGCAACAGCGGCAATGATGCAGGGTGACAATGTTGACCCGTCGCGAGTGGTGGGCCAGGTCATCACCGGTATTGGTTTTCTTGGTGCAGGGGTGATGCTGGCCAAAGACGGGGCGGTGGTAGGGGTTACTTCCGCGGCAACAATTTGGGTATTAGCTGCTCTAGGGGTGATGATAGCTTCCGAGCACCTTCTACCCGCTATTAAGTTGGCCATTTTGGTCGTCATCATTCTCTATGGCATCGACTTTTTGGAAGACCGACTCAAAGTACTCGGGCGCGGTGTACACACTTCCACAAAATTATCATTCAAGAAAAAGCGGCAAGAAAAATTATAAGAACTGTCTTGGCAAATCACCCCGTCTCACAGCGATCATCAAAACCGCATAAAATAATAAGGCTATTTTCGGGGTTTTAAATTCGACACTCTCCCCACAATGCCCATCAATTTATAACTGAGTAAGGCCGCAGAAAAATCATAGGCGTGGAAGCTTTCAAGAGGCGCAAATTCCATGATGTCAAAGCCAATAATTTGCCGCTGCTTGGCAATAGACTCAAACAAACTCAGGGTTTGATACCAACCCAGCCCACCCGGTACGGGAGTACCCGTAGAAGGGAAGACGGAAGGGTCGAGGCCATCGATATCGAGGGTAAAAAACACCTTGTCGGGAAACGAATCAGGTAACTCAAGCGATTGAATGGCATGAGGCACCAGTTCATCGGCATCGCTGTAATAAATGTCTGGATGTTTATCCCGAGTGATTT
This sequence comes from Porticoccaceae bacterium, assembly GCA_041622675.1. Taxonomy (GTDB): domain Bacteria; phylum Pseudomonadota; class Gammaproteobacteria; order Pseudomonadales; family Porticoccaceae; genus Reddybacter. The sequence continues at coordinate 42,411 of JBFJYH010000017.1, forward strand.
TTTCTTCCTGACAATAAGCCCTAACCCCTAGCTGATAAATAGGAATGCCCGCATCACAGATGCGCTTCATCACCGAGGCATGGCTTAGCGGGTCGCCTTCATAGGCCTCACGTAAATCTGCATGGGCATCAACTTGCACCACTCCGAAATCGCTTATCCCCGCATCAAGGTAGCCTTTAATCACACCATAGGTGACAGTGTGTTCGCCCCCTAGCACCACGGGCATACTGCCTGCGGCTAGTATATGCTTCACCGCCCGGGCAATCTCTTCAACCACATTGGCAGCTTTATCATCACAGTTTACGGGGGCACAGGTATGAATACCGAGTGCCGAAGGGTTGGAATGACCATCCCAGGTTTCCAACTGTTGAGAAGCCGCCAATATGGCCTCTGGCCCCTTTGCCGTACCCGAGCCATAGGACACGGTTTTTTCATAGGGCACTGGCAATACAGCAAAAACCGACTGCTCCATAGGGCACTGGTCAATTTCCGAGGCCAGATAAATAGTCTGTTGCTCTTGCTTATCACTCATCCGGGTGCTCTTTAAGAAAGCCGTGTTTTAAAATCTTCATAGCCAAATTCTCGAACCAGCCGCAGCGCATCGCTGGTGGAATTCCAGATAGCAATGGCTGGCAATTGGGTGCCATTAAAAGTTGTCGTTTTAACCATGGTGTAATGGGCCATATCCTGGAAGACCAAACGATCACCCACTTGCAAAGCCTGAGCAAAACTGTAATCGCCTATCACATCACCGGCCAGGCAGGTCTGCCCACCCAGGCGATAGGTATGAGACGATGCTGTTGCTGCAACCTCACCAATAATATCTGCCCGGTAAGGCATCTCAAGAGTATCCGGCATATGGCAAGTCGCAGACGTATCAAGAATGACCTGAGGTAATTGATTAAAACTGATGTCAAGCACCTCGCTTACCAATACCCCGGTACCAATGGCCACCGCTTCACCGGGTTCAAGATAAACCTCTAGCTGATAGCGTTTTTGAAGTTGCTTTAGGCAATCTACCAAGGCATCGAGTTGGTAATTAGGGTCTGTCATATGGTGCCCGCCCCCCAGGTTCAACCAGGCCATTCCTTCTAACAGATCTGAAAATTTTTCTTCTACAGCAGCCAAGGTACGTTGCAACGGTGCAAAACCCTGCTCGCACAAGGTATGAAAATGCAGGCCCGATATTAAGGTAAACGCGGTTTTAAAATTGTCCTGCTTTAAATAAGCATCGAGTTGTTCGCGTGTCACACCCAAGCGAGAACCTTCGGCACAGGGGTCATAGAGGGGAATATCTCCTTCAGAGTGCTCGGGGTTAATACGCAGACCAAACTGTAATTCGGGGCGCATTTTTTTTGCCTGCTCACACTGACAGTAAAAACGTAATAACTGTGAGCAGCTATTAAATACAATGTGGTCAGCAAAACTCAGCAGCTCCGCTAGATCTTTCTGCGAAAATGCCGCTGAAAACACATGCACTTCACCGCCGTAATATTCTTTACCCAACCTGGCTTCATGCAAGCCACTGGCACAGGTGCCCGACACATATTTTTGTGTCAGCGGTGCCAATGACCACAGCGAAAAAGCCTTCAGCGCCTGCAATACCTTTGCCTGACTGCGACACTCTACTTGCTGCAAAATTTTCAGGTTGCGTTCCACCGCCACCTCGTCAATGACGAAGCAGGGAGATGGCAGGCGGCTCAAATCGAGCTGAGTAAAATCTGTGAATTGCATTATGTGCTGGCTTGCTCATCCAGATTGACGTCATCCAGGCTGAAGTCATCCAGTTCAACCACTTTCCAGGGTAAACCATGGGCTGTCATTGCCGCCATAAAAGGGTCGGGATCAAATTGCTCCATATTAAAAACCCCGGGGGTGAGCCATTGCTTTTCTAACATCAACTTGGCGCCAATCATGGCAGGCACACCCGTGGTATAGGAAATCGCCTGAGACTGTACTTCGCTATAGCAGCTTTCGTGGTCGCTGATTTGATAGCAATACATGATCTTGCGCTGTCCGTCTTTAATACCCTGCACCACCGTACCAATACACGTTTTACCTTTTGTTCGGGAACCGAGCGTGGAAGGGTCCGGCAACAATTTGACGAGCAATTGAATCGGTACAATTTTCTGCCCTTCATATTCCACCGCCTCGATACTGGTCATACCAACATTTTCCAGTACCTCCAGGTGCTTAAGATAATTATCCGAAAAACTCATCCAGAACTGCGCCCGCTTAAGACTGGGGTAATGCCGAGACAGTGACTCCAACTCCTCGTGATACATGCGATAAATATTGTAAGTACCGACACCGTCTGGGCAGGTGAAAGATGCCTTTTTACTCATGGCAGGTGTAGTGACAAATTGCTTATTTTCCCAATGCCTGCATTCGGCGCTCACTTCACGGATATTAATTTCTGGATTGAAGTTGGTCGCAAAAGGATAGCCATGGTCACCGCCATTAACGTCGATAATATCCAGCGTCTGAATCTCATCAAAATAATGTTTGGCCAGATACGCCGTAAAGATATTGGTGGCACCCGGATCAAAGCCACTACCTAGCAAGGCAGTGAGGCCCGCATTTTTAAATTTATCCTGATAGGCCCACTGCCACTTGTACTCAAATTTAGCGGTATCCAAGGGCTCATAATTGGCCGTATCCAGGTAGTGCACACCGGCAGCCAAACAGGCGTCCATGATCGTTAAATCCTGATACGGCAGTGCGACATTAATCACCAAAAAGGGTTTTTCTGTCTTTAACAGGCGCGTCAGTTCAGGCACTTTGTCTGCATCGACCTGCGCGGTGCGAATAACAACGCCGATACTTTGTTTAATCGTATCAGCGATGTCTTTGCATTTTTCTTCGCGCCGGCTCGCCAAAATAATGTCTGTAAATGTTTCGGCTTGTTGTGCGCATTTGTGGGCAACCACGTTGCCGACGCCCCCGGCGCCAATAATTATCACTTTACTCATTAGTGTTGCTCTTTCTCAAAATAGGTATAGCCGTCAAGGCTGGCTTTAAAGGCTTTCATCATACGTTTGCGCCTTGCGGCAGTAATTTTTCCAGTTTTCACCGCCCTTTCTGCACGCTGACGAAATTCTTCAGTCATGGTTTTAACATCGTATTCCACATATGAGAGCACATCGGCAATACTGTCACCATGAAACTCGCGCACAAAATCATAACTACCATCGGCATTGATATGCACGCTGACAACATTGGTGTCGCCAAACAAATTATGCAGATCACCCAAAGTTTCCTGATAGGCCCCGACCAAAAACACGCCTAAATAATATTCTTCTCCATCTTCCATTGAATGTAGGCGCGTGGTCCGATGCAGCCCCTGGGCATTAAAGAAATGATCAATTTTTCCATCGCAGTCGCAGGTAATATCGGCAATCAAGGCGTCCCGATCCGGCTCTTCCTGCAAGCGATGAATCGGCATCACGGGAAACACCTGATCGATCGCCCAAATATCGGGCAGCGATTGAAACAAACTGAAATTACCGTAGTAAGTATCCGCGAGCATTTCTGGCAAGTTATCCAGCGCCGGGTAGCTTTTGTCTGTTGTCTTTAATAGTGCGGCGATTTTTTCCAGCACGGCCAGGGTGATGTTATCTGCTATCGCTCTATCGCTTAAACTGGCTTGCCCATGTCGAAATAATTCACGCACTTCATCGCGATAATATAAAGCGTCGTTGTAACACTCCTGAAAATTATGCGACGCCACCACCTGATTCACTTGCCATAAGTTATGCACTAACTCGTGACATTTTTCTGGCAAGCTCGCCGGTAGCGGCACCGGGCGATGATCGCGAACATCGAGCACGTTAAAAAGCAACATTGAAGAATAGGCCACTGTAGAACGCCCCGATTCAGAAATAATTACCGGGTGGGGAATGTCGAGTGGGTCAAGGCACTCACAGATTGTCTCAACAATGTTCACGCAGTATTCATCGAGCTGATAATTCATGCTGTGGTGGTGGTTACGACGGGTTCCTTCATAGTCCACGGCAAGGCCACCGCCCAAATCAAGAAAGCCCATGGGGGCGCCCTCTTCAATCAGCCCGCTATAGAAACGGCAAGCCTCTAGGGTGCCACTACGGATATTTCGAATATTGGGGATTTGCGAGCCCAGGTGACAATGTAATAACTGCAAACAATGCAACATATCATTTTGCTTGAGCTCTTCGACCACCTTAATAAGTGAGGAGGTTGATAAGCCAAAAATAGAGCGATCACCGCTGCCTTCATTCCAGTGGCCATCGACAACCACCGTGGGTCGAATGCGAACCCCCAATAAAGGCTCAATACCGAGCGTTTGACTGATCTCGAGAATGATGGGAAGTTCCGAGGGGGTTTCCAATACAAAGAAGCACTTCAGACCCATTTCTTTGGCATACAGGCCTAGCTCAATAAATTCTGGATCCTTATAGCCGTTACAAATAATAAGGCTCTGGTCATCTTTTAATTTACTCAGCGCAATAATCAATTCAGCCTTGCTACCCGCTTCAAATCCGTAGTGGTAGCTCGCGCCAAAATCGGAAATTTCTTCAATAACGTGACATTGCTGATTCACTTTTATTGGAAAAACACCGCGGTAATCATTCTGGTAGCTGTAGGTGTTGATCGCCCGTTTAAAGGCCTCGTTCAAGGCACTTACTCGCTCATCCAGAAGGTTTTCTATGCGTAGGATACTCGGCATTTCTATACCCCGATCCTTCATACCCTTAATGATATCGAGCAGGGGAACCTGACTGACTGTATCGCCAAACGTCAGTTGCGTGACCAGGTGACCCGCTGGGGATATATCAAAATACCCCTCGCCCCAATCCTTGACGCCATAAAATTCACAGCTTTTCTCAACTGACCAGATAGGTTGATCCGGGTGTGTTGCCACTGGCAGTACAGATGGCGATTTAGGAACCATCAGACATTCCTCACTATAATGGATTGACTCACGACCTTTCTGGCCATGAAGAAGGCGCTACGCTTGTATGCTTGCGCGCCTTCTCATCCGTGGGGAAAACGCCTAGGCTAAAAGCACATAGTTTCTCTATGGGCGCTTGAAAAAAGCTGGCGCATTTTATGCCCAATTCGGCAAAAATCAAGAAAATTATTATCGCCCCTAGCCGCTACAAAATTCGCAAACCTGA
>JBFJYH010000018.1:0-46746 GCA_041622675.1 Porticoccaceae bacterium
ACCGGTGGGGCCGATCATTAGTATGTTTTTGGGGGTCACTTCATTGCGCAGGTCTTCGCTCAACTGCATGCGACGCCAGCGGTTGCGCAGGGCAATGGCAACGGCGCGCTTGGCCTGGTTTTGACCAACAATGTGGCGGTCTAGCTCGTGGACGATTTCACGAGGGGTCATATTTGACATGGGACATTTCCTAAAATTGACGGGTGATGAGCCACGGAGGGTTCTACTCGGGCTGCTCAGTTACGGCGCTGTCGAGCTCTTCAATAGTGCGATTGTGGTTGGTGTAGATGCAGATGTCGCCGGCAATTTCCAAGCCTTTTTCAACGATGTCGCGGGCGCTTAGCTCAGTATTGTTAAGCAGGGCTTTGGCCGCCGATTGCGCAAAGGGACCGCCAGAGCCGATGGCGATTAAGTCGTCCTCGGGCTGGATAACATCGCCATTGCCGGTGATGATCAGTGAGGCATCTTTATTGGCCACGGCAAGCAGGGCTTCTAGGCGACGTAAAATGCGGTCGGTGCGCCAGTCTTTGGCCAGCTCAACCGCGGCGCGAACTAGGTTGCCACGGTGCTCTTCCAGCTTGGCTTCAAAGCGTTCAAATAGGGTAAAGGCATCGGCGGTGCCACCGGCAAAACCGGCGATAACTTCGTCGTTGTAGAGGCGGCGTACTTTGCGCGCATTGCCTTTCATGATGGTGTTACCCAGCGAAACCTGGCCATCGCCACCGATAACGACTTTGCCGTTGCGCCTGACGGAAAGAATGGTTGTGCCTCGATATTGTTCCAATGGAATCTCCTTGATGTATGCTCAAGCCTATGTGGGGACGGGCGTGGGCAAATTCAATGTTTTACAACAGGTCTTTGTCGTGCCGCTTGGTGCTGACTTAGTGCGCCGTTACACTGGGCGCGAATACGAACTGAAAGTCAAAGCGGACAACGCATTATTTCACTGGAGCCGATCGGCATTGTGCTGTGGTTGATGTTGGTAGTTGATTGCAAACTAGCGACTCACGGGCTCGCTAGTCACAGGATAGGTCATTGCGCGATAACAATCCTCCCCCGGACTCTTCACTGCCTCCTCCCCAGCAGAGAGGCCCGCTAAAAGTCCCGGCTGAAAAGCCCCGTCGCAGCTTGCTGGGGTCTAGCGCCATCGTCGGTGCCATGACCATGTTGTCGCGCATACTCGGGTTGATCCGCGATGTGGTATTTGCCCGCGTGATTGGTGCCGATGGCTTTGCGGATGCCTTTTTTGTCGCCTTCAAAATCCCCAATTTTTTGCGCCGCCTGTTTGCCGAGGGTGCTTTTGCCCAGGCTTTTGTACCGGTGCTTAGTGAATACCGCAATGAGGGGGGGCACGCCGCTGTAAAAGAGTTGATTGATCGTGTGGCCGGGGCTTTGGGTTCGGTGTTAATTTTGCTCACCGTTGTCGCCGTGATAGCCGCCCCTATGCTGGCTGGGCTTTTTGCCCCCGGCTTTATTGGCGATGCGGCGAAATTTCAGGCTACGACAGAGATGATAAGGGTGACCTTTCCCTATCTGTTATTTATCTCTTTAACCGGTTTTGCCGGTGGCATACTCAACAGTTACGATCGCTTTGCAGTGCCAGCTTTTACTCCGGTGTGGCTCAACGTGTGCTTAATTGGTGCCGCGCTAGTGGCGGCACCTTGGTTTGAGCGCCCTGTTTTTGCCCTGGCCTGGGGGGTGTTTGCCGCTGGTGTCATTCAAATGCTTTTTCAAATTCCCTTCTTGGCGGCCATACATTTGCTGCCCACGCCAAAGCTCGATTGGCAATACCCGGGGGTGAGACAAATACTCCGTTTGATGGCGCCAGCTATTTTTGGTGTCTCAGTGAGTCAAATCAATTTGCTGCTCGACACGGTGATAGCCTCCTTTCTCCCCACCGGCAGCGTTTCATGGCTCTATTATTCTGACCGGCTGGCTGAATTGCCACTTGGGGTGTTTGGTGTGGCGGCGGCGACGGTTATCCTGCCGAATCTTTCCCGTCAGCACGCAACGAAGTCGGCTGAAGAGTTTAGTGCCATTCTCGATTGGGCCATGCGCTTCGTGTTGTTAATTGCTGTGCCAGCTTCAGTTGCCTTAATGATGATTGCCGAACCCCTACTTGCGGCCCTGTTTTACGACGGCAGTGAAATTGACCAGCGCGATATTGTCATGGCTGGTTTCAGCCTGCGTGCCTATGCTCTGGGGGTGGTGGCCTTTATGTTGATTAAAGTGCTGGCACCGGGCTATTTTGCGCGTCAGGATACGAAAACACCGGTGAAAATTGGCCTTGTCGCCATGGCCGCTAATATGGTGATGAACGTGGTTTTTGTCTATTTCTTGCACAACTACTTCAATATAGGCCATGCGGGTTTGGCCCTGGCCACTTCCCTGGCCGCATTTCTCAATGCTGGTTTGCTATTTCGTGGCTTGCGCAGTCGAGGTGTCTATTGCCCGCAGCGTGGCTGGAGTACGTTCGCGGGGATGTTATTGCTGGGTAATGTTGTCATGGCGGGGACCTTATACCTTGGTTTGGTGCAACTCGGTGACTGGTTGGCGATGAGCTTTATGACTCGGGCGCTGGCAGTATTAGGTCTTTGTGGCCTTGGTTTTGCCGTCTATGCAACAACTCTTCTACTTTGTGGTTTTCGACTCAGTCAGTTGCGTAGCCCTGTTAAATAAACCCTTTCCATGAGGGCCTTGGGCGTTGGCTAACTTTCGCACAACAGGGCTGCCTTTCAGCCGCCGGGCTGGGTATAATTCCCGCCTTTAGTTGGCTTGGGGCGAGTAGTGGCAAATGGCGTTGTGGATTTCTTTGTTCGGGGCTTGCACAACCTGCGCGATGAGCATAAGGGTTGCGTCGCGACCATTGGTTCCTTTGATGGTGTCCACTGTGGCCATCAGAAGATTATCGCGCAAATAAATGAAAGGGCTAGGTTTTATGGCCTGCCTTCTGTGGTGACGATGTTTGAGCCTCAACCCCGAGAGTATTTCTCCCGCGAGCAGGCGCCGGCGCGGCTGATGCGCTTGCGCGAAAAAGTTGATGCCCTGCTAGATGCCGGTGTCGACCGAGTGGTTTGTCTGCAGTTTAACCGGGCTATGCGCAGTCTTACAGCCCAGCAATTTGTCGACGATTTGTTAATCGATGGCTTGGGAATCAAGTGTCTCGTTATTGGTGACGACTTTCATTTTGGTTGCGACCGCAAGGGCGATTTTACGATGCTTGAGCAAGAGGGCGCAAAGCACGGTTTTGAAGTGGTTTCAACCCAAACCATCAAGGCCGACCGACAGCGCGTGAGTAGCACCCGCATTCGTGCTGAGCTAGAGGCGGGCCATTTTGATACCGCGAAGGCTTTGTTAGGCCGACCTTTTCGCATCTCGGGTAAAGTGTGTTATGGGCAGCAGTTAGGTAGCAAACTGGGTATTCCCACAGCAAACGTCAATTTGCACCGCTACCGGGCGCCATTGAGCGGCGTGTTTGCGGTAGAGGTGTTGCTGGCTGGCAAGTGCGTGCAAGGTGTGGCCAATGTGGGGTTGCGCCCGACGGTCGGTGATTTAATTAAACCTGTGTTGGAAGTTCACCTCCTGGACTGGACTGGCGACATTTATGGCCAGCGTATTGCCGTTGAATTTAAGCAGAAGCTGCGCGATGAGCAGAAATTTACCACCCTCGATGAGCTGGTCGTCAATATCCACCGAGATATTAAAACCGCTCGGGACTATTTTGCGGGTGTTTCGAATTAACAGCCAGTGTTGTGGTGTTGCCAGATACTTCGCAGAACTGGGCTGAAACTGAATTGAACTTGAGTTAAACCAAAAACTTATGAACGACTATAAATCGACATTGAATTTGCCAAAAACGGCGTTCCCAATGAAAGCAAATCTCGCTCAACGGGAACCGGGCATGCTAAAAAAATGGCAGCAGAATGAACTGTACACAGCCATTCGCAAGGCCCGAGCAGGTCGTGAGCAATTTATTCTCCACGACGGCCCGCCCTATGCCAATGGCGATATTCATATCGGCCATGCGGTCAATAAAATCCTCAAGGATATTATTGTCAAATCACGCACGATGATGGGTTATGACGCTCCTTACGTGCCCGGTTGGGACTGCCACGGCCTGCCGATTGAACATCAGGTCGAGAAAAAGCACGGCAAGGCCGGTGTCAAAATTGACTACAAGGCTTTCCGGCAGAAGTGTCGGGACTATGCCCTGCGCCAGGTTGAGGGGCAAAAGAAGGACTTTATTCGCCTCGGTGTTTTTGGTGAGTGGGATAATCCCTACCTGAGCATTAACTACCAGTACGAGGCGGATATTATTCGAGCCCTCGGCAAAATTGCAGAAAATGGCCATCTCGTCAAAGGCTATAAGCCGGTTTACTGGAGTGTGGTCGGAGCCTCCGCACTCGCTGAGGCCGAGGTGGAGTACGAAGATAAAACCTCCTTTTCCATCGATGTCATGTTTCCCGCTGTCGATCAAGTTAAGTTTGGCGAGGCCTTTGGCAGTGAGCTGAGCGGCGACGGTGAAATAACAGTTGTTATTTGGACCACTACTCCCTGGACCTTGCCCGCCAACCAGGCCGTGTCGCTGCACGCTGAACTGGAATATGTACTACTGCAATGCAAGGTGAATGGCGAGCCCCGCCGTCTACTGGTCGCTGCTGATTTGATGGAATCGGCACTGACGCGCTGGCAGATAGAAGATGCTTCAATTGTCGGTCGTTGTCAGGGTCAAAAGCTTGAAGGCTTGTTGTTGCAGCATCCTTTTTACGACCGGCAAGTGCCGGTGTTACTCGGTGATCATGTTACCACTGAAGCCGGTACCGGCGCAGTGCATACGGCGGCGGACCATGGTGTGGACGACTTTATCGTGTCGCGTAAATACGGTATCGGCACTCTCAATACCCTCGACGACCACGGCGTCTATCGCCCCTCTGTCGAATTGTTCGCCGGTGAGCACGTTTATAAGGTTGATGAGAAAATCGTCGAATTGTTACGTGAGCGTCATTCTTTATTGGCCGACGGTAAAATTACTCACAGTTTTCCCCATTGCTGGCGCACCAAAACGCCGCTGATTTTCCGCGCTACGCCCCAATGGTTTATCAGCATGAACGAGCACGGTTTGCTCGATGCTGCGAAGGCCAACGTTAAAAAAGTACAGTGGTTCCCCGAGTGGGGGCAGGCGCGTATGGAGTCTATGTTGGGCAATAGCCCGGACTGGTGTATTTCTCGCCAGCGCACCTGGGGCGTGCCCATTGCGTTGTTTATCCATGGAGAAAGTGGCGAGCTTCACCCCAATACACCCGCCTTAATTGAACAGGTGGCCCAACTGGTTGAACGCGATGGCATGGATGCCTGGTACGATCTCAATGCACGGGATTTACTGGGTGATGATGCGGATCAGTACGATAAGGTCAGCGATACCCTCGATGTCTGGTTTGACTCCGGTGTCAGTCACGAGGCCGTACTGCGGCGCCGCGATAATTTGAGTTATCCGGCGGATCTCTATCTCGAAGGCTCGGATCAACACCGTGGCTGGTTTCAATCCTCCTTGAAATCGTCGATCGCCATCAATGGCACTGCGCCCTATAAAGCTGTGCTAACCCACGGTTTTACTGTCGATGCCAACGGCCACAAAATGTCCAAGTCACTGGGCAATGTCATGGCCCCGCAAAAAGTTATTAACGAGCTCGGGGCTGATGTGTTGCGTTTGTGGGTAGCCTCCACCGACTTTAGCGGCGAAATGACGGTGTCCGATGAGATACTGCGTCGCACAGCTGATTCCTATCGGCGCATACGCAATACTATCCGCTTCATGTTGTCTAATCTCGATGGCTTTGACCCCGCTAAAGATTGCGTGGCCAGCACTGATTTGCTGTCCCTCGATAGCTGGGTGATTGGTCGTGCCACACAATTGCAAACGGAGATTGATAGCGCCTACGAAAGCTATAATTTTCACAGTATTTACCAGAAAATCCACAATTTTTGTGCTGGTGATCTCGGTGGTGTTTACCTCGATATTATTAAAGATCGCCAGTACACCTGCCAAAGTGAAAGCCTAGCGCGGCGCTCTGCACAAACAGCCCTCTACCATGTCGCCGAAGCCGTCGTGCGTTGGGTTGCCCCCATTCTTTGTTTCACTGCAGAAGAGGCGTGGCAGGCCCTGCCTGGCGAGCGTAGTGACTCGGTGCACTTAGCTGAATGGTATGAGCTGCCGGCGTTGTCTGCGGATAAGGTGCTAGGCGACACTGACTGGCAGCAACTCATTGCTGTTAAAGAAGCCGTCAACAAAGCGTTGGAAGTTGAGCGCCAGGCTGGTCGCTTGAAGGGATCTCTAGAAGCTAGCGTGACACTCTACTGTGAGGATGCCTTGGCCAGTACTCTGGCAAAAGTGGGTGATGAGCTACGTTTTATTTTGATCACCTCCAGCGCCGCTGTACGTTCGCAATGTGAATTGCCCGCTGAGGGCGTCACTGCCAGTGCCATTGCCGGACTCAATATTCAGGTTGAATTAAGCCGGGGTGGTAAGTGTGTTCGCTGTTGGCATCATCGCGAAGATGTCGGTAGCCATACCGAGCACCCTGAAATATGTGCTCGCTGTGTTGACAATGTTGAGGGCGACGGTGAGAGCCGCGCGTTTGCCTGATCGCCCGCTTGATAGATTACCAATGATGAGTCAACGGACTTCAGCGTTACTATTCTATACTTTGGCGGCTGTGTTACTGGCCCTCGATGTGTGGACCAAGGCCCTCGCCACCGCGCATTTGAAGTACGCTGAACCGGTGGTGTTAACGGGTTTTTTTAATTTGACTCTGTTGCATAACACCGGTGCCGCGTTCAGCTTTTTGAGCACGGCGGGCGGCTGGCAGCATTGGCTTTTCGGTGGTATCGCCAGCATTGTGAGTGTGGTGCTCACGGTGTGGATTTATCGCGCGCCTGCGTCTGAAGTATTGGTGAAATTGGCGCTGGCCTTAATTTTGGCCGGTGCCTTGGGCAATTTATGGGATAGGGTAACCTTGGGTTATGTGGTCGATTTTATTCAATGGCATTATAACGATTACTATTGGCCAGCTTTTAATATTGCCGATGCCGCCATCAGTGTGGGTGCTGTGATTATGGTGATTGACTCTTTTCGCTCATCCCGCCGAGGTTGAGCACCCCCACAACATTTGTTATTGAGGTCTAGGTAATGAGTTCTCATCAAAAAACACCTAAGGAGCGAATAGGCAAGGCTTCGCGGGTCAGCCTGCATTTTGCGCTGTCGCTCGACGATGGGTCTGTCATCGACTCTAACTTTGACAAAACTCCCGCGACATTGACGATAGGCGATGGCAATTTGCCAACCGGTTTTGAAGAGCTCCTTATTGGTATGCACTCTTCCCAAACCGCTAGCTTTACTGTGCTGCCGGAAAAGGCCTTCGGTCAACACAACCCTTCCAATGTTCAGCATATTAAACGCGAGAGCTTTGCGCCAGACATGGTGCTGTCGGAAGGCTTAGTCGTGTCGTTTGCCGATGCCAACCGGGGCGAATTACCGGGCGTGATTCAAGCTATTAGTGAGGATGAGGTGACGGTTGATTTCAACCACCCTCTAGCGGGTAAAACCTTGACCTTCAAAGTCGAGATTATCGCCGTGGATAACGATATAGCCGAGGTGGTGTAATGGAAGTCCGTCTGGCTAACCCGCGGGGTTTTTGTGCCGGTGTTGATCGCGCTATTGATATCGTCAATCGTGCTCTCGATCTTTTTGGCGCGCCTATCCATGTGCGCCACGAAGTGGTTCACAATAAGTTTGTGGTTGATCAATTGCGAGAGCGCGGCGCGATTTTTGTTGATGAGCTGAAGGATATTCCCTGTGGTTCCATCGTTATTTTCAGCGCCCACGGTGTTTCAAAAGAGGTTTGTACCGAGGCGGAACAGCGAGGTTTAAAAATCTTCGATGCCACCTGCCCACTGGTGACCAAGGTGCACCTCGAGGTGGAAAAGTTCAGCCGCGAGGGTCGCGAGTGCGTATTGATTGGCCACCATGGTCACCCGGAAGTTGAAGGCACTATGGGCCAGTACGATACCAGTAATGGTGGCGATATTTACCTGGTGGAAAATGTTGGTGACGTGGCTCTGTTGCCTATTAGTCGACCTGATAATCTCGCCTTCGTGACCCAGACTACTTTGTCGGTGGATGATACAGCTCAGGTGATTGACGCGCTACGCGCACGCTTTCCAACGATCGAGGGTCCGCGTAAGAACGATATTTGCTACGCCACGCAAAATCGCCAAGATGCGATTAAGCAACTGGCCTTGGAATGCGATGTGTTGTTTGTCGTTGGCTCAGCGAATAGCTCTAATTCCAATCGCCTGCGCGAGTTGGCTGAGCGCTGCGGTACCAACGCTTATTTGGTTGATAGCAGTGCGGATATTCAACGCGAATGGCTTGCCCCAGATTCGGTTGTTGGGGTGAGTGCGGGTGCTTCGGCACCAGAAACCCTGGTGCAGGAACTAGTTGACTTTCTGGCAGGTGGTGACAGAACGGGTGTGCAAGAATTGTCGGGCAAGGTTGAGGATATTCGCTTTTCGATGCCTAAGGCGTTACGCGAAAGGGATTCTTCGAAGAGTTAGTCAATATTGAGTTTTTTCAGTTTATAGCGTAGTTGGCGAAAGGTAATCCCCAGTTTTTCGGCAGCCGCTGTTTTGTTCCAACGACATTCTGTCAGGGCTTTTTCCAGCAACGTCTTTTCAATAGTCGCTAGGTAATCATCGATAGATTGACCCTCGAGGTGGGGGTTGTTCTGATCGACACTGTTCGTTGGCTCGAGATTTTCAAGGGTGCTAAGCGCGCCGGGATTGCGACCAGCAGCAGCGTTCGCCATGGCAGCGTTTATCTGAGTGTCACTTTTTTGGCGGGCTTTAAGCTGCAAGTCTGCTACTTCAATTGATTGACCGTCACAGAGTGTGAAAGCTCTTTCCAAAGTGTTCTCTAGCTCACGTACATTACCGGGGAAGGCGTAGTGTTCTAGGGCCTCTTTGGCGCCACTGGATAACGTAACCGGGGCAGTGTTGAAGTCGGCGGCAAACTTGGCCAGAAATAAATCGGCTAGGGGGAGAATATCTTCCTGTCTATCGCGTAGTGGGGGAACCTCCAATTCAATCACATTGATGCGGTAGTAGAGGTCCTCACGAAAATTACCCTTGGCAATTTCCGCATTAAGGTCCTTGTGGGAGGCGCTGAGGATTCTAATGTCGACGGGTATTTCGCTTTCCGAGCCGAGGGGTCGTACCGCTTTTTCCTGAATACCGCGAAGCAATTTGACCTGCATAGAGAGGGGGAGGTCGGCGACTTCGTCAAGAAACAAGGTGCCGCCATCGGCGTTTTGAAACAGGCCTTTTTTGTCTTGATGGGCGCCCGTAAAGCTACCTTTGGTGTGACCAAAAAATTCGCTTTCCATGAGTTCTGAAGGGATGGCGCCACAATTGACGGGTATAAACGGCCCATCGGCTTTTGGGCCGCTGTAGTGAATGTTGCGGGCGACAATTTCCTTGCCACTGCCGGATTCACCATGGATAAAAATAGGCGCCTGACTGCGGGCCACTCGGGCGATTTGTTCACGCAATTTACCCATCACTGACGACTTGCCAGTGAGCTTGCCCGCACTCTTGCTAAGAACCCTCGGTGTTTGTGAGGAAAGTGCTAGCGCCGTTTCGACCATTTTACGCAGGCGGGGTAGTTCAATAGGTTTGGTGACGAAATCGAAGGCCCCTAGTTTTAAGGCATCAACGGCAATTTCCGTATGACCGTAAGCGGTGATCATAGCGACTGGCATGTTGACGTATTTGCCCTGTATTAGACTGATTAAGTCCATGCCATTGCCGTCGGGTAAATTCATATCGGTTAGACACAAGGTATATGGACTTTTATTTAGGGCTTCGATAGCTTCGCTGAGCGTTTCAGCTTCAGTGACCTCAAGGTCCATTTGGTTTAATGTCATTGCTAATAATTCGCGAATATCTGCTTCATCGTCGACAATCAGGGCGCTTTTTTTAGTCATTATGTAGTCTCTGTTGTGCTTGTACGGGGTGGGCGAAGCCAATTCTAAAGAATCCGGGTCTGTCATTAGTAGCCACTATATAGTCGAGTGTGGCAAAGTTGATTTCACAAATCTCTCGGGCGAGATAAAGCCCTAGGCCTGAGCCCGTGTTAGAGGTGGTGTAAAAAGGTTCAAAAACCTGGCTCGCTAATTCGGGGCTAATACCTGTGCCGCGGTCATAGATATCGAGACAGGGTCTTTGGGTCAAGGGGTCGACGTGACAGGCGCACTTGGCCCAGGCTTGCGAGCTGTTTTCGAGACTGTGGCGGTGAGCATTTTCTAGCAGATTGGTGAGTACTTGGTGCAGCTGACTCGCATCGAAGACAATAATTGTCGTCGGATCATCAGTGTTAACTTCAATAATACAGGGGGTGGGAAAGCTGTTTTTGTAATCTTCAATAAAACTATTTAACCAGCTCTCGAGATGCAGATTTTGAGCATTGGGTGTTTTACGACGCGAGAGCTGACCGACATTTTCTATGACTTGGTTGAGCCGTTGGGTGTGCTTAAGAATAATTTCCGTGAGGCGCTTGCTGGAGCTGAGTAGCTCCTGCTCCTCGGCGAGTAGTTGGGCTGCGTGGCTAATTGCTCCGAGGGGGTTGCGGATTTCATGGGCAATACTGCCTGTCAGTCGCCCGAGGGCTGCGAGTTTTAAACGCTGAGCATTTTGTGCCGCGATGCGTGTGTCCTCGAGAAAAATAATTGTACCCTTGTCGTGACTACGCTCTAGGTTGGCAAATTTGGCCTGAATTTCTGGGCTATTGTCGTTGACTTTAAAGTCGGGCATTTTTTGCCAAGGTTTACTCATCCAGTTCTCGTAACCCTTTTGTAATAGCGGGATGGCGCGTAGGCTTGTGCCGTTACTTAAGACAATATCTTGTTTTTCACCACCAAGTAACTCAATGGCAGCGTTATTGATGAGCTCAATTTTGCCTTTGGTGTCGACTACGACGATGCCGGTCAACATACGTTGAATAATTAGCTGATTGAGGTGTTGGAGGTGTTCGGCTTGATCGGATTCACGCAGAGCAATTTGTTCACTGTGGCGCAAGCGCTGGTTGAGTATTCTGAATAAAAGGGCGGTGAGAAAGAGCACGAAACCGAGCAGGCCGGCGGGGAAAATAGCACGTGTGTTATCGCCCCATAAGTAGGCGGATATGAGTTCTTCAGCAAGCAATAATATACTGGCTAGGGCTGCGGTCAATAATTCGAGTTGATTGGTGAAAACCAGAGAACTTGCCGCAACTGTGATCAGCATTAATAGGCCGAGACCGCTGCTGAGTCCACCACTGCTGTGCATCAGCAGGGTTAGGGCGCTTAAGTCGATAAAAAAGTGTGCCGACAACACTAGATTGTTGTTAACCGCACGATGGGAAAGGAGCAGCGTGGCGGCGGTAAAGCATGTTACCAGGGCATAGGCAATCGAAGTCAGCTGGTAGAGCTGGGGATTGTCGGTACCAAAAATACTGCTGGCGGCACCGGAGTAATACATCACCAGTAACAACAGTGATAGCGCCCAACGATAGTAAATGTAGACCTTAGCCGTGCCCTGAGCTAAAGGGCTGAGATCGACGGTGGGCTTGTTAGCTTGCATTGTGCTACCTAGATTTTGCTATTGGCTCGATTTTAGCTGAAAATACCCGGCTTATTCATCTATGGACAGGTCAGTAGTATGACATCTCTGAAAGTTGCTTTGGCCCAAATAAATCCAGTGGTTGGCGATATTCCCGGTAATACACAGCGGGTTATCGATACACTGAACCATGCCCGAGAGACACTCCAAGCCGATATTGTTATTTTCCCCGAGTTGGTGCTCTGTGGTTATCCACCGGAAGATCTTTTACTGAGACCCAGTATCCAGAAACGCATTGAAAAAGCACTGACCCAGGTGATGTTGGCTTGTGAGGATATTGTCGCTGTTATTGGCTACCCCTGGCGGGAAGAGGGCCGACTTTACAATATGGCAGGGGTGATACAAAACGGTGAGCTCATTGCTCAATATGCTAAAAATTGTTTGCCTAATTATCAGGTGTTTGATGAAAAGCGCTATTTTGAAGCCGGTAACTCTTCCTGTGTGGTCAATATTTGTGGTGCGCGAGTGGGGTTGAGTGTTTGCGAAGACATTTGGTCGAGTGAACCTTTACAGCGAGCTTACGAGGCCGGTGCCGAGGTGATTTTTAATATTAATGCCTCACCTTTTCACGTTGGTAAACAGGCGCAACGGGTGGCGACAGTCGCCCAGCGTGCTCGAGAGGGCAATCTTCCTATTGTTTACGTCAATCAGGTTGGTGGCCAGGATGAGCTGGTGTTCTGCGGTGGTTCCATGGTTGTCGATGCGATGGGTGAGTTGTGCTACCAGGCACCGATGTTTGAAGAGGGCGTATTTGGCGTCGAGCTGACGCGGGAGGATGGACGGGTCAGCGTTGTCCCACAAACGATCGTACCGACCCCCGATGATCTGGCCACTGTCTATCAGGCACTGGTCTTGGGTGTGCGTGATTATGTGAATAAAAACGGTTTTAATGGTGTGGTGCTGGGTTTGTCCGGCGGTATCGATTCGGCGTTGACGCTGGCTATTGCCGTCGATGCGCTGGGCGCTGACCGGGTGGAAGCCGTCATGATGCCCTTTCGCTACACCTCTCAGCTGAGCCTTGATGATGCCCAGGCAGAGGCTGATATTCTGGGTGTGAGTTATAAAGTGATTGGCATTGAGCCTATTTACGATGCGTTTAGCAAGGCCTTGGCCGATGAGTTTTCCGGTTTGGCGGTGGACAAAACGGAAGAGAATATGCAGGCCCGCTCCCGGGGTGTGCTGCTGATGTCTATCTCCAATAAAAAGGGTTCACTGGTCTTAACGACAGGTAATAAAAGCGAAATGTCCGTGGGTTATGCAACCCTTTACGGGGATATGGCCGGTGGTCTCGATGTCCTTAAGGATGTAAAAAAAGTCTTGGTGTTTGATTTGTGCCGCTACCGCAACACGCTGTCACAGGTGATACCCGAGTCAGTGATTGTTCGTCCCCCGTCGGCTGAGCTAGCGCCGGATCAGATCGATGAAGACACCTTGCCCCCCTACGAAATACTCGATCAAATATTGCAGCTCTATATTGAAGAAGATATGGCAGCGCTCGATATCATCGCCCAAGGTTTTGACGCAGAGGATGTACATCGGATTCTGCGCATGGTTGATATTAATGAATACAAGCGCCGACAGGCGCCCATTGGGCTGCGTATTACCGAGCGGGGTTTTGGTCGCGATCGACGTTACCCCATTACTAATGGTTGGCGCTCCGGGGAGTAACGTCGATAAGGGCGTGCCGGAATTTCCTTCCCATGTGTTGAAATGGGCTAGAGCGCTATTTTACTCCGGCCCTTTTTCTTTTTGCTCAACCGCAAGTTATTAAAGTTTCCAAATTAACGCGCACACAAGTCATTCTGTTGTAGAGGAGCTTCTGTTTTCTTCATCTGGTTGTGGTTCTGCTCTATGGGGCGGTAATGAGGAGTCCTCATTACCACTGGCTGTAAGCGGATTGTTAAAGATGGCTCTGCTATCAAAATACGCCGGGTCTTCTGGTACGAAGTAACCAAAAGTTAGATAACTTAGCCAGGAATCTTCATCTAGAGAGTTGGCAGCATGGTATTGAAATTCGCCCTGTTCATTGAGTGCGGGGTGCTGAGGGTAGTTTAGGGCTAGAGTTTGTGCCGACTTTGCGGCGAGATCGTTGAGCTCGAGGTAGTAGTAAGCTTGGGCCATTACCGCGAGAGCGTCGGGCACTGCGGGTGTTTGTTGAAAGTTCTCAATGACATAGCGACCGCGATTGGCCGCTGCTAAATATGCGCCGCGCTTAAAGTAATAATTGGCGACATGAATTTCGTGTCGCGCGAGGCGGTTGCGTAATTCGAGCATGCGTTGGCGTGCATCGCCGGCATAAGCGCTGTTGGGATAGCGAGTAATTAGCTCGCCAAAAGTTGCGAAAGCTGAGCGGGCACTGCCGGGGTCTCTCTTCGTCGCATCAACGGGCAAACGATCGCTAAATAAGCCCTTGTTTTGCACCGCCGCTGACAGACCTTTCATATAATAGGCGTAGTCGACATTGGGGTGGAGGGGATGAAGGCGGATAAAACGGTCAGCCGATGCTATTGCGGCTTCATGATCGGCTGATTCATGGTAGACATAGATCAATTCCAGCTGAGCCTGATCCGCGTAGTTACCGAAGGGAAACTGAGCTTCAAATGCGTTGAGATTAACGATGGCGTCAGTCCAGTTGCGCGCATTGAGGTTATTGCGAATTTTAGTGCGTAAGCGCTTTTCACTGAGAGTCTGGGCCTCTTTTTGTGCTTGTTTGGCTTGCTCTTTTTTCGAGTCGCTAAGGGGCGTCGATGAACAGGCGGAAAGTAACAGTAAACTCGCTATCAGTAGGGCTGAAAAACGCATGGTGTTGAGGAGTCCGATTGGTTGGCCGTTAAAACTTTCGGCTAATAAGTGTGTATTATTGCATGTCGGGCATCGCCCTCTAGAATTGCCATTTAACCATAGCTCAGTGAGAAGCTAAATACCGAATGCTTAGCGAACAGGGTGAAATTGCTTTACAGGCGGAGGTTCCCCTCCATTTAAGTGGTATGCGCTTTGATCAGGCTGCCGCGGAACTTTTCTCCACCTACTCTCGCACCCGTTTGCAGCAGTGGATACGCAATGGCGCCCTACGGATTGATGGTCGCGTCGGTAAAACCCGTGAAAAATTGCTGGGTGGAGAATGCCTCACCCTCAGGGCTCAGCTTGAAGCCGAGGGCGAGTGGCTGCCCCAACCGGTACCTTTCGAAATCGTTTTTGAAGATGAGAGTGTTATCGTCGTTAACAAAGTTGCGGGCTTGGTGGTTCACCCTGGGGCGGGCAACCCCGATGGCACTCTGCTCAATGGCTTACTCTACCACTGTGAACAGTTGGCCACTGTGCCCCGCGCCGGCATTGTCCATCGTCTCGACAAAGACACTACCGGTTTAATGGTGGTGGCCAAAACCCTCGAGGCCCATCACTCGTTGACCACTCAGCTTAAAGATCGCACCGTCAAACGCCACTATCGGGCCATCGCACAAGGGGTGATGACTGGTGGTGGCACTGTTGATGTGCCGATAGGTCGCCACCCCACTAGCCGCACACGAATGGCGGTATTGCGGCCCGGACGGGAGGCGGACAGTCGCTATCGAGAAGCGATTAGTCACTACCGTTTAGTGGAGCGTTTTAGCGCTCACAGCTATGTTGAAGTAGCTCTAGAGACTGGCCGCACCCACCAGATTCGCGTGCACATGGCACACTTGGGTTACCCCTTGGTGGGTGATGCAGTTTATGGTGGCCGGGTACGTTTAAGTGCTGGTGCCAGCACAGAGTTATCGACCGCTCTGCGTGAATTTCCGCGCCAGGCACTGCATGCTTTGCGCTTGAGTTTTATTCACCCCGTTTCAGGTGAGACTGTGGCATGGGAATCTTCGCTACCGGAGGATATGCAGGAACTATTGGGGGTATTACAGAGTGAAGCCGCACCCGTCTGAACTGCCCGTCATGATTCCCGACTGGCCTTTACCGCCGGGGGTGAAAAGTATTGTTACCACTTGTCAGGGCTTGCCTTTGGGCTCTCAGGATAAGTGGCTGAACTTTCTCGATGACAGTGCAGAGTGCCGCCAGCAAGTGCTAGGCAGTCGCCGCGATCTGGCTGACCAATTGGGCCTTTCCCAACCTCTGCCCTGGCTGGCACAGGAGCATGGCAATCGAGTCGTCGATGCTGTTGAGGCTATAAAGCACCCATTCCCACCCAGTGCCGATGCATGTGTCAGCCGTATTCCGGGTCTGGCCTGTGTGATTCAAACGGCTGACTGTCTCCCGGTGTTACTGTGCCGTGACGACGGTTTGGCAGTGGCCGCAGCCCATGCCGGTTGGCGGGGGCTAGTCGCCGGGGTGCTCGGCAAAACGCTAGTGACAATGGCGGCTGAAGGTTCGGCCATTTCAGCTTATCTGGGCCCCGCCATTAGCCAACAGCATTTTGAAGTGGGTGACGAGGTAAGAGAAGTTTTTCTGACAAAGGCCTTACCAATAAACCAGTCCTTGACTGAGGCTTGTTTTAAACCCTCAAAAACGCGACCGGGCCACTATTATGCAGATCTCTACGAGCTGGCCCGTATTCAGCTGCAAAACTTTGGCGTGACGCGCATTTATGGCGGCGATTTTTGTACTTATGCCGATACCGCGCTTTTTTACTCCTATCGACGCCAAGGGCAAACAGGGCGCATGGCGAGTGTCATTTGGCGGGTGAGTTGAGCCAGAGACTGCTCGAAGGTTTAGCCTCCGTGTCGAAGTAAAGTGATTTTTTCGGGCAACACGAGAATTGAGGAGAGCAGTGAAACCACCTCCCGCCGTTCGGGCGAGGCCAGCCAATCTTGCCAGTTTTTGCGATTTTGCATTTTAATTAAAATATAACGTACATTCCGGTCTTCGATGCCATGTAATGATTCTCCGGAAATAAAGCCCGGGGCCGAGACGGTGGCCTGTAACATTTTGCGGGCAAACTTGTCGTAGGTGCTGGCCATACCGGGGGCGATTTGACGTTCGATTAATACGGTGATCATGGTTGGACTCTGTAAAAATAAAGCTAAAATGGGTGACTCAAGTTTTCAGGCCACTGTTTGTACGTGAGCACTTAAAACGCATACAGCAAGCTATGCCGCTATCATACCCGGTGCCCCTTTTCCTGTCCTCTGGCTTCTGAGAAAATACCACGATGAAAGTGCCCAATGATTACCCAGAGCTCCTTGCGTCGGATTTCGATATCTTACTCGACACCTCTGGTTTGATGTGCCCTGAGCCGGTGATGATGCTGCACGGTGCAGTGCGTGATGTGGCCAGCGGAGAGGTGATCAAAGTGGTGGCGACTGACCCATCAACCGAGCGTGATATTCCCAAGTTTTGTCAGTTTCTCAACCATGAATTATTGGTGCAAGGGGAAGAGAACGGACTCTATATTTTCTTGATTCGCCGAGGCTAGTGCAATGCTCACGGTGTCAGTTCGTTTTTTAATCGTCTTGCCTAGTAAGCATCTTCATCAAAGGTGGACATATTGAGAGCTTACTTGAGCGCAGCACCCTTGCAGACATCGGAACTCAGTATACGGGCAACGCGTTGTTGTAATACTGGCACTAACTCCTCGCTAAACCATGAATTGTTTTTTAACCAGCCATTATTACGGGGGCTTGGGTGGGGCAGTGGCATGAGGTGCTTTCCATAATTGCGCCATTTAAGCACGGTCTGCGTCAGGTTTTTTTCTCGCCTGTCCAAATGCCAGTTCTGGGCATATTGGCCAAGGCACAAGGTTAGCTCAATGTTCGGCATCTGTTCGAGCAAGGCCTGCCGCCAGTGTGCGGCGCAGCGTGGTGGCGGTGGCAGATCGCCGGATTTACCTCTGCCGGGGTAGCAAAATGCCATCGGCAGCAGGGCAATAAGCTCTGGGTTGTAGAAGGTCGGCTTGTCGATGCCCAACCAGTCCCGCAATCGGTCACCACTGGGGTCATCGAAGGGGATGCCGCTTTGATGAACCTTAATGCCCGGAGCTTGCCCGGCGATTAAAAGGCGGGCTTGACTTGAAACCTGTAATACCGGCCGTGGCCCAAGAGGCAATTCTGCCTGGCACAGTAGGCAGCCTAGGACATCTTGATATAAGTTATTTAACTTTTGTTTCATAGCATTTTCTGCCCTTAACCCTTAATGGCTAACACGGGGCTTGGTAAGGGCAGAAAAGCGCAGATGGCCGCTTAGGTTGCTGCCATACCGCCATCGACGGGCAGTGAAACCCCTGTCATATAGGAGGATTGATCGGAGCAAAGCCATACGGCGGCATTGGCTATTTCATTGGGTTCGCCAAAGCGACGCATGGGTGCCAGGTTTTCCATGTGGGTGCGGGCTGCATCGTTATCACCAATGGCAGTCAGTAGCAAAGAGGTACCAATGGGGCCGGGGCACACGGCGTTGACACGAATGTTTTTTGAGGCTAGTTCGATGGCCCCGGTTTTGGTCAGGCCGACCACGCCGTGCTTGGCGGCGACGTAGGCACCACTGTTGCGAATGCCGACAAGCCCTGCGTAGGACGCTGTGGTGACAATCGCACCGCCGTCTCCCTGAGCGATCATTTGCCGGGCGACGTGTTTCATCGATAGCCAAGCACCTTTCAGGTTTACCGCGTAGTTGAAGTCAAAGTTCTCTACTGTATCGTCGACAATGGAGAAGCCTTCGCCGGGGGCGCCGGCATTATTGTGGGCACAGTCGATGCGACCAAAAGCGTCAACACCTTTGGCGATCAGGGCTTGGACATCGGATTCCTTGCTTATGTCACAGTGGGCAAAAATAGCTTCGCCACCAGCTTGTTCGACTAGCCTGACGGTTTCTGCACCGCTAGCAGCATCGACATCGCCGAGTACGACTTTTGCACCTTCGCGCACAAAAGCCAGGGCCGATGCGCGGCCGATACCTGAACCGGCGCCGGTGACTACGGCTACTTTATTTGCAACTAAACCACTCATATTTGTCCTCTTTTATTAGTTGGTAGATTGATAAAAAATCAGTTGATAAGATTTTAGCTTTTGAACCTATAACCAGGGCCATCGCTGACAATTTTACCGGCCGTGGGGGTGGCAAAATGGGTGCCCAGTACCGTGGTTTCTTTATCACCAAAGCGTTGCATAAACTCAATGCGGGTTTTTTCGGCCAGGCTGCTTTCGGTGTCGGCCATGTCAACCCAGCCGGGTTTGGCCATTTGCAGTGGATGGTGGAACATATCACCAGTAATGACGGCTTCTTCACCTTTTGAACGGATAAGAATGCTGACGTGGCCGGGAGTGTGGCCGGGCGTTGGGATAAGGCTGATCTCATCGCAGATCTGGTGGCTGGAATCGACCAAGTCAACTTGTCCGGCATCAAAAATAGGCTGTAAGGCCTGCTCGAGGGCATGGCTTTCGTAGGGGTCGTCTTCATCTTTCCAAAATTCCCACTCGGTTGCGCCAAATAAATAGCGCGCATTGGGGAAGGTGGGAATCCACTTGCCGTCGACCAGGTGGGTGTTCCAGCCGACGTGATCGAAGTGCAGGTGGGTACAGAGCACGCGGTCGATTTTATTCGCCGGGAAGCCCAATGCGGCCATGTTCTCGAGGAAGGGGGTGTTGAGATTATCCCATTCTTCATAAAGCGGCAGTTTTTTACCATTGCCGGCACAAGTGTCAACGATGATATTAAGACCGCCCGCGCTAATTAAAAAGGCGTGAATGCTCAATATCATGTCGCCATCGGCATCGAGAAAATTGGGTCTCAACCAGTCATCGTAGGCGCTTAGCTGCTCAGGTCCGCCTTCGGGAAATAGAGAGTTGATGGGTGCTTTTAATACCACCTCTACCAGACGGGTGATGGATACATCGCCAATTGTCCAGCTGAGTTGTTCGTAGCGTCGATCAGTCATAATCTGTAAGCTCTGTTGTGGATTTATTATGTGGCAATAGATATTACCTCAATTCTTTTTGTGAATGTCTGTCTTGTCGATACGCAATATTGGTAGGCGCGTTTGTGCTTGGAGGAGTAACTTTGATGGAAGGTTATGAGCAGTTAGTTTCTACTCTGGCGTTGACGCTTGGCGTTGGCTGGGCCAGTGGTATTAACCTTTATGCCGCTGTTGCTGTGCTCGGTTTTGCCGGTGTTACAGGTAATCTCGAGCTGCCAGCTGAGCTGGAAACATTACAGAATCCGCTAGTCATCGGTAGCGCCTGCCTGATGTATGTCGTTGAATTTTTTGCCGATAAAACGCCCGGTGTCGATAGCGCCTGGGATAGCGTGCACACCTTTATACGTATTCCCGCTGGCGCCATGCTGGCGGCAGGTGCTGTGGGTGATGTCACGCCGGCGCTGGAAATTGGCGCTGGCTTACTCGGCGGTTCCATGGCCATGGGTAGCCACTTTACCAAGTCTTCAACGCGTTTATTGATCAATACTTCCCCGGAACCCTTTAGCAATTGGGGAGCCTCTATTAGTGAAGACCTGATGGTCTTTGGTGGTCTCTGGGCCATGCTTAATCACCCCTGGGCTTTTCTTGGTTTGATGCTGGTCTTTATTGTGCTGGTGATTTGGTTGTTGCCGAAATTATGGCGCGTGGTGCGAGCCGTATTTCGGCGTATTGGCATCTGGCTGGGACTTGTTAAAAAACAAGAAAATGATACGCCAGCTGATGATCGTGGGTTGAAGTCGGACCCCTCATCACCCCCTCCTGTGGTAAGTGTTGATAAACCCGCAGCTCAAGCGGGTGTCGGCTCTCCCTTCAAGGATCGGTAAGTTCTTTTGATTGCTAAAGCCTTTTGATTGGTAGGACCTAGTATGAACCAGCAAACCGAAAGTCTTGTGCCGGATAGTCCTCCTTCAAATGATTCTCAGGTAGATGCTGATTTGTCAGAAAGCCCCGAGTCTGTAAGTTTAGTATCGGCAAAAGACCTGCGCCTTGGCGCCATGAATATATTGGCGCGCAGAGAGCACTCGCGCAAAGAAGTCAGGGATAAATTGCTGCAAAAGTTTGACCCTGATGCCGAGCTTCTCGATGCGGTATTAGATCAATTAGTAGTGGATGATCTTTTATCGGATCAGCGCTTCAGCGAGGCCTTCGTGCGCTGGCGAGTAGGTAAAGGTCAGGGGCCGGTGAGAATTCGCATGGCACTGCGTGAGCGTGGTGTCGACGGCGATATGGCTTTAGATGAAAGTGATGTCGATTGGTTTGCGCTGGCCGAAGAAGTGGCCCACAAACGTTTCGGTACAAGACCTGCCCCCGACCCGAAAGAGCGCGCCAAGCGCATACGTTTTTTACAGTATCGGGGATTTAGCGGTGAGCAGATTCGCGCTGCTTTAAGTGATTAACTTACCATCGGGCTGTCCGCTCGACCATTAATAAGAGGTAAAAGAACAGTGAAAGCTCGTTTGCGTGTTGTAGGGTTACTTTGTGGTGTTCTATTGACGCCGTTGGCAACAGCCTTAGAGTTTCAGGGTGTCTGGCAGCCGGGTGCTATGCTGGTGGGCCATACCAAACCGGGTAACACCGTGGTTTTTCAGGACCGAACAGTCAGCCTTACGCCTCAGGGCTACTTTGTTATTGGTCTAGGCCGGGATGTAAAAGGCCCCGTGGTGGTTGATGTGCGCGAAGGTAACGAAAGGCAACAATACAGTTATTTAGTGGCGCAGCGTGAATACAATATACAGCGGGTTGATGGCGTGCCCCAGCGCACAGTGACGCCACCCTCTGATGAGGTGCTTAAGCGTATTCGCCACGAAGGGCGTTTGGTGCGACAGGCACGAGCCGGCAATGACCCGCGTGAAGACTTTCTCCAAGGATTTATTAAGCCCCTCGAAGGACCTATTACAGGTGTTTACGGTAGCCAAAGGGTGTACAACGGCGTGCCGAAAAACCCCCATTACGGTCTCGATATAGCCCGTCCGACGGGAACGGTGGTGGTTGCACCGGCCCCCGGTATTGTCAAATTAGTGCACGACGATATGTATTACTCCGGTGGCACTTTAGTGCTCGACCACGGTTATGGACTGAGTTCCTCTTTTATCCATCTCAGTGGCGCGCTGGTTAAAGAAGGGCAGCGGGTAGAGGCTGGTGATCCGATTGCCAAGGTGGGCGCTACGGGTCGAGCAACGGGCCCTCACCTCGATTGGCGCGTCAACTGGTTTAATGTGCGCCTCGACCCAGCCTTGGTGCTGAAATTTTTTCCCGCGGCGAGTGGCCAATAGCGGTATAAGCCCTTCTTCACGTTTTCTTATTTGCATATCCGCGCAAGCATGGTGTTAGGCCGGCTATTGCCTTAAAATTCATCGCCTGTAAATGGGCTCGACTTGGGGATAAGACATATGATCGACAAACAGTTATTGAGTATTCTGGTTTGCCCCGTCACCAAGGCACCTCTCGAATACGACCGCGAGCATGAAGAGCTGATTTGCTATGCCAGCGCTTTGGCCTACCCCATTCGCGATGGCATTCCAGTGATGTTGGAAAGTGAGGCGCGGGAGTTGAGCAGTGAAGAAAAAGAGCGGGGACGCAAACGCTAGTTCAGCTGTCTCGAGTCAGCAATGAGGTGGTTGTGTCGTGCAAGGTAGTGCAAGTGAATTTTGAGGATGAGGGCATATGACAGAAGAAACACTGTTTAGCAAAATTATTAACGGTGAAATTCCGGCTGATATTATTTATGAAGATGAGCATTGCATCGCCATTAAAGATATCGCGCCTAAAGCTCCCGTTCATTTGTTGGTGATCCCACGGAAAATCATCCCCCGTATTATTGATGCTGAGGCGGACGACCAAGCATTGCTGGGCCACCTTATGTTAGCTGCCGGTAAAGTCGCTGAACAAGCGGGAATCTCTGATGCCTTTCGCTTGATTGTTAACAACGGTGCAGGTGCCGGACAAACGGTATTCCATTTGCACATCCATATACTGGGCGGCAAGGGCTTTTCCGAATCTTCACTGGGCTTTTAGCCCACCGTTTCTAGTCCGTAATTTAATTTTTTATTGAGTGCTCCGGTCGGAGCGGGATTCTTATGTTAGATGTAAAATCGAGTGCGGATATCCGCCGGGCCTTCTTGGAATTTTTTGCCGAGCGCGACCACCAGGTTGTCGCCAGCAGTTCTTTGGTGCCGGGTAATGATCCCACCCTATTGTTTACCAATGCGGGCATGGTGCAGTTTAAAGATGTCTTTCTCGGTGCCGAGCAGCGCGACTACCAGCGGGCCACTAGTTCTCAGCGCTGTGTGCGGGCTGGTGGTAAGCACAATGATTTAGAGAATGTTGGCTATACCGCTCGCCACCACACTTTCTTTGAAATGCTGGGTAACTTTAGTTTTGGCGATTATTTTAAGCGCGATGCCATCAAGTTAGCCTGGACCTTTCTCACCGATGTGCTGGGTTTACCCGAAGAGCGATTGTGGGTCACTGTGCATATTTCTGACGCGGAGGCTGAGAAAATTTGGCTCGAAGAAATGGGGGTTAGTGCCGAGCGCTTTTCTCGACTCGATGCAGACAATTTCTGGCAAATGGGTGATACCGGGCCCTGTGGCCCCAGTTCGGAAATCTTTTACGACCACGGTGCCGATGTCCCGGGCGGCCCCCCGGGCAGTGACAATGACGATCTCGATCGCTATATCGAAATTTGGAACCTGGTGTTTATGCAGTACGAGCGCGACAGTAGTGGTGAGATGACACCCCTGCCCAGGCCTTCCATCGATACTGGCATGGGCTTAGAGCGCATCGCCGCTATTTTGCAGGGGGTGCATAGCAACTACGAAATTGACCTCTTTCAACACTTGATAAAAGCGGCCGCCAAAGCGACCCATACGGCTGATCTTGAGCACAACTCTCTGCGGGTGATTGCCGACCACATCCGCTCGTCGTCTTTTTTAATTGTCGATGGTGTGCTGCCTTCTAATGAAGGGCGAGGCTATGTGCTGCGGCGCATTATTCGCCGTGCTCTGCGCCACGGTCACAAGCTGGGTATGGAGGGTATTTTCTTTCATACCCTGGTTGCACCACTGGTTGAGCAAATGGGTGCGGCCTACCCTGAACTGGCTGCCAAACAAGACCTGGTCGAAAAAGCTCTGCTGAGTGAAGAGGAGCAATTCAGTAAAACCCTCGATAAGGGCATGGGTGTTTTGACGGCAGCGCTTGCCGATATCTCAGGCAAGGTCGTACCCGGTGAGGTAGTTTTTAAACTTTATGATACCTACGGTTTTCCTCTCGATTTAACCAATGACGTTGCCCGCGAGCAGGGCTATGAACTGGATGAAGCGGGTTACGAACGCTGCATGGAAGCGCAAAAAACTCGCGCTCGGGCCGCCAGTCGCTTTGGTGTCGATGACAGCACGCAGCTGAAGATTGCCGGTACAACAACATTTGTTGGCTACCAGCATTTGCAGGCCAAGGCGAAAATTACTGGGCTGTTTCGTAGTGGTGTGGCAGTAGACACACTACATGCCGGTGACGAGGCCATATTAGTGCTCGATAGCACTGCTTTTTATGCTGAATCCGGTGGCCAGGTCGGTGACAGCGGCGAGCTGCTCACTGCATCGGGACGTTTTGCGGTCAATGATTGCCAAAAGCAGGGCGATAATCATATACATCTCGGGCGACTGCTCGACGGTGTAATGACTGTTGGCGAGGTGGTTACAGCCCAGATCGATGTCGACAAGCGGCAAGCGACGGCGGTCAATCATTCTGCAACGCATCTATTACACGCCGCCCTACGAAAAGTGTTAGGTGAGCATGTGGTGCAAAAAGGTTCGTTGGTCGATGCCGAGCGTTTGCGCTTTGACTTTGCCAACCCTCAGGCAATGACAGCGGAAGAAATTAAAGCCGTTGAAACGATGGTGAATAGCCAAATTCGGCAAAATAGCACAGTGCAAACCGACGTTATGTCGATGGAGGAAGCACAGAGTAGCGGTGCAATGGCGCTGTTTGGTGAGAAATACGGCGATAGTGTGCGCGTGCTGACCATGGGCGATGGTTTTTCCGTTGAACTTTGTGGCGGCACCCACGCCCAGCGTACCGGTGATATTGGCCTGTTCCATATTATTGGTGAGTCGGGTGTGGCCGCGGGAGTGCGTCGTGTTGAGGCCGTGGCCGGTGCCCCTGCTCTCGCCTGGTTCGCTGAGCTTGAGCAAACTCTGGATAAAGTCACCGCAACGTTAAAAGCGGGGCGTAATACGGTGCTCGACAAGGCGGCGACTTTGGTTGAAACCAACCGCATCTTAAATAAAGAGCTGGAGGCCGTGAAGGTGAAGTTGGCCAGTGCATCGGGTGGGGATTTGCTCGATGAGGCAAAAAACATTGCCGGGGTAGCGGTATTAGCTAAAAAGATTGATGGTGCTGATGCCAAAACCCTGCGCGATATGCTCGACCAGCTGCGCTCACGGATGGATAAAGGTGTCATCCTGCTTGCTGCTGAGAACGATGGCAAAATTGCTTTGAGCGCTGGGGTTACGAAAAACCTCACCGCCGACATTAAAGCAGGGGCCTTAATGCAGTTTGTGGCACCGCAGATTGGTGGTAAGGGTGGGGGTCGCCCAGATATGGCTCAGGGTGGCGGTACCGATAGTGCAGCGCTGCCGGCAGCTCTCGATTCGGTCTTTTCCTGGGTTGAGGAAAATTTGGGTTGAGGAAAATTTGGGTTGAAGAAAATCTGGGTTGAAGAAAACCTGGGTTGAGAAGAACTTGGGTTGAGAAGAACTTGGGTTGAGAAGAACTTGGGTTAGGAGGCGCTTGGGCTTAAAGGAATCTTGATTCAGGCGTGTCGGCATTGAATGCCGGTTAAGTGCTTGAATACAAGAACTTATTTTTATTAATCAGGTTTCTCTTTGTGATGGGTTGGTGTACATTTGCGCCCCCGCGTCGATGGGCGGCCGATTCGCCGTATACCGGCATTTGCCAAAAGCGATTTTGCAGCGCCCATTTACATTGTTAGCGTAGAGTTAAGCTGTCGAGTTTAAAAATGAGTTTAATTGTTCAAAAATACGGTGGCACCTCGGTCGGCTCAGTTGAGCGCATTGAAGCTGTGGCCGATAAAGTTGCGGCCTGCCGTGCGCTCGGTAACGATATTGTCGTTGTGGTTTCTGCCATGAGTGGCGAAACCAATCGTTTGCTGGGCCTTGCCGATGCGATCACTGACACTCCTATGCCGCGCGAAATCGATGTACTCGTGTCCACTGGTGAGCAGGTCACCATTGCCTTGTTGAGTATGGCGTTAAATAAACGTGGCTGTGCGGCGCGTTCTTACACCGGTGCCCAGGTGAAAATTCTGACCGATGATTCGCACACCAAGGCGCGTATTGAAGAAATTGATGTCGAACGCATGCAGGCTGATTTGCAGCAGGGCCGGGTGCTAGTCGTGGCTGGTTTTCAGGGTGTTGATAGCGCCGGTAATATTACCACCCTAGGCCGTGGCGGTTCCGATACCTCAGCGGTAGCGCTCGCCGCTGCCTTAAAGGCCGATGAGTGCCAAATTTATACCGATGTCGATGGCGTTTACACTACCGACCCTCGTGTGGTCGAGGGCGCCCGACGGTTGGAGCAAATCACCTTTGAAGAAATGCTGGAAATGTCCAGTCAGGGCTCGAAGGTCCTGCAAATTCGCGCCGTCGAGTTTGCCGGCAAATATAAGGTGCCTTTGCGAGTTCTATCGAGCTTTAAAGATGGCCCCGGCACATTAATAACCCTTGAGGATGATGACAGCATGGAAAACCCCATAATTTCCGGCATTGCCTTTAACCGTGACGAAGCCAAGCTGACGATCCAGGGTATTCCCGATACACCGGGTGTGGCATCACGTATTCTCGCACCCATTGGTGAGGCCAATATCGAAATCGATGTCATTATTCAAAATGTCTCCGAAGATGGCACCACGTCGCTGACATTTACAGTGCACCGCAACGACCTCAATCGTGCCCGCGGTCTGCTGGAAAGCATTGCGATGGAGTTGAAAGCGCGTACGGTAGTCACCGACGATCAGATTGCAAAAGTCTCGTTGGTGGGTGTTGGCATGCGTTCCCATGCGGGTGTTGCCTCTCGCATGTTTACAGCGTTGGCCGAGCACAATATTAATATTCAGATGATCACGACTTCTGAAATTAAAATAGCCGTTGTGATCGATGAAAAGTATCTCGAGCTGGCAGTGCGGGCCCTGCACTCGGCCTTTGAGCTGGAAAAAGACGTAAAATAACCTCTTTGTACTATGTTGATTTATGAGAAGTATGTAGGGATAGGCCGATAGACGGCATTAGACAATTCTTATATAACAGGTAGAATGCGCGGTCGTTACGCAGTACTAACGAAAGTTGTATCGGAATAAAAAATACTCGCCGATATTGGAGATGTCGTGGTTGCTTGATAGCTTGCGATATTAATCGTTACAGCAAGGAGAAAGAGTATGCTTATTTTAACAAGGCGTGTTGGAGAGACCCTTGTAATAGGTGATGATGTCACTGTCACTGTGTTGGGTGTCAAAGGTAATCAGGTCCGTCTTGGCGTTAATGCGCCGAAAGAAGTTTCAGTGCACAGAGAAGAAATTTACCAGCGTATACAGGATGAGAAAAACGGTGAGCCCGGGGCCGTTTAGCCCCTTTGTTTTTACTGACAGTATGGTATTATGCCCGCCCTCAGAAGCGGGCTGTCAGTTTCTCTCGTCTTTAAGTGAGTTATATGAAGCGTTCTGACTAGGGTTTTTTAAGCGTTAATATTCAATTGATAAGTAGAGTTGTTCTGGGTTTTTCTATATAGAGTAAACCGAGAGTCTCGAGTAAGCGCTGATAAAAAATCAGTACTGTCCGGCTTGTTGTTTCAATGAGTGGGGCTGGTTAGTTGAATTAATACAATTTTTGGTGAGGTGGCCGAGTGGCCGAAGGCGCTCCCCTGCTAAGGGAGTATATCTTGATCGGTATCGAGGGTTCGAATCCCTCCCTCACCGCCATTATTAGTTAGTGTGTTTCCTTACAGATCAATAGGTACGTAAGTTAAAACTACTTTTTTAATATCTGTACCATAGTGTATATTTCCCATAGAGCAGAAAAGTCTAAACATTCCCTGATCCATAACATCCAGCATAGCCGGCATTCAATAAAACTATAACTTTTGTTTTTCAGTTTCGGCCTCCCCTCAGTATTTTCAAAATAACGCCAAAATGAAACTAGCTATTTAGCGCCCTCCTCGAATGGAGAACCACTGTGAAGCATTGATGGGTAGCAAACAAAACCCATACCAACAATGGTTCCAAAGTTGGCGGGGAGATCACAGGTTGCAACGGTGTTTCATGATAGTGTGCTTCACGGTAGTGCTGAGTCGTACGTGGTAAATTGGCACAATATATTGAGTTTGAAAAAAACCAATACCACCACATTGTTTTGTGCCAAGCCAATCTTGCAGCGATGCAACGGCTTATTAAAATGAGTCTTACTTGTGAACTATTTGTTTATGAACAAAGGTCAAGTCATGAATTTGCTAGGCAGTAGTTGTTAATCTTAGTAGCTAAAGGTTAACCGTAGTGCATCCTGTTGCTAGTGTGACGAAAGGAACGAGGGCTTCATGGGGCGTATTGGTCGTATCCTTGCTGATAACCTCAATCGCTTGGTTTGCCTCTAGTCAATTTGTAGAACGTATCGCGAAGATTCGTTATACCCATACAATTGAAGCGTTAAACGGCCGTATTCTTACCCGTATGGCAGCTTATGAGCAAGTTCTGCGGGGCGGCCAAGGCCTGTTTCTGGGTTCTGAAGAGGTCACGCGAAAAGGCTGGAAGAGCTATGTGAGTGCTTTGCGGCTGGAACAGAATTTCCCCGGCTTTCACGGTGTAGGCTACGCGGCCTACATTCGCCCTTCCGAACTGGAATCTCATGTTGAGAAAATCCGCGCTGAGGGTTTTCACGATTACGATATAAAACCGCAAGGTGCACGCGACGAGTATACGTCTATTATTTACTTGGAGCCGTTTAACAAAACAAACCAGCGAGCCTTTGGCTATGATATGTTTTCCGAACAGGTGCGCCGTGCTGCTATGGAACGAGCCCGTGATACTGGGCAGGCGGCGCTCACTGGCCGGGTAAATTTGGTGCAAAATGCGACGACAGCTCCGCTCCCCGCCTTTCTTCTGTATCTTCCGCTTTACAAAACCCCTGACATTCCTGACACCGTAGAGCAACGGAGAAAGGCATTGCGTGGTTATGTCTACAGCCCTTTTTTTGTTCATGAGTTAATGAAGGGCATTCTCCAAAATCAAAAACCGGATGTAAGCTTCCGAGTTTTTGATGGCATCACAGAGCAGACCAGCAGTTTGCTTTATGATGGTGCTGCAGCATTGAAGCTCAGCACGGAAAATCACAATCCCAAGTTTTCTTCCAGTTCAATAGTTGAGCTGCCGGGTCGGCAATGGCTGTTGAAATTTGATTCAACAGCCGCATTTGACTCTGATCTGGATTTCAACTTCCCCAAAGGTATCCTGCTGTTTGGCCTAGTGCTTAGTGTGTTGCTGTTTATTATTGCCAAGATACTCACTGAAACCCGACAGCGGGCGTTTAAACTTGCGGAGAGAATGACGGAAACTCTGCGCAAGACCGAATCTCGTTTGGAAAACTTGTTTGAGTTTGCACCCGACGCCACTGTGATGGTCGATGAAAGGGGTGTGGTCGTTATGGTGAACCAGCAGGCTGAAAAACTTTTTCTTTGGGGAAGAGATGAGTTGATTGGCCAGCTCATAGAAGTGCTTATGCCGCAGGGAATGCGTGCTGATCATGTGGGTTTGCGTAAGAAGTTTATGAAGTCTCCCTCCCCCCGTATGATGAGTGACGGTCGCTTCAGCTTGTATGGTCTGCGCAAGGATGGTTCGACTTTCCCAGTAGAAATTAGCCTTAGCCCTTTGAGCTCTGGCGATGGTCGTATGGTGGTAGCAACGGTGCGTGATATCAGCGAGCGCATGCAGTCAGAGCAGGCCGTACGCGAGGCGATGGCCATGCTGGACGCGACTGAAGACGGGGCCTTTATTTTTGAGCCTTCGACTCTAGTGTTCAGTTACGTTAATGAAGGCGCTATTGAGCAGCTCGGTTATACCCGAGATGAACTGTTATCGATGACGGTTGAAGATATTCTGTCGGCACCCGATGAAATACAAATTCGCGAGCTGCTAGAGCCCATGATTCGAGGTGAATCTGATGCCTATCGTTTTGTTATCCAGCAGCGGCACAAGGATGGCCACGATATTTCTCTCGAGATCAATTTACAGTATGTGGCGCCACGAGGAGGAGAGGCACGCTTTATCGCCTTGTCGCGAGATGTCACCGAGCACCAACGTGTACTGAGTGATCTGCAACGGGCATCACAAGAGCTGAGAGAGGCCAATCTGGCAATTGAGCAGGAACGTGTGCTGCTGGCCCAGCGCGTTGATGAGCGCACTGCTGAATTAAGCGCTACCAACGAAAAACTGGAATATGCGAAGCGGGAAGCGGAGCAGGCTAGCCGTGCTAAGTCAGCCTTCCTGGCTTCCATGAGTCATGAAATACGTACGCCTATGAATGGTGTTGTCGGTATGGTTGAAGTGCTATTGCATAGCGATTTAGCAGAGCATCAGGCAGATGCCGTTAAGACGATGAAGGAGTCAGCATTTTTACTGTTACGGTTAATTGACGATATCTTGGATTTTTCTAAGATTGAAGCCGGCAAACTGGAATTGGAGCGTACGGAGGTGTCGGTCCGGGATATGGTAGAAAATATCTGTAGTTCATTGAACCAAGTTGCCGCCGGCAAGGGTGTTTATCTTTCAGTATTTGTGGATCCGCAGACACCGGGTGCGATTTGGTCTGATGCAATTCGTTTACGACAAGTACTCTATAATCTTATTGGTAATGCCATCAAGTTTAGCAGTGGGCGTATAGGTCAGCAGGGCCGGGTATCGGTGCGGGTGGCGTTTGTTGAGACAGAGGGACAGCAGCTCATCTTTACAGTTAGCGATAATGGTATCGGCATGACTAAAGAGACGAAGAGGAACTTGTTTACTTCTTTCTCACAGGCAGAAGTGTCCACGACTCGGCGGTTCGGAGGCACTGGGCTCGGGCTAGCGATTACCAAGCGGCTTATAGAGTTGCTTGGCGGCACTATTCGGGTGGTAAGTGCGCAAAATATAGGTTCCACCTTTAGCGTAATGCTACCGGTCGAGGCAGTGGTCGGCAAAGAACAATGCAGTGTGTATGACCTTTCCGGTCTAGAGTGTATTCTGGTGACTAATAGGCGCTGGGATATGAATGATATGGCATCCTATTTGCAACATGCGGGTGCACGCACTTTTCAAGTCGACAATTTATCCGATGCCCTTCGATGTGCCGGTGAACGTCGCTTGCCAATTATCATTTCTGATGCGGGGCAAAATAAGGTTTCGGATTCCCTGAAAGAGCTTCACAGAATTTTTGTAAATACGGAAGTACATCATGTTTTGATGACTCGTGGTTATCGTCGATACCCGCGTTTGGAGAGTCATGATGTCGTGAGCATTGACGGTGATACAGTACGCATGGAGTCCTTGCAACAAGCAGTGGCCATAGCCGGCGGTAAGGCCACACTTGAAGTACTCAGAGGCGATATAAAAGAGGGGTTGATTTTCGGAAATGTTAGCTCGACGACTGTTGGCGAGCCACGTACCCAAGGAGGGTTAATCCTCATCGCTGAAGATGATGCTATTAACCAAAAAGTGATTTTACGTCAGCTGGACCTGCTTGGTTACGCGGCAGAAGTGGCCGAAAATGGATTGGTAGCATTGAAGCTATGGCGCGAGGGTGATTATGTGTTGTTGTTAAGTGACCTACACATGCCAGAATTGGACGGTTATGGACTGACAAAAATAATTCGCCAGGAGGAGCGGGAACACATGCCGATATTGGCGTTAACAGCCAATGCACTGCGTGGCGAGAAACATCGCGCCATGGAGGTGGGTATGGATGATTACCTGACCAAGCCTGTGCAACTGGCTGAACTGGCTGCCGCACTTGAGAAATGGATCCCGGCTGAAAATAAGGCCGGTAAAATACCACGAGTGCTCGATAAGATTGTAAGGAATGCAAGCAAAACGGTCGACCAGGATGTACTTAAGAGCCTTGTTGGGGATGCAACGGATATTTTACGAGAGTTGTTTTCTGACTATATTGTCTCTGCGCGCCAGCTTGCCAACGAGCTACGGAGGGCATATGAAGCCGGCGATGCAATGCATGTTGGAGCGGTTGCGCATAAACTGAAGTCTTCCTCTCGTTCTGTCGGCGCCCTTGGCTTTGGGGACGTTTGTGCGGAGCTTGAAAATGTTGTCAAGACAAAAGGCTGTCTATATATCGCTGAAGACATTCGGTATTTTGAGGAAACTTTGATAATTGTTGAAGCGGAAATTAATAGAATTTTAAAAGATGAACTTAAATGAAAATGCTATTAATTGACGACGAACCATTTGCGCTCAAATTACTCCAGATTCAACTTGGCAACTTGGGTTTTGATGACTTAACTTCCGTCGGCAGCGGAGAAGAAGCGATTGTCCTGCTCGATGGCGCTATCGACTTTGAATTGATTATTTGTGATTTACAGATGCCTCGAATGGATGGCATTGAGTTAGTGCGTTATTTGGCCAGCATTGACTATGAGAAAGGAATAATACTGCTCAGTGGAGAGGATCGGCGCATTCTCAAAACAGCGGAGAAACTGGCATCTTTCTATGGGCTCAATATACTGGGTGCGTTGAGTAAACCGGTAGTACCTGAATTACTGGGGACCTTATTGGATAAAAAGTTGGATAAGGCTGGCATCGGGAAAAAGCCCACCAAGAGTTATGGCCGCGAAGAATTAGAACGCGCGATAAAACAGGGCGAGTTGGTGAATTATTATCAACCACAGGTGATCGTTAGCACAGGTGAAGTGGTTGGCGTCGAAACCTTGGTGCGCTGGCAACATCCGACTGACGGGGTGGTCTTTCCCGATCAGTTTATTCCACTGGCCGAACAGCACCATCTTATTGACGACTTAACTCGAGTCGTTTTACTTGAGGCTATACACCAGTTACGCAGATGGAGGGATCAAGGTTTGACCTTAGATGTCGCCGTGAATATTTCAAGGGATAATCTGACCTCTTTGGAATTCCCTGAGTTCGTCGCAGCTGCCATGGAGGCGGCAGAGATTGACGTGAGAAGCTTGACCCTGGAGGTCACGGAAAGTCAATTAATGCGTAATCCACTGGCTATGCTGGAAATACTTACCCGTCTTCGGCTTAAATATATTGGTTTGTCTATTGATGATTTCGGTACCGGACACTCGTCACTGGCACAACTGCGGGATATTCCATTCGACGAGTTAAAAATTGATCGGAGTTTCGTACACGGGGCCTGTCGTGATACTTCACTTCAGGCAATTTTTGAAGCCAGCCTGACTATGGCGCGGAATCTCGGGATAAAGGTTGTCGCAGAAGGTGTCGAAAACCTTGATGATTGGCAGTACCTGAAAGAGGTCGGTTGTGATTTCGCGCAAGGTTACCTGATTGCCAAGCCTATGCCAGCCAGTGAATTAAAGAGCTGGATGACTGATTGGCGGGGGGTGCAAACTTGACCTTGCTTGGCTGGCTTTAGCGTTTCGCTGTCGTGGTTCCCTGGTTATGCTATCCCTGAATATTTTAAATTGTGCTTAACGCCGAGTGCGTAGGTGTGGTCATCAACTGGTTAGAGCACAACGCGCCGTGTAAAGTGCTTTGTTGGTTAGCCCATCCTATTTTAAGAGGTGAAAAATACGGGTTGTAAGGCGGTGTGTTGTGTCCTGCAAAAGCACTTCGAGCCGTTTCAGGTGATCAGTTGACGTGTTAACTCGCCTTTGCGGTGTCGAGCATTTCCTCGGCATGAGAGCGTGTTTTTACTGTGATTTTCTCCCCCCCCAGCATGCGGGCAATTTCTTCAACCCGAGCTTCTTTATCTAAAGCGATCAGTTCGCTTTGATTCGATGCGTCGCCTTTTTGCTTCCTTGCCAATAAGTGATGATGGGCGCAGCTGGCCACCTGTGGCAGATGGGAGATGCAAATCACTTGACCGCTGTCCCCTAGTTCGCGCAGCAGCTTACCAACGGTCTGTGCTGTGGCCCCGCCGATGCCGACATCTACTTCGTCAAAAACTAGCGCGGGTATCGTAGAGTTGTGGGCGGCCACCACTTGAATCGCCAGGCTGATGCGCGAGAGTTCGCCACCCGATGCCACTTTGTTGAGGGGGCGGTGAGCCTGGCCAGGATTGGTGCTGATGAGTAGCTCGACACTTTCAAGGCCTTTTTGGCTGTAATGATTGAAAGGGGTCAATGCGATTTGCAGACTGGCATCGCTCATCGCCAGTGCTTGTAATTGTTGATTAATTTTTTGCTCGAATTGCGCGGCGGCTTTCTCTCTTGCCTTTGAGAGTTTTTTGGCGTTTTTTTGATAGCCGCTAGCCAATGCTTCGACGCGCGCCGTAAGGGCGTCGACATCATTGTCGTCGGCTGAGAGACTGGCAAGCTCGGCGCTTAATTGCTCGTAGAGGTCGGGTAGTGCACTGGCCTGTACTTTGTGCTTGCGAGCCAGTTGGTAGGCGGTTGAGAGTCGATCTTCAACCCATTGTAAGCGGACGGGGTCTGGTTCTACCTGGTTGATATAGGTTTGCAATTCGCCCAGAGCTTCTTCAACTTGAATATGTGCACTATCGAGCAAAGCAAGAACATCTTTCAGGGATGGGCTATTCTGTTCCATGGTGCTGAGCAGCTGGCTGGCGCGGCTTAGGGCGGGTAAAACGCTCAGTTCTGATACGGCTTCGCCATCACCGTCACACAGGGCAAGCACTTTGTGACTATCCATAAGAATGGTGTCGGCATTGGCCAGTTGTGATTGCTCCTGCTCCAAAGCTTCGACCTCACCACTTTGCAGGTTGAGCTCGTTGAGTTCCTGTGCTTGGAATGTGAGCAAGTCTTTGCGCGCCAAAGTTTCATCGGCGCGCTGCGCGATTTCTTCCAGCCGAGCCTGAGCTTGATGCCAGCTTGCGTAGTCTTCGCCAACCTGCCTAAGTAAATTTTGGTGGCCGCCGAACTCATCCAGCAAGGTGCGCTGGTGTTCTTTCGAGAGTAGGGATTGATGTTCGTGCTGATGGTGGATGTCAATCAGCAAATTGCCCAGTGTGCGCAGCTGCGTCATGGTGGCGGGTTGGCCGTTGATGTAGCCACGAGAGCGACCATCGCGAGTCAGTATGCGACGCAATAGACAGTCATCAGCGCTATCGAGGTCATTGTCTGTCAACCATTGGGCGGCCGGCGAGGCGCTATCCACGGTAAAACTGGCACTCACTTCTGTTCGTTCTGCGCTATTGCGGATGCGATCAGTATCGCCGCGATCGCCCAGGGCAAGTCCCAAGGCGTCGAGCACCAATGATTTGCCCGCGCCTGTTTCTCCGGTGATGGTGGTCAGCCCTGAGTTGAACTCCACGTCCATAGATTCAACCAGGGTAAATTGTTTAATCGTAAGCGCTGTCAGCAATGCAGGGGGCACCAATTATTGAAATCAAGCGTTGTTATACCGAAGAGTTAGCATTAATTGCAATTGTCTATTTAAAAGCTGACTTGAAAGCACTTTTTTCGACCCAATATAGCCGGGGAAGTCATTATCGAGGGTTGGTAAAAAGTGGCCACTGAAGAGCAGAAAAATCAGAATTCAGAACAAGAACCAGAGGAATTGCTGGAGCAGGAAAAAGAAACACAAAGCGAAGACAGTGCTGATGAGCTTGATGTGGGGGCATTGAGCGAAGCTTTGCAGCAGGCGAAAGATCAAACCTTGCGCGTCCAGGCTGAGATGCAAAATCTGCGTCGTCGAGTGGACCGCGATGTTGAAAATGCCCATAAGTTTGCATTGGAAAAATTTGTCGGCGAGCTATTGCCGGTTGTAGATAACTTGGAAAGAGCGTTAGCCGCTATCGATACTGATGATGCCCTTATGACAGCGGTTCGCGAAGGTATTGAGCTAACCTTGAAAAGCTTTCTCGGGGTGCTTGAAGGTCACAAGGTGAAGCAGATAGAGCCCACCGGCGAGCCTTTTAATCCTGACTTCCACCAGGCTATCTCAATGGTGGCAAACCCGGAGGTGCCTGCTAATACGGTGATAGAAGCCTTTCAAAAAGGCTACACACTGAATAACCGCTTGGTCAGACCGGCGATGGTGGTGGTCTCAAAGGGTGCTGAATAGGAATTCCTCAGCGCCAGGGTTGAATTTATCAATCTTGGGACAATATATAAGCGCATAGCAATGCGGTACTTGATTTAACGAAATTAACGATTTGTGGTTTGGAGAAGACAGGCATGGGAAAGATTATTGGAATTGATTTGGGCACAACGAATTCTTGTGTTGCCGTAATGGAGGGCGATAAGCCCAAGGTCATCGAGAATGCTGAGGGCGGTCGCACTACTCCTTCTGTTGTCGCCTACACAGAAGAGGGCGAGACACTGGTTGGACAGGCGGCAAAACGCCAGTCAGTGACCAACCCCTCCAAAACTTTGTTCGCTGTTAAGCGATTGATTGGCCGTCGTTTTGAAGATGACGTCGTACAAAAAGATATCGCTATGGTGCCTTACTCCATTGTCAAGGCTGATAACGGTGATGCCTGGGTTGAAATTAATGGCGAGCAAAAGGCTCCGCCACAGATTTCTGCAGAAGTGCTCGGTAAAATGAAAAAGACAGCTGAGGACTATCTCGGTGAAAGCGTCAGCGAAGCCGTGATTACGGTACCAGCCTACTTCAATGACTCACAGCGTCAGGCCACAAAAGATGCCGGTAAGCTTGCGGGCCTCGATGTGAAGCGCATTATCAACGAGCCCACCGCTGCAGCGCTGGCCTATGGTATGGATAGTGTGAGTGGCGACCAGGTGGTTGCCGTTTACGACCTCGGTGGTGGTACTTTCGATATCTCAATAATTGAAATTGCCGATGTTGATGGCGAGACGCAATTTGAAGTGCTATCGACCAATGGTGATACCTTCCTCGGCGGTGAAGATTTCGATATGCGCTTGATCGAATATCTCGCCGATGAATTCAAAAAAGACAATGCAGTAGACCTTAAGGGTGACCCCTTAGCCATGCAGCGTTTGAAAGAAGCCGCAGAGAGCGCAAAAATTGCGCTGTCTTCAGCTCAACAAACCGAGGTCAACCTGCCCTATATCACGGCCGATGCCACGGGCCCCAAGCATTTGGTGGTGAAACTGACGCAGTCTAAATTAGAGTCATTGGTTGAAGATCTGGTCGAGCGCTCATTAGTGCCGCTCAAGACAGCCTTGAAAGATGCTGGTATGTCCGCTGCTGATATTAGTGATGTGATTTTGGTCGGTGGTCAAACACGTATGCCGCTAGTACAGAAAAAAGTCAGTGACTTTTTCGGTAAGGAGCCACGTCGCGATGTTAACCCCGATGAAGCTGTTGCGGTGGGTGCGGCGATTCAAGGCGCGGTACTGTCGGGCGATGTCACCGACGTACTTCTCCTGGACGTAACTCCGTTAACCCTGGGTATTGAAACCATGGGCGGAGTTGCCACCCCGGTGATAGAGAAGAACACTACTATTCCAACCAATAAATCGCAAATTTTTTCCACGGCAGATGACAACCAGGGTGCGGTGACTATTCATGTGGTCCAAGGTGAGCGCAAGCAAGCGGCGAGCAATAAGTCACTGGGTCGCTTTGACTTGGCCGACATACCACCTGCACCACGTGGGGTGCCACAAATTGAGGTGTCTTTTGACATCGACGCCAACGGTATTTTGAACGTATCGGCGAAAGACAAGGCCACTGGCAAAGAGCAATCCATTGTTATCAAGGCCAGCTCGGGTTTGTCTGACGAAGAAATCGAGCAAATGGTTAAGGATGCTGAGGCCAATGCGGATAGCGATCGCAAGTTTGAAGAGCTGGCCCAGTCTCGCAATACCGCCGACGGCCTCGCTCACGCAGCCAAGAAAACGCTCGACGAAGCGGGTGATAAAGCCACTGACGAAGAGAAAGGCCAAATCGAGGAAGCGATTAAAGGCGTTGAAGAGGCCGTCAAAGGTGACGATAAAGAAGCTATTGAAGC
This sequence comes from Porticoccaceae bacterium, assembly GCA_041622675.1. Classification (GTDB taxonomy): domain Bacteria; phylum Pseudomonadota; class Gammaproteobacteria; order Pseudomonadales; family Porticoccaceae; genus Reddybacter. The sequence continues at coordinate 37,753 of JBFJYH010000018.1, forward strand.
TGCAGCGGCGAAACTGTCCGAGGTTTCTGGTGGTCTGGCACAAAAGATCTATGCCGAAGCTGAGCAGGCTCAAGCCGCAGACGCTGCTGGTCAAGCCGGTGCCGAAACATCAAATGACGGCGATGATGTTGTTGATGCTGAGTTTGAAGAAGTCGATGAGAAAGACGCAAAATAGCCCTTTATTCGGGTGAAATAAGCCCGCATGAGGTACCGCCACAAAACGCAGGCTTCAGCCCCTGCGTTTTGTGCTAAGTGGTGCGGCAACATCTTGGCACAGAAACAAATGAATGAGTAAATTATGGCGAAGCGGGATTACTACGAAATACTAGGTGTGTCGGAAGACTCGGATGCGAAGGACATTAAAAAAGCCTATCGTCGAGTTGCGATGAAGCATCATCCGGACAGAAACCCGGGTGATGCCAGCGCCGAGGAAAAGTTCAAAGAGGCCAGCGAGGCCTATGAAGTGTTGTCTGACGAGCAAAAACGCGCTGCCTATGACCGCTATGGTCATGAAGGCGTCAACGCCCAGGCCGGCGGTGGCGGCGGTGGTGGTTTTAGCGATGTTTTTGGCGATGTTTTCGGCGATATTTTTGGCGGTGGGGGCCGGGGTCGAGGTCCAGCTCGCGGTGCTGATTTGCGTTACGATTTACAGCTCGACCTCGAAGAGGCCGCTAAGGGCACTAAGACCACTATTCGAGTCCCCGTCAAAGTTAACTGCGGGGAATGTAAGGGTAGCGGTGCGCGCAAGGGTACGTCGCCCATCAACTGCACAACCTGTCACGGTGCTGGTCAGGTGCGCGTTTCCCAGGGCTTTTTCTCCGTTCAGCAAACCTGCCCTCAGTGTCGCGGGCGCGGCAAAATAATCGCCGACCCCTGTGGCAAGTGTTATGGCAATGGTCAGGTTGAAGAACAGAAAACCCTGTCGGTGAAAGTGCCTGCTGGGGTTGATACCGGTGATCGTATTCGCCTTTCAGGTGAGGGTGAAGCAGCCCCAGGCGGTGGCCAGTCGGGCGATCTCTATGTGCAAATCGTGGTGCGTGATCACGCTATCTTCCAGCGTGACGGTGCCAACCTGTATTGTGAAGTGCCGATTGGTTTTGCCGATGCAGCGCTGGGCGGCGAATTGGAAGTGCCAACTTTGGATGGTCGAGTTAAGCTGAAAATCCCTCCAGAAACACAAACAGGCAAGTTATTCCGTATGCGCGGCAAGGGCGTTGCCCCCGTGCGCGGTGGTGGGGCGGGTGATCTGTTATGCCGGGTGACCGTTGAAACACCTGTGAAGCTTAACTCGAAACAAAAAGAGTTAATACGTGAGCTTAACGAGTCATTACACCATGACAAACACTCACCTCAGCGTACCTCTTGGTTTAAAGGTGTCAAAAATTTCTTTGATAGTTTTAGCAGTTAGTTGGTAGCTATAGATGACTGATAATGTCTGCAAAAGCAGTTAATTGAGGATAATGTAATGATAAGAGTCGCCGTTACCGGTGCCGGTGGTCGTATGGGTAAAACCCTGATAGAAGCCATAGCTATCAATCAACAGGTGCAATTAACTGCTGCTATTGAACGCCCCGATAGTTCGCTCACCGGTGTTGATAGTGGTGAGCTCGCGGGTATTGGTCGCAATGGTGTTACCGTGGTGGGTAGTCTCGAACCAGTGATTGAAGACTTTGATGTGCTTATCGATTTCACGGCCCCTGTCGCGACAGCAGCCAACGCCACGCTTTGTGCTGCCAATAACAAACACATGGTGATTGGTACTACTGGCTTTACCGATACGCAAATGGCAGCGGTCGATGCTTTGGCTGAATCTACTGCCATTTGCATGGCCACTAATTTCAGTACAGGGGTTAATCTCTGCTTTAAATTGCTCGACGTCGCCGCTAGCGTGCTCGGCGACGATGTCGATATCGAAATCGTTGAAGCCCATCACCGGCATAAAGTTGATGCCCCCTCGGGCACAGCCTTGAGCATGGGTAAGGTCGTCGCCAATGCCCTCGATAGAGACCTCTCCAAAGTGGCTGTCTACGGCCGCGAGGGCCAAACCGGTGCGCGCGAACGAGAAACCATCGGCTTCGCCACCGTGCGCGCTGGCGATATTGTCGGCGATCATACGGTGATCTTTGCCGCCGATGGCGAGCGTGTCGAAGTTACCCATAAAGCGTCAAGTCGTATGTCCTTTGCCCGTGGTGCTGTTCGAGCGGCAGCTTGGGTGGTTGCCCAACCAGCGGGTAATTACGATATGCAGGATGTGTTGGGCTTAAAGTAGTCACTAGCTAATGGTGAGTTTGTCGAGTGGTGCGAAGGAGGCATTTTTATTCTTTGATTATGGTTGTAATGGCGGGTGTTTAATTTGCTGAGATTCATTTCAGATAGGTAGCGCTTGGTGCTAGACACCATGGCCATAATCTCCTAAAATTCCGCCTCAGGTTTCCACTGCCCGGAAGACCTGTATCTAAGAGGTGAGATGACCTAACGAATGCACTAATAAACGAGATGGAACGATTGGTTCATCTCGTTTTTTTACAGCTGCAGAAAAGTTATCTCCCTTGTACAGGCCTAAGCACTAAGCGTTTCCGGCAGGTTATCTCGTGTCGTTCATTTTCGTTGATAGAGGAGTCTGTATTGAATCTGCCTGCCCGTCGCCCCGCCATTCTCGTACTTGCGGATGGTACTGTTTTTAAAGGCACGTCTATTGGTGCCGAAGGTATCTCCAGTGGCGAGGTGGTATTTAATACGGCCTTAACCGGGTATCAGGAGATTCTTACTGATCCCTCCTACGCGCGCCAAATCGTTACCCTGACCTACCCGCATATTGGCAATGTCGGCGTTAATGCCGATGATGAAGAGTCCACAGAAGTTTGGGCTGCGGGGTTGGTGATTCGCGATCTACCACTGCTGGTGAGCAACTTTCGCAGCGAGCAAAATCTCGACGATTATTTAAAAGCCCGGGGCATTGTCGGTATCGCCGATATTGATACCCGCAAGTTGACGCGTTTGTTGCGTAGTAAGGGAGCTCAAAGTGGTTGTCTGATGACGGGTGATGTCAACGTCGAACAAGCATTGGCCGATGCACAAAATTTTGCCGGTTTGAAGGGCATGGATCTGGCGAAAGAAGTCTCTGTGAGTCAGCCTTATCTCTGGAATGAAGGCTCATGGCAGCTGGCTAGCGCAACTGCCATGCCAGCGAAATCGAAATCATCACCTGAGTCTGCTCCTTATAAAATCGTTGCCTACGATTATGGTGTTAAACGCAATATTTTACGCATGCTAGTGGACCGTGGTTGCGAGTTACACGTCGTGCCGGCTCAAACGCCCGCTGCCGCAGTGCTTGCCATGGCGCCCGATGGTGTTTTTCTGTCTAACGGCCCGGGCGACCCCGAACCTTGTGATTACGCCATTGCCGCTATCAAAGAATTGCTCGAAGCAGGCATTCCTTTGTTTGGCATTTGCCTGGGGCACCAGCTCTTGGCCTTGGCTTCGGGTGCCACAACCTTGAAAATGAAATTTGGTCACCACGGGGCCAACCATCCCGTGCAAAATCTTGATGATAAAACGGTATTGATTACTAGTCAGAATCACGGTTTTGCCGTTGACGAGCAGAGCCTGCCAGATAACTTGCGCGCGACCCACCGCTCCCTGTTTGATGGTTCTTTGCAGGGCATTCATCGCACCGATAAACCGGCTTTTAGTTTTCAGGGCCACCCTGAGGCGAGCCCCGGTCCCCACGATGCAGCACCCCTGTTTGATCATTTTTTCGACTTGATGTCACAACACTCTTCCAACACATAGAGCCTCTATCAGAGGTCTCTTCGACAGACGCGATAAATACTTATGCCAAAACGCAGTGACTTACACAGTATTTTGATTCTCGGTGCCGGCCCGATTGTGATCGGCCAAGCCTGTGAGTTCGACTACTCCGGCGCTCAGGCGTGTAAAGCGCTGCGTGAAGAGGGCTACCGGGTAGTGCTGGTGAACTCGAATCCAGCGACGATCATGACCGATCCAGCGATGGCCGATGCCACTTATATCGAGCCCGTTGAGTGGCGCACAGTGGCAAAAATCATAGAACAGGAGCGTCCCGACGCCGTTTTACCGACCATGGGCGGGCAGACCGCGCTGAATTGCGCCCTCGATTTGGCCCGCGAAGGGGTGCTCGAAGAGTTTGGCGTCGAGTTGATTGGTGCCAGCAGTGATGCGATTGATAAGGCCGAAGACAGGGAGCGTTTCGACAAGGCGATGAAGGCCATTGGTCTTGAAACTCCCCGTTCCTATATTGTTCACAGCCTTGAAGAGGCATTGCAGGTGCCCGATCAGTTCGGCTACCCCTGCATTATTCGCCCGTCGTTCACGATGGGTGGCTCTGGCGGTGGTATCGCCTACAACGGCGAAGAGTTTGAAGACATTTGCAAACGCGGCCTCGACCTGTCGCCGACCAACGAGTTACTGATTGATGAATCGCTAATTGGTTGGAAAGAGTACGAGATGGAGGTGGTGCGCGACAAAAATGACAATTGCATCATTATTTGTTCGATAGAAAACTTCGACCCCATGGGTATTCACACCGGCGACTCTATTACTGTGGCCCCGGCGCAAACCCTGACCGATAAAGAATATCAGTTGATGCGTAACGCTTCGGTTGCCGTGTTGCGGGAAATCGGCGTCGAGACGGGTGGTTCTAATGTGCAGTTTGGCGTCAACCCGAAAGATGGCCGCCTGGTGGTGATTGAAATGAACCCGCGGGTATCGCGTTCATCGGCGTTGGCATCAAAGGCAACGGGTTTTCCCATCGCCAAAATAGCGGCCAAACTGGCCGTTGGCTACACCCTCGATGAACTGCAAAACGATATCACTGGGGGTGCTACTCCGGCCTCTTTTGAACCCAGCATAGACTACGTGGTCACCAAAATACCGCGATTCGCTTTTGAAAAATTTGCCAAAGCAAGCCCAGTACTGACTACACAAATGAAGTCAGTGGGTGAGGTGATGGCCATCGGGCGCACGTTTCAGGAATCGATCCAGAAGGCTCTGCGCGGCCTAGAGGTAGGTGTTGCCGGTTTTGATCCCCATGTGGATCTCGCTAGTGAGGGCGCGGAAACCATAATTAGTGAACAGCTTGCGTCCGCCCAGCCCGAACGCATTTGGTATTTGGCCGATGCATTTAGAGCCGGAATGAGTCTCGATGAGGTGTTCGACCTGACTAAAATCGACCGCTGGTTTTTAGTGCAAATTGCCGATCTGGTGCAGTTTGAGCAAGGGCTCGTCGGCTGTGAGTTGGCCGGCCTCGATGGGCCGACAATGTATGTCCTTAAGCGCAAAGGATTTGCCGACAAACGTATTGGCGATTTGCTCGGTGTGAGTGAGACTGATGTCAGGGCACGGCGTCGCGAACTAGGCATTAAACCCGTTTATAAACGGGTTGATACCTGTGCGGCGGAGTTCGCTACTGATACTGCCTATATGTACTCTACCTATGAGGAGGAGTGTGAGGCAGCACCCTCCAATCGGGACAAAATTCTGGTGCTCGGCGGCGGCCCCAATCGCATTGGCCAAGGTATTGAGTTTGATTATTGCTGTGTACACGCGGCCTTGGCCATGCGTGAAGATGGCTATGAAACCATTATGGTCAACTGTAACCCCGAAACGGTTTCAACGGATTACGACACCTCGGACCGCCTCTATTTTGAGTCGGTGACCCTAGAAGATGTGCTAGAAATTGTCGCCCTTGAAAAACCCGTGGGTGTGATCGTGCAATTTGGTGGTCAAACGCCACTGAAGCTGGCCAATGCGCTTGCCGCTGAAGGTGTGCCGATTATTGGCACCACCCCCGACGCCATTGACCGGGCGGAAGATCGTGAGCGCTTTCAGCAAATGATTGCAAAGCTCGGCCTGTTACAGCCGCCCAATGCCACGGTGCGCTCGGTCGAGGCCGCCGTTGAAAAGGCTTCTGCTATTGGCTATCCACTCGTGGTGCGCCCCTCCTATGTGCTCGGCGGTCGAGCCATGGAGATTGTTTACGGTGAAGACGAGCTGAATCGCTATATGCGTGAAGCCGTACAGGTGTCAGATGAGTCGCCAGTGCTACTTGACTACTTTTTGTCCTCCGCTATTGAGTTGGATATCGACGCGGTCTCCGACGGTGAAGAGGTAGTGATCGGTGCACTGATGCAGCATATCGAACAGGCGGGGATTCACTCCGGTGATTCGGCTTGTTCTCTGCCACCCTACAGCTTACCCGCCGCTGTGCAGGAAGAGATGAAAGTTGTGGTCAAAGCCATGGCTCGGGAACTGGGTGTTAAAGGCCTGATGAACGTGCAATTGGCCTGGCAGGACGAAAAAATTTACGTTATTGAAGTCAACCCCCGGGCTTCTCGCACCGTGCCATTTGTCTCCAAGTGCATTGGTGTATCGCTGGCTAAAATTGCGGCTCGCTGTATGGCTGGGCAAACATTGGCGAGTCAGGGTTTCACTCAAGAGATTGTGCCGCGGCACTTCAGTGTTAAAGAGGCGGTCTTCCCCTTTAATAAATTCCCCGGTATTGACCCTATTCTCGGCCCTGAAATGAAGTCGACGGGTGAGGTGATGGGTATCGGTGAGACCTTTGCCGAAGCGTATGCGAAAGCCCAGCTCGGAGCGGGCGACGAAATTCCCAGCACGGGGACGGCCTTTATCAGTGTCCGTGAGCGTGATAAAGGCGAGATGGTCGGAGTCGCCAGGCAGCTCGCTGAGCTTGGCTTCAAGCTGGTCTCGACACGGGGCAGTGGTCAGTTACTTCTCGAGGCGGGTCTTGACGTAGAAATTGTCAACAAAGTGAAGCAAGGGCGGCCCCATATTGTCGATATGATTAAAAACGGAAAAATTGATTTGATCGTCAACACCACTGAGGGTCGTGTGTCGATTGAAGCCTCCTCGACTATCCGCTCCAGCGCCGAAGCTAAAGGTGTCTACTACACCACCACGTTGGCGGGTGGCAATGCCGTGTGTATGGCACTGCGACATCAGGGCGAGATGCAGGTTCGCGTGCTGCAACAACTTCACGAACAACAGTAAAGGCGAAAGAAAAGGCAAGTGAATATGAATACAAAAGTCCCTATGACCGTGTTCGGGGAAGCGGCACTGCGAACAGAGCTAGAAGACCTAAAAAAGGTGCAACGCCCTCGCATTGTCGCGGCGATTGCTGAAGCCCGTGCCCACGGCGATTTGAAAGAAAATGCGGAATACCACGCCGCCCGTGACGAACAGAGTTTTACTGAGGGTCGGATCCAGGAAATTGAAAGTAAATTGGGTCACGCTCAGGTCATTGACGTGAGTAAAATTCCCGCTGGTGACAAGGTTATCTTCGGTGTCACTGTAACGATTATTAATCTTGAAAGTGATGCCACGGTGACCTATACCATCGTCGGGGATGATGAATCCGATATTAAACAGAACAAAATATCCTATCAATCGCCTATTGCACGGGCTCTTATTGGTAAAGAAATTGGCGATGTCGTGGTCGTAAAAACACCCTCTGGCGATGTCGAGTATGAAATTGATGATGTCTCGTATGGTTAAGTGTGCACTATCTTAAAGCGGTGCTTTTAATAAAAAGAGGAATTACGTGATGCGAATGAAGACACCACGAGTACACCCAATACCTGTTGAGGCGTGGAACGAGGCGCAGAAAGAAGCCTTGGGTAAAGCCCAAATGGGTGGCAGGGTACTGAATATTTTCAAAACCCTCGCCAATCATGCCGGGCTGGCCAAGCGCTGGATGGTGTTTGCCAACCACATTATGGGTAAATCCGAAATTACACTACGTGACCGAGAAATTGTCATCCCGCGTATGGGTTGGCTTTGTAAATCGGGTTATGAGTGGGGTCAGCATGTCGTCATCGGTAAAGAGTGCGGTATGAGTGATGAGGAAATGGAATTTATCAAGCAAGGAGCCGAGGCGACCCATTGGCAAGAAAACGAAGCTCTCTTGATTAAAGCCACTGACGAGCTCCACGGCGATGCCTTTATCAGTAATGAAACCTGGCAAGGTTTGTGTAAGCATTACAACACGCAACAAATTATGGACATCGTGTTTACTGCCGGACAGTACAATCTGGTGTCGATGGCCTTGAACACCCTCGGTGTTCAGCTCGATGAGGGTATGACCCTCGATCCCGATCTGGTGCGCTAGTTCCACTTGGTGCGTCCGTTCATCTTTCGCCAGGCCGCCAAAGGTTGGCCCTCAACAAATAAGCCGTTATAGAGGAAATACCATGGAATATTCAGATTACCAACACCTGCTGTTTGATCTTAAGCCCAACGGTGTATTAACCATTACCATCAATCGCCCAGAGGTAATGAACGCCACTAATGCGCGTTTGCACTGGGAGCTGACCCAGATATGGGACACCGTTGCGGCTGATGATGACACCAATGTCGTCGTTGTAACAGGTGCCGGTAAGGCGTTTTCCGCGGGTGGTGACCTGAATTGGGTTGAGGGTCAGGTGGGTGACCCAGCCGGCGTGCAAAGGATTCAGAAAGAAGCTGCCGATATTGTCTATCGCTTACTGGCTCTGGAAAAGCCCGTTATTTCTGCTATTAATGGTGTTGCTGTGGGTGCGGGTTTGGCCGTTGCTCTGATGGCTGATATTAGTGTGATGTCTGAAACGGCTAAATTTACCGATGGTCACGTCAAACTCGGTGTGGGTGCCGGTGATCACGCCGCCATTATTTGGCCTCTTCTCTGCGGTATGTCAAAGGCTAAGTACTACCTGATGACAGCCGAATTTATTAGTGGTGTGGAAGCCGAGCGCATGGGTATGGTTAGCCTGTGCTTACCGCCGGAAGAAGTGTTGCCTAAAGCGATGGATATCGCCGACAAACTAGCTGCGGGTAGTCAGCAAGCTATTCGCGGTACCAAGTCTACACTCAATGGCTGGATGCAAATGGCCGCCCCCATCTTCGACAATTCACTGCGTATGGAAATGCTCTGCTTCCTCGGTGAAGACGCCGCTGAAG
>JBFJYH010000019.1:0-45566 GCA_041622675.1 Porticoccaceae bacterium
ACCTACGCCAATAAGCCCCCACGCATTCCCACGGTATTTTCCCATCGCGAGGCTAGCGCTGTTCTGGAGCAGCTCGAAGGTCGGCATTATGTGATGGCCGCTTTACTGTACGGCGCTGGCTTGAGGGTAATGGAGTGCGTGCGCTTGCGTATCAAGGATGTCGATTTCAATTTGAAACAACTGGTGGTTCGCAATGGCAAAGGGAATAAAGACCGTGTGACGCCGCTACCTGAAAAAATCATTCCATTTTTACAGCAAGCTATTGAGCAAGCACAAAAGTTACATGTCTACGACCTTTCCGAAGGCTATGGCGAAGTTTATTTACCCTATGCCCTTAGCCGCAAGTACCCTAATGCCGCGACAGAACTGGCGTGGCAGTATGTGTTTCCAGCCAGGCAGCGTGCTGTTGACCCGCGTTCTGAGATTGTGCGGCGCCACCATATTGGCGAGCAGTCGTTGCAAAGAGCCGTGAAGCGAGCAATAAAGCAGGCTGGCATTTATAAGCAAGCCAGCTGTCATACGTTTCGCCACAGTTTTGCAACGCGCCTGCTGGAGATGAATTACGATATTCGCACGGTACAAACGCTATTGGGCCATGCCGATGTCAAAACAACGGAGATTTACACTCATGTTGTTGGTCGGGGCGCATTGGCGGTGACATCGCCATTGGATATTTAGTACCTTTTTATTGCTCATCGCAATAGCGCTTTTACATGCATAGAGCATGGCCAACGCATAACCAAAACGTTATACAGCCCTCGAGAAAAACCTAAATCACATCCCCAGGCACCCTCACCCACCCTTCCATCAGCACCCTGGCACTACGACTCATACTCGCTTTATTCACCACCCACTCGCCATCAACCTGACTAGCTTGTGCGCCGACTTTCAAGGTGCCCGAGGGATGCCCAAAACGCACGGCATCACGATCTACACCGCCCGCGGCGAGATTCACCAAGGTACCGGGAATAGCTGCGGCAGTACCTATGGCGACGGCGGCGGTGCCCATCATGGCGTGGTGGAGCTTGCCCATTGATAGCGCCCGCACTTGCAGGTCGATATCGGCGGCCGTGATTGCTTTACCACTAGATGAAACATAGTCACAAGGCGGTGCGACAAAGGCCACTTTTGGCGTGTGCTGGCGGGCGGCGGCTTCTTCGACGTCTTTGATCAAACCCATGCGAATCGCGCCGTGGGCACGGATGGTTTCAAAGCGTGTCAGCGCAGCGGGATCACCATTAATGGCTTCCTGCAATTCAGCACCGGTGTAACCAATTTCGTCGGCATTTAAAAAGATGGTGGGAATGCCGGCATTAATCATGGTGGCTTTAAAAGTACCGATGCCCGGTACGTCCAGCTCGTCAACGACATTGCCGGTGGGGAACATCGCGCCGTCGCCGTCGGCGGGGTCGATAAAATCAACCTGCACTTCAGCGGCTGGAAAGGTGACGCCGTCGAGTTCAAAATCACCGGTTTCCTGCACTTCTCCGGCTGTCATCGGCACGTGGGCGACGATGGTTTTTTCGATATTGGCCTGCCAGATACGGATCACAGCGATACCGTCTGCAGGGACACGTGCCGCATCAACCAGACCATTACTGATGGCAAAGGCACCGACCGCCGCCGTGAGGTTGCCGCAGTTACCGCTCCAGTCGACAAAGGCTTTGTCGATGGCAACTTGACCAAAGAGGTAGTCAACGTCGTGATCCGCTTTTTCACTTTTCGCGAGAATCACCGTTTTACTGGTGCTGGATGTCGCGCCGCCCATGCCGTCAGTCTGCTTGCCGTAGGGGTCGGGGCTGCCAATAACACGCAGCAACAAGGCATCGCGTGCATCGCCGGCAACCTGTGCCGCTTTCGGCAGGTCTAGCAAGCTAAAAAATACACCTTTGCTGGTACCGCCGCGCATATAGGTTGCGGGGACTTTAATTTGGGGAGCATGTGCCATGGGTTTTTTCCTAACTGTTAAGAGGGCTAGAATCTAAGGTGATCTAAGGAGCTAGAACCGTTGTCACACCCATGCTGAGGACTTCAACAAGGGTGTGACAGGCTTTGTGCGAAGGCGCTAGTTGGCCGCTGAAGACTCTAAAAAGTCCTGAGCAAAGCGCTGCAATACACCACCGGCTTCGTACACTAACACTTCTTCGGCGGTATCGAGGCGACAGATCACCGGCACATCGACACTCTCACCATTGGTACGGTTAATGCGCAAAGTTAGCTCTGCCCGGGGGCTGGCTTTACCAATTACATCAAAGGTTTCGGTGCCGTCAATAGCGTAGGTTTTACGATTTTCACCCGCTTTAAACTGCAGCGGCATGACACCCATGCCCACCAAGTTGGTGCGGTGAATACGCTCAAAGCCCTCAGCAACAATCGCTTCGACACCGGCCAGACGTACACCTTTGGCCGCCCAGTCGCGTGATGAACCCTGACCGTAGTCGGCACCGGCAACAATAATCAGCGGCTGCTTGCGCTCCATATAGGTTTCAATGGCTTCCCACATACGGCTAACTTTGCCTTCGGGCTCAATACGCGTTAGCGAACCCTGTTTGGTTTCGCCGTTTTCCTGCACCATTTCGTTAAACAATTTGGGGTTGGCAAAGGTCGCGCGCTGGGCCGTTAAGTGGTCACCTCGGTGGGTGGCGTAGGAGTTAAAGTCTTCCTCTGGCAGGCCCATTTTGTCGAGGTAGGCACCGGCAGCACTGTTGAGCTGTATGGCATTCGATGGGGACAAGTGATCGGTTGTGATGTTGTCACCCAGCACGGCCAAGGGGCGCATGCCTTTCATGGTGCGCTCACCCGCGAGTGCGCCTTCCCAATAGGGGGGACGACGAATGTAGGTGGTTTGGGGTCGCCAGTCGTAGAGAGGGCTAATCTGCTCGCCCGCCTCTTCCGTAAGATCAAACATGGGGATGTAGATATCGCGAAACTGCTGGGGTTTAACGCTAGCCGCCAAAATCTCATCGATCTCTTCATCACTGGGCCAAATATCTTTCAGGGTAATGTCGTTACCGTTTTGGTCTTGGCCCAAGGCATCTTTTTCAATATCGAAGCGAATAGTGCCGGCAATAGCATAGGCAACCACCAGTGGTGGCGAAGCCAAAAATGCCTGCTTGGCATGGGGATGAATACGACCATCAAAGTTACGGTTGCCCGACAACACGGCGGTTGCGTACAAATCCCTGTCGATTATTTCTTGCTGAATCACTGGGTCGAGGGCACCACTCATACCGTTACAGGTGGTACAGGCAAAGCCGACAATGCCAAAACCCAGCTGCTCGAGTTCAGGCAGCAGATCAGCTTCTTCCATATAGGACTGAACCACTTTTGAACCCGGCGCAAAAGAGGTTTTCACCCAGGGCTTGCGAGTTAAACCCAGTTTGTTGGCGTTGCGGGCAATCAAACCTGCGGCAATAACATTGCGCGGGTTACTGGTATTGGTACAGCTGGTGATGGCGGCGATAATCACTGCGCCATCGGGCATTAAGCCCTCTTCGTTTTCAACCACACCTGAGATGCCACGGGCGGCCAGCTCTGAGGTTGGCACGCGGGCATGGGGGTTGGACGGGCCAGCAATAGTCCGTACCACGCTCGACAAATCAAAAGTCAATACGCGGGGGTATTCGGCATTTTTCAGGCTGTCAGCCCAGAGGCCGGTTTGCTTGGCATAGGTTTCAACCAGCTTCACTTGCTCGGCCTCGCGCCCGGTGAGGGTCAAGTAGTCAATGGTCTGCTGGTCGATGTAGAACATCGCAGCAGAGGCGCCAAATTCGGGCGTCATATTGGAGATAGTCGCGCGGTCACCCAGGCTCAAACTCGCCGCACCTTCACCGAAAAATTCAAGGTAAGAGGAAACGACTTTTTCATTGCGCAGAAATTCGGTGAGCGCCAGCACGATGTCGGTAGCGGTAATACCGGGCTGGGGCTTGCCGGTCAGCTCGACGCCGATAATGTCGGGTAGGCGCATATAGGAGGGTCGACCCAGCATCACTGTCTCAGCTTCAAGACCACCGACACCCAGGGCAATAACACCCAGGGCATCGACGTGGGGAGTATGGCTGTCGGTACCCACCAGCGTATCGGGAAAGGCCACGCCATCGCGAGATTGAATCACCGGCGACATTTTCTCCAGATTGATCTGGTGCATGATGCCGTTGCCGGGCTGAATCACGTCGACATTTTTGAAGGCTTTTTTGGTCCAGTTAATAAAGTGGAAACGGTCATCGTTGCGGCGGTCTTCAATGGCGCGGTTTTTGGCAAAGGCGTCTTTATCAAAACCGGGGGCTTCAACAGCCAATGAGTGATCGACGATCAACTGGGTTGGCACTACGGGGTTGACTTCAGCGGGGTCGCCCCCTTTGTCGGCAATAGCATCGCGCAGACCGGCGAGATCAACCAGTGCGGTTTGGCCGAGAATGTCATGGCACACCACCCGCGCCGGGTACCAGGGAAAATCGAGATCTTGCTTGCCTTCAATGATTTGCTTCAGCGAGTCGGTGAGTACTTCTGGCTCACAGCGACGCACCAGGTTTTCAGCATAAACCCGCGAGACATAGGGCAGCTTGGCGTAGGCGCCAGGCTCGATGGCATCGACAGCTTCTTGGGTATCGAAAAAATCGAGCTCGGTGCCAGGTAGGGATTTACGGTATTGGGTATTCATAATCTCATGCTCTTTATCAAACAAATCACACGAGGTGTGACCTGTAACTTATTGAAATAAAAAAGGAGCACCGCATATACGGCACTCCTTTTCGCTAGACGATCAAGCAGCAGAGCCGTGTAATTAACGCTCGGTGATCGCCGGCACAGGGCGCATATCCGGCCCTGTGTACTCGGCACTGGGGCGAATAATACGGTTGTCTGCGCGCTGCTCAAAGACGTGGGCGGCCCAACCGGTAAGGCGAGACATCACAAAAATCGGGGTAAACAATTTAGTGGGAATGCCCATGAAGTGATAGGCCGAAGCGTGGAAGAAATCAGCATTACAGAACAGCTTCTTCTCGCGCCACATGACCTCTTCACAACGAACAGATACCGGATAAAGGACGGTGTCACCAACATCTTTACCGAGTTTCTCAGCCCACTCTTTGATGATGGCATTGCGGGGATCGGAGTCGGCATAAATGGCGTGCCCAAAGCCCATGATTTTATCTTTGCGCGCCAACATGCCCATCATTTCTTCTTCAGCGTTTTCGGGGCTGGTGAAGCCTTCGATCATATCCATGGCCGCTTCGTTGGCACCGCCGTGTAGTGGGCCACGCAGGCTGCCAATGGCTGCTGTCACACAGGAATGCAGATCAGACAGGGTTGAGGCACAAACCCGAGCGGTAAACGTCGAGGCGTTAAACTCGTGCTCGGCGTAGAGAATCAGTGAAACATTCATCACGCGCTCGTGTAGCTCGTTGGGTTTTTCGCCACGCAGCATGTGCAAGAAGTGGCCGCCGATGGACTCATCATCGGTCTCAGTCTCAACTTTCACGCCGTCGTGACTGAAACGGTACCAGTAGCAAATAATCGATGGGAAGGCTGCCAGTAGTCGATCTGTGGCTGCTTCTTGCTGGGCGAAGTCCGTTTCAGTTTCGAGATTGCCCAAAAAAGAACAACCGGTGCGCAGCACGTCCATGGGGTGTGCTTCAGCGGGGATGCGCTCCAGTACATCTTTCAGGGCCTGGGGCAAACCGCGCAGACCTTTGAGCGTTGTGCGGTAGGCGTCGAGCTCTGCTTGCGTGGGCAGTGCGCCCTTTAAAATTAGGTGGGCGACTTCTTCAAATACACAGTTTTCAGCCAGGTCTTTAACGTCGTAACCGCGATAGGTTAAGCCAGAGCCCTCTTTACCGACGGTTGATAATGCTGTTTTACCGGCCACCTGACCGCGTAGGCCTGCGCCTGAAAGTACTTTAGTTGCCATGTTCTATTCCCTCTACTATTGATCAGTGCGAGTTATTCTCGAACTCAATTTAACTGCCAAACACCATGATAAAACACATTAATAAAGTGATTTAACCTGTTGTTTTAAAATTAGTTTAACCTATTTATTTTTTCCTTGGGCAAACAAGCTATCGAGCTTTTGCTCATATTCGTGGTAGCCGAGGTAGTCGTATAACTCCATGCGAGTTTGCATGGTATCGACGACGGCCTTTTGATCACCCTCCTCCAGAATACTGGTGTAAACACGCTCCGCCGCCTTGTTCATGGCGCGGAAAGCAGACAGTGGGTAGAGCACCATATCGACACCCCACTCGCCCAGCTCGGCCTTATTGTACAGCGGAGTTTGTCCAAACTCCGTAATATTTGCCAGCAGGGGAACATCTATCGCGGCACTAAAGGCGCGGTAGTGTTCCTCTTCATTCACTGCTTCAGCAAAGATACCGTCAGCGCCAGCTTCAACGCAGGCCTGAGCTCGCTCAATAGCACTCTCCAGCCCTTCCTGGGCAAAGGCATCGGTACGCGCCATAATGAAAAAACTCTCATCGGTGCGGGCATCGACGGCGGCTTTTACACGATCAACCATTTCCTCCTGACTGACGATTTCTTTGTTGGGGCGATGGCCACAGCGCTTTTGCGCAATTTGATCTTCAATATGCACAGCTGCGGCACCGGCACGAATCATGTCTTTCACGGTACGGGTAATGTTAAACGCCCCACCCCAGCCGGTGTCAATATCGACCAACAGCGGCACTTCAACCGCAGCGGTAATACGGCGCACGTCTTCCAGCACATCGTTGAGGCTGGTCATACCCAGATCGGGTAAACCGTAGGAGGCATTGGCAACACCGCCACCAGACAGGTAAATGGCTTTGTGACCAATCTGCTCGGCCATCATTGCACAGTAGGGGTTGATAGTACCGAGAATTTGCAGGGGTTTGTTTTCAACCAGCGCTTTGCGAAAGCGAGCACCGGGGGTTAATGCTGTAGCCATTTTTCACCTCTCATTGTCGTACGTTGTCTTTATTTTGCCTTTACCTTGAAACTTACTTACTTGAAACTTAATTAACTGTGTATTGAATGAGTGACTGGACGCTTAGCACTCGACGCGCCACTATTAGTACTCGACGCGCCACTAAGTGGCGTTAAATGACAAATCGAGTTCATCACCCATTTGCCGCTCGACGTTTATTCGCGATGCGCGTATGTGCCTGCGCATCAACATCTCCGCCATTTCACCATCGCGATCGGCAATGGCCTGAACAATGTGTCTGTGTTCACTAAAAGCATCGCTGGCCCGAGGGCTGAGCATGCCAAATTGATAACGATACATTCTCACCTTGGCATAGAGCTCATCACAGAGCAGACGAATTAGCTCGCGGTTAGCGCTGCCCTTGACCAGACGATAATGAAAATCGAGATCGCCCTCTTTCTGGTAGTAAGCTCGACCCTCTTGTAGCTCACTATTTTGCATGTGTTCTTCGAGTAGCTGCTGTAACTCACTAATTTCAGCCGCAGTCATATTCTGCGCGGCCAGGCGACAAGCCATGCCTTCCAGGGCTTCTCGCACATGGTATATCTCCAGTAGACCATCCACGCTAAGCTCAATAACCCGAGCACCCGCATTGGCCTTACGCGATACCAAGCAGGCCGAGACCAAACGCGCCAGAGCTTCCCGAACAGTGCTGCGTCCAATTTTGTACTGGCGACTCAGCTCAGCTTCATTGATCTTACTGCCCGCCGCTATCTGACCGTTGATAATATCGCCCCTCAGGCGATGAAATAAGGTATCGACAGCGGTAGAGGCACTGCTAGCGGAACAATTTGAAGGAGCTATGCGTGTATTCAATGGGTTACATCTCGGGCCAACGACCCAATGTTGTCTGACAAGACAGGCTTTATACCAATTAACAAACGGGGGTTCAAGGAAGATTGTCTGACAATAGTAAACCCTTCGATTATTCGATGACTTTGCCAAAAGTTAACCCTGCATACAAATACGACTTGGCATATGGTTTGAGAAAAAAAAAGCCGGCATAATGCCAACGCTTATTAACCGAGTCTCTTAACCTAGTGTAATGCCCAGAGAATTGTTCCGCCGGCTAATACCCGTCAAACTAAACCCGAAACCCAATTCACTCGTATCACGCTGGTTTGGTCCGATTCTGAACGACCCCCATCTATTACATTTAAATCGCCACTCCGTTTCCACCGCCTTTTTTATCGGTTTATTCTGTGCTTTTTTACCTGTTCCCGGACAAACATTTGTGGCCACGGCACTGGCACTGGTGTTTCGCTGCAACCTGCCACTATCGGTGGTGTTAATCTGGATAAGCAATCCACTGACGATCCCACCAATGATTCTTGGCCTACATAAAATAGGGCAATGGATGATAGGCAATGAGGCCGCCACCAGCGCTTCTCACTTAAACTGGCAATGGATCAGTGAAAACTTCGATAATATTTATTTGCCCATGCTCCTCGCTGGCGTCACTTGCGGCCTCGTTATTGGGGGCATCGGCTACTTAACTGTGCGTATTTTATGGCGTTGGAAAGTGGTTAAAAGCTGGGAAGAAAGGAAGCAAAAACGTCTAAAACGCGCTGCCTAAACGCCCACAGCAGTAACAACACAAGAAGGAACGTTCCAGCAAGTCCCTATTCACAACCCAGCAAGCACTTATTCGTAACGTAGTACCTGAGCCGGCTGGAGTCGAGCAGCCCGCCAAGCGGGGTACAGTGCCGCGAACACGTTGAGAACCAGCGCAATTAAAGCCACCAGGAGAACATCAGAACTGCGTAAATCTGAGGGAATATAGTCAATCGGATAAATATCAATACTAAGAAATTGGCGGCCCATTAAACCCTCGAGCAAGGCAATAATATCGGCGACAAAATAACTACCCAGTACCCCCAACACCACACCCAACACCGTTCCGGCAACTCCAATCATCGCTCCCTGCACGAGAAAAATAGCCAGAACCGCGGTATTCGTTGCGCCCAGCGTTTTTAACACGGCAATTTCACCGCGCTTTTGCACAACTGTCATCACCAGCATTGAAACGATATTAAAGACGGCAATGGCCACCACCAGAAAAACCAGCAAACTGACAAGCTTGCGCGACATTTGAATGGCCTGATAAAGATTACCGTGTGTTTGCAGCCAATCGCGAAAACGGAAATTTTCGGGAAGCTGACCCAGTAGCTGATAGGCAATTTGTCGCGTATTAAAGACGTCATCAACCTTAAGCCGCAGGCCTCCAACCCGCCCCTCAAGGCCAGAAAGGGTACTGGCTGACTGCAGACTCACCAATGCCACCCGGGCATCGACAGCGGTGTGTGTTTGATAGATACCCGCCAACTGATAAACACTTGCCCTCGGTAAGGCCTGACGCCCCCCGGTAATCTGACCAGGAATGATGAGGGTCAAACTATCGCCCATTTTCACGCCCAGCTTTTTAACCAATGGCAAAGGCAAAAGGATGTCATCACTAGCCAAATTTGCATAGGCGAGACTACCCTCCACAAGGCTATAACCCTCACCAAGGTCACTTCCAGTAGTACCCAGTAGCTGAACAGCTTGTGTGCTACCGCGAAAATTCAACATCCCGTCCAATTGAGAAAAAGCCTTCACCTCGCTGACCTGTGGCGATAACTCAATGTGCGCAGCGAGGGCCCGCCAATCACTAATTCCACTAGGTGTAAAAAGCTGGATATGGGGCACCACACCTAATATTCGAGTTCTCATCTCTTTGTCAAAGCCATTCATCACTGACAGCACAATAATCATCAACGCGACGCCGAGAACCAATCCACTAATGGCCAACACAGCAATGAATGAGGCCAGTGGCTTAGTGGCACTGGTGCCGGAAGACCCCGCGCTAAAAAAACGCCGGCCGATAAAGACCGGATAAGCACGCATTAAGTGTTGAACTCGCGCAATTCACCCTTCTCCAAAACTAGCACTCGATCCATTTGGGCAGCGATATCTGGGTCGTGGGTAACGATAACAAAACTAATCAAGAGCTCATCATTCAGCTCAAGTAGCAGCTGCAGGACTGTTTCTGCAGTGTCAGCATCGAGGTTACCCGTTGGTTCATCCATCAATACACATGAGGGCTCAGAGACCAGGGCACGGGCGATGGCCACCCGTTGACGCTCACCACCGGACAGTGTCGATGGTTTATGTTTAAGGCGCTCACCTAAACCGACACGTTCAAGCATAACGCGAGCGCGCCGCAGTGCCTCACGGCGTTTTACACCGCCAATCAACAAGGGCATGGCGGCATTTTCGAGAGCGGTAAACTCTACCAAGAGATGGTGAAATTGATAAACAAAACCTAATTGCTGATTGCGCCAGCGCGCAGATGCCGATGCCGTCATCGTAGCAAAACTCTGGCCGCTGACGATGACCTCACCGCTACTCACCGTATCCAAACCGCCAAGCATATTCAGTAAAGTCGATTTACCTGAACCAGAAGCGCCAATAATCGCCAATTTCTCGCCGGTTTTGATCAGCAAGTTAACGTTCGACAAGACTGTCAGTAGATTGCCACCTTCAAGGTAGGATTTACATAGCGCTCGGCAATCGATAACCGGCACACAATCGCTTTTTACATCATTGCGTTTACTCATCAATTCTCCAGTTACTCATAGCGCAGGGCTTCAGCTGGCGGTACTTTACCCGCACGCCAGGCCGGATATAGCGTGGCCAGTACACTCAGAACCATGCCCAGTGATGCGACCACAATGACGTCCAACCACTGCAATTGTGAGGGAAGAACAGTGATGAAATACATGTCGGGATCGAACACCTGGGCACCGACAAGCTCCTCAAGGAAAGCCACGAAAAGACCAATATTAGGCGCCAACAGGCAACCGGCTACAACGCCAGAAAACACACCCAGTAAACCCGTCACCCCTCCCTGAGTTCTAAAAATTGCTGCGATAGTCCCGGGCATCATGCCAAGACTGCGTAGCACCGCAATATCTTTGCGCTTCTCATTCACCATGAGCACCAGACTGGCAACGATATTGAACGCGGCGACGCCAACAATCACCGACAACAATAAGCCGACCACAGTTTTCTCTGTTCGAATAGCCTGAAACAACTGCGCCATGGCCTGCTGCCAGGACTCAAGTTGATAGCCTTGGGCCTCGACTTCCTCGCGCAGGGAAGGCAGGGCAGCCATGGTAAAAGGATCATCAAAAAACAATCTCAGGCCACTAACGCTTGTTCCCATACGCAGTACACGACCGAGGTCGTTGATATGCATAAAAGCAACGCTGCTATCGATTTGCGCACCTACCTGAAAAACGCCGAGCACGGTCACTTGTTTAACGCGAGGAAAGACTCCCAGCGGTGTGACGGATAATTCAGGCAAGGTGAGCAGAAGCCGGTCTCCAACGCTAACATTGAGATTTCGTGCCAGCAGCGCACCCAAAATGACACCATAGGCACCGGGTTGAAGTTTTTCTATCTGGGGTGTTAGCGTATGGTGGCTTGGCATAGCTGAAGGTAACGACGAACCGCTTGTAGCGGGTAACACACCTTGCACACTCACACCTTGAAATTGCGATGCAGACGTGAGCATAGCCTGGCCTTCAACAAAGGGCTGGAGCGCTGCAACACCCGGTCGATGTAAAGTGCTTGCGAGAGCCTGCCAATCTTCAAGACCACGCGGAATTGTAATGGTGGCGTGGGGGACGACTTGCAACAAACGGTTTTTAATTTCACGATCAAAGCCATTCATAACGGATAGCACAAGAATCAGTGCCAGGACCCCGAGCGACATAGCCAAAAAAGAAAATAATGAGACGAAAGAGCCAAATCCGTCAGCACGACCGCTGCTAATGTAGCGCAGGCCAATAAAAGTAGAGAGAGCGGCCCTCATCGCAGAAGAGAGTAGATCACATTAAATAACTGAAATTGACACCACAATCGCTCTCGAAGAGGCGAGGCGACAAGCATACTCACAGGCATACTAACGGCACTAGCGAGTATAAGATGGCAAAACCTTGATTGACTCGGCATATCGACACCACAACCTTGTACTTTCGAACTTGAGACTGTCTATAATCTTGGCCCACAAGTATTTTTATACTGCCCAAATCGGGGGAAAACTATGGCAAAGTTACTCGCTGTTATTGTTACTACTACCTTTATCGCGCAAATGTCTTTTGCCGAGGTTATCAAAGTCCCCGTCGGCTCCCAGAGCGCCCATAAAAAACATATTGAACTACCCAAAAATGGACAAAGCCGAGCCAGTGTGGAAGCGCAGTTCGGCACGCCCCAAGCAATCAATGACGCCATTGGCGAACCGCCTATCTCATCATGGCAATATCATGATTACATTGTCTATTTCGAATATGACCTTGTTTTACATACTGTCCTCAAGCATAAGCCTGCAAACTTGGCCAGTGAGTAAAACCAATCCAGCACCGCTGAGAGAAGCCACGACCTTAGCTACTCTGCTTATCTGAGGCGTCGTAGCTCAACTCGGTAGCCAGTGGTGTCGATCCAGACGTTGCTCGCGCCTGCTCTTCATCACATTTCTTCATGTCGCCACCACAAATATCACAGCTGCGATCTAGGCCCAATGCGGCAATGCCACCGCAAGTGCCTTTAATGGGCTTGTTCGCAAAAATAACGCCCAGCGACATACCCGCAATCAGTAATAGTAAAAAGAAGAAAGCAAAAACAAACTCAAACATTATTCTGCTCCGTTGAGAAATGGAGTAAATCCAGTACTGTGACTTGGCTGAAAACCTTCATCGGTTTTGACCAGCAGGTAAACCGGAATATCCCGTTGCTCGGCAAGCTCAAGGGTTTTTTCTGGGCCCATCACCATGAATGCCGTCGCCAGAGCATCCGCAAC
Organism: Porticoccaceae bacterium; assembly: GCA_041622675.1. Classification (GTDB taxonomy): domain Bacteria; phylum Pseudomonadota; class Gammaproteobacteria; order Pseudomonadales; family Porticoccaceae; genus Reddybacter. Next base: position 12,801 of record JBFJYH010000019.1, read on the forward strand.
ACCTGCAGTATCAGCCAGCACAGTCACTGAAGCAAGATTATGGGTGATCGGCTTACCTGTCCTCGGGTCGATAGTGTGAGAATAACGTACACCGTCTCGTTCGAAATAATTGCGGTAGTCGCCCGAGGTCGCTACACCCATATCTGTGACCGCGATGACGTTTTCAATACCCCCGTGGATTAAGCTTGGCATCTCTATCGCAATTTGCCAGGGCAAACCTTTGCGATTGTGGCCAGCCATTTGTAACTCACCCCCTACTTCAACCAAAAAATTATTAAACCCCTGCATACGCAGCAGGGTGGCAACTTTTTGAGCCGCATAACCTTTGGCAATAGCGGATAAGTCGATGTCAATGGCGACCAATTTACTAACTTTTCGGTCACTTTCTAGACGCAATTGCCCGAAATCAACCTGGGGCAATAGTGCCTTTATCTCACTTTCAGAAGGCACTTTATCACCAGTGTCTTCAGGACCGAAACCCCAGAGATCAACCAGGGGACCGACGGTGGGGTCGAATGCACCCAAGGTCAAGGCATGGATATGCTGAGCATCCTGCAATACCTGCCAGAGATCTGCACTAACATTAAACTGTTCACCGGGATCCAGCCGATTTAAGTTGTTGAGTTCAGAATCGGGCTTATACGTACTCATGGAGTAATCGAGGCGGGTTAGTAATCCTTGTACTGAATCTTCAATGCCATCAGGAAAACGTCCGGCCTCTGTGACCACCGTGATGTGATATGTGGTGCCCATCGTCTGACCCATAAACGACAGATCTATATCTTTACGAGTGCAGCCAGTGAGAGTGAAGACACTTGCCAATAGAAAAAAAAACGAGGCCAATAATGGCCCCGTTCTAATGCAATACTTCACCGTATTAACCGCCGAAGTCATCGAGGAATATATTGTCATCCTCGACACCCAAACTGTGTAGCAGCTGTATAACAGCAGCCGTCATCATGGGTGGCCCACACATGTAGTATTCGCAATCTTCTGGCGCTTCATGTTCTTTGAGATATTCCTCAAACAGCACATTGTGGATAAAGCCGGTCAGACCATTCCAGTTATCTTCAGGCTGCGGCTCAGACAAAGCTACGTGCCATTCAAAGTTATCATTCTCTTTGGCCAGCATGTCGTACTCATCCTGGTAGAACATTTCACGCAAGCTACGTGCACCGTACCAGAAGCTCATCTTACGGGTACTGTTCAAACGTTTAAGCTGATCAAAGATATGTGAACGCATCGGTGCCATACCGGCGCCACCACCAACGAAGACCATTTCTTTATCGGTATCAGTGGCAAAAAATTCACCAAATGGTCCGTAGACGGTAATCGTGTCACCAGGCTTTAAGCTAAAGACATATGAAGACATTTGCCCTGGAGGTAAACCTTGGGTTCGCGGTGGAGGTGCAGCCACACGAATGTTAAATTTAACAATGCCTTTTTCTTCGGGGTAGTTAGCCATCGAATAAGCACGAATTACAGGCTCATCAACCTTCGACTCGAGGTCGAAAAAGTTAAAATGATTCCAGTCGCCACGGTACTCTTCTTCAATATCGAAGTCGCTGAATTTAATGTGGTGGGGTGGCGCTTCAAGTTGTACATAACCACCGGCGCGAAAATCAACGCTCTCACCTTCAGGCAAGCGAAGAGTCAATTCCTTAATAAAGGTCGCGACATTAGGGTTCGACTCAACGACACACTCCCATTGTTTCACTCCAAAAACTTCTTCTGGAACGACAATTTTCATGTCTTGTTTAACAGGGACTTGACAAGATAATCGCCAGCCTTCAGCCGCTTCACGGCGGGTAAAGTGCGCTTCTTCTGTTGGCAGGATTGAACCGCCGCCCTCTGACACGATACATTTGCACTGTGCGCAGCTACCGCCGCCACCACAGGCAGAGGCCAGAAACAGATCATTGGCCGCGAGTGTTTGCAGCAGCTTGTCACCGGCAGCGGAAGTGACAGTTTTTTCACCATTAACTTCAATCGTCACATTACCACTGTTTACGAGGCGTGAACGAGCAGCCAGAATAAAAGCAACTAGGCCCAGCACGATGCCAGTAAACATCACGACGCCAAGAATGATGGTTATATTTTCCATATTCATAAAATTCTCTACCTCGCCTTACAGGTTCATGCCGCCGAAGGACATAAAGCCCAAGGACATCAAGCCAACAATCATAAATGCACCGCCAAGGCCACGTAGACCATGGGGCATATCACTATATTTGAGCTTTTCACGAATACCTGCCAAAGCAACAATAGCCAGAGCCCAGCCGACACCAGCGCCGACGCCGTAAACAACGCTCTCACCAAGATCGTAATCGCGCTCGACCATGAAGAGAGAAGCCCCCAAAATAGCGCAGTTAACCGTAATCAACGGCAGAAAAACACCTAAGGTGTTGTACAGCGCAGGCATATAACGGTCGAGTACCATTTCAAGAATTTGCACAATAGCTGCAATAACACCGATGTAACTCAACAGCCCAAGGAAGCTAAGATCGACAGTCTTCATACTTTCGATGCCAGTCCAACTCAAAGCGCCTTCTGACAACAGGTATGTATAAAGAAGGTTGTTAACCGGAACGGTAATCGTCAAAACAGCCACTACAGCAATACCCAAACCAATCGCCGCTTCAATTTTCTTCGAGATCGCTAATAGGGTACACATGCCCAAGAAAAAGCTCAGAGCCATGTTTTCGATGAAAACCGAGCGAATAAATAAACTCAGATATTCAGCCATTACGCCACCTCCGCTCGAGTGTTTGGCGCTAATTCAAAATCAGCTGCTTCAACTTGATCTTTCTTGAATGTACGCAAAATCCAGATAAAACCACCGATCAGGAAAAAGGCACTTGGCGGTAACAAAAGCAGACCGTTGGGAATATACCAACCACCTGTGCTAACCACAGGCAGTATTTGTATACCCAGTAGTGAGCCGGAACCAAAGAGCTCTCGTATGACTGCAAGGGTGATTAGAATTACGCTGTAACCTAAACCGTTACCTATGCCGTCAAGAAAACTGGCCACTGGTGGATTCTTCATCGCATAGGCTTCGGCGCGACCCATAACAATACAATTGGTAATAATAAGGCCAACAAAGACTGACAGTTGTTTACTTACGTCGTAAGCAACAGCTTTAAGTACTTGGTCGACGACAATCACCAGTGAAGCGATGATTGTCATTTGCACAATAATACGAATATTACCGGGAATAAAATTGCGCACCAAAGAAACAAACAAGTTTGAAAAAGCCGTTACCGTGGTCAGCGCCAGGCACATCACCAAGGCTACCGACAACTGTGATGTTACCGCTAGCGCCGAACAAATGCCGAGAATCTGCAGTGCAATTGGATTATTTTCAACAACCGGCTTAAACAGAATATCTTTCGTTTTTTCCGTCATGATTACGCCTCCCCTCCTTTAAGCTTCGTTAAAAATGGTGCAAAGCCTTTATCGCCAAGCCAGAATTGAATTAACTGGCTCACACCTCGACTGGTCAAGGTCGCCCCTGACAAACCATCAATCTGATATTCGCTACCGGCACGACTGCTATCAACCGACCCTTTAATTAGCGCCAAAGCAGTTTTACCCTCATCATCAAAGACTTTTTTACCTATCCATTTGGCTTTCCAAAGCGGGTTATCAACCTCACCACCCAAACCGGGTGTTTCAGCATGTTCGTAAAAACCCAAACCCGCAACGGTATTTAAATCACCCTCAAGAGCGATAAAGCCGTACAGGGTAGACCACAGACCATAGCCTTTAATCGGCAAGATCACTTTATCGATGCCTTCAGATGTTTCGACAATATACACGGTGGCAATATTGGCCCTACGTGAAATTTTCGCCAAGTCATCTGCAGCACTTAGCGCTTCAGATAGAGCAGGGTCTTTACTGGCTTTACGTTGATCGTAGCTGTTCACATCGACGGCGTCGGTAAATTGACCAGAGTCCAGATCAACAGCGCGCACCGAAATATCTTCGAATTGGCTATCGACGCTCACTCCTTCTTTCAACAAACCAGCCGCAGCGAGAATATTGGTTTTTCGATCGAGGTCCTTATTAGCCTGCTGCATCGGCCGCAATAGAACGGCTGCAGATGCCACAACAATCGAGCACACCACACAAAGGATCAGAGCAACACTAAGCGTGCCGCCAACAGTATCTTTATTAAGCACGGGCGAGCCTCCGTTTTACATTAGCTTGAACCACGAAATGATCGATCAATGGCGCGAAGAGATTGGCAAACAAGATTGCCAACATCATGCCTTCAGGGAAGGCCGGATTGGTCACTCGAATCAGCACAACCATGACACCAATTAATGCACCAAACCACATTTTCCCCGCATTGGTCATAGAGGCGGAGACAGGATCTGTTGCCATAAACACCATGCCAAAAGCAAAGCCGCCCACTACCAAATGCCAGTGCCAAGGCATCGCGAACATCGGATTAACATCAGAACCAATCATATTAAAGAGGGTCGATACAGCAAACATGCCGAGCATCACCCCCAACATTATTCGCCAAGAAGCAATGCGAGCTAATAGTAGCAAGGCTCCACCAATGAAAATTGCCAGAGTGGATACTTCGCCCACAGAGCCAGGGATGCGGCCGATGAACGCGTCCATCCAAGTTACCTGTGTTTGCAAGGCAGCCATACCGTCACTGGCGATAACAGACAGTGCAGTTGCTCCCGTGTAACCATCGACAGCTGTCCATACCGCGTCACCTGACATCTCTGCAGGATAGGCGAAGAAGACAAAGGCGCGTCCGGTCAACGCAGGGTTTAGGAAATTTTTGCCAGTACCACCAAAAATTTCCTTGCCGATTACCACACCAAAACTAATACCAAGAGCTACCATCCACAGGGGCAGGTCTGGCGGGCAAATCAACGCATAAAGTATAGAAGTAACGAAGAAGCCTTCGTTAATTTCGTGGCCACGTACAACCGAGAAGAGTACTTCCCAGAAGCCACCCACAACAAAGGTCACCATATAGATAGGAACAAAGAAAGCCGCACCGTAGATAAAGCAGTCCCAGATGCTAGCGGGATCGTAACCGGCAAACATGCCAATTAACGCACCGTGCCAACCAGCGACTTCACCTCCGCCCATGGCAGCCATAGCAGTATTAGCCTGAAATCCCAAGTTATACATACCGTAAAACATCGCTGGAAATGCAGCTAACCAAACGGTGATCATCACCCGTTTCAGGTCAATGCCATCGCGCACATGTGAGCCCGCTTTCGTCACACTCGATGGCGAATAAAAAATAGTATCAGCTGCTTCATAAAGCGCATACCATTTCTCGTATTTCCCGCCTTTATGAAAATGCGGTTCTACTGAATCTAGAATTTTTCTCAAACCCATAGCCTAACCCTCCTTCTCAATGCGCGCCAAATTGTCACGCAAAATGGGGCCGTATTCATATTTACCGACACAAACATAGGTACACAGTGCTAGGTCTTCTTCATCAAGTTCAAGACAACCTAACTTTTGGGCCGTTTCAGTATCACCAACCACTAGCGCGCGCAATAATTGAGTGGGCAATATATCGAGCGGCATAATATTTTCGTAGTTGCCGATGGGCACCATCGCCCGTTCGCTACCATTGGTACTCGCATTCATATTGAACAATTTACCTTTTGCCAAACTAGACAGATAAATTGGTAGAGATGAATGCTGGTTTGCTCCTGGCGACATATACTTCATAAATATACGTTCACCACCCTCTTCAAGCACCGACACCTGGTTGTGAAAGCGTCCCAGAAAAGCCAGTGAACCCGAGGCTTTATTTCCCGACAAAACGGAACCGGAGACCACGCGGTTTTCACCCTCTTTACAGGCTCCCGCCAACACTTCATCGAGGTTGGCGCCGAGGCGTGTACGCATGAGTTTGGGTTCTTTTACCTGGGGGCCAGCCACAGCGACAATGCGCTCCACCGGCAAACGGCCTGTCGTAAACAACTGCCCAAAAGCAACCACGTCTTGATAGCCGACCGTCCATACTTGTTTTTCGCTGTTAACAGGATCGACAAAGTGCACGTGTGTACCCGCAAGACCCGCAGGATGCGGGCCAGAAAACTCATGCTGTGTCACACCTGCCACTGTAGGAATACCAGCACCTGGCGCTGTACAAAGGTTAACAGCACCTTCAGTCAAGCGCGTGAGTAGCGTCAAGCCATGGCTGAAATCATCTTCTAGACCTGACAGAACTTGTGCTGGGTCTGCTGCTAGAGGATTGGTATCTATGGCGGTGACAAAAATCGAATTCGGCACTGCGTCAATTGCAGGCGCCTTGGAATAAGGTCGTGTGCGTAGAGCTGTCCACAAGCCCGAGGCCACTAGATTGTCGACCACCTTATCCCGACTCAAAGATGTCAATTCATCGGCCTGGTAACGGGTAAAAGACTCTGCCTCATCGCCGTCAAGTTCGACAACCACAGACAGCAGCATTCTACGCTCGCCACGGTTAATGGCTTTCACCACACCAGCACCAGGGGAGGTGTATTGCACACCGGGTATCTTCTTATCGCTAAACAGAGCCTGGCCCAACTTCACCCTCTCACCTTCACGCACCAACATAGTTGGCTTCATGCCCATATAATCAGGGCCTAGCAATGCAACACTGCTGACACTAGGGGCATCGTGAATGGCTTGTTGGGGCGCACCAGTAATTGGCAGGTCTAATCCTCTACGGATCTTGATCATAGAAAGCGCTCTCACAGTTAACATAATATGTTGCCCCACAAAGAAAAGCACTTGCTCTATAAGCCTGAAAGCAAGTGCTATTTTTCAAGGGGCATCCCGACTGGCAAACAAAACCCCGTCGCGAGCCGGAACAATCGGGCAGAAATTATAAAGAGGTCAGCGCGCATTTACCAGAGCGATAACAACTTACCAGCGCAACGATACCGACCCTACAGACTAATTCGCTGATGGAAACATGGGCCAGCGCACGCCTGCCATCTGTTCCAAACAACGCAGCACCTGACAGCTATAGCCAAACTCATTGTCGTACCAGCAATACAATACACAGTTATCCCCATCAACGATGGTTGCTTGAGAGTCAAAAATACAAGCGTGACGATCACCTACAAAGTCAGTTGACACCGCCTCGCTGGAAATGGTGTAGCCTATTTGTTGTTGTAATGGCGAAAATAGCGCGCTGCGACGCATAAATTCGTTCAGCTCTTCACGGTTTGTCTCACGGCCGAGGCGCAAGTTAAGGATCGCCATTGACACATTAGGCGTGGGTACCCGGATCGCGTTGCCCGTCAACTTACCTTCCAATTCCGGAATAGCCCTGGCCACAGCCTTAGCCGCACCGGTTTCAGTCAAGACCATATTTAAGGCGGCACTACGACCACGTCTTGCACCTGAGTGATAATTATCAATCAGGTTCTGGTCGTTGGTATAGGCATGGACAGTCTCGACATGGCCACGCTTAACACCATACTCATCGAGCAGGGCACGCAGCACAGGAACGATGGCATTAGTCGTACAGGATGCCGCCGAAACAAGAGTGCTCTCTGGAGTTATTTCGCTATCATTTACGCCATAAACGATATTTGGAATATCGCCCTTACCCGGCGCAGTCAACATAACTTTACTCACACCATTACATTCAAGATGCTGCCCAAGGCCCTTTTCATCACGCCAAACACCGGTATTATCGATTACAATCGCATTGCTAATACCGTAATCACTGTAATCCACCTCGCTCGGCGAATTGGCATAAATGACTTGAATTTCATTGCCATTACAAATGAGTTTGTTTTCTTCCTCAATGACACGAATAGTACCTTTAAAGGAACCATGCACCGAATCGCGACGCAACAAGCTTGCGCGGGTCACGAGGTCGTTATCACTTTTGCCCTTACGCACCACAATGGCACGCAAACGCAGCAAGTCACCACCGCCGGCTTTTTCAATTAACAAACGCGCCACTAAACGTCCGATTCGACCAAAGCCATAAAGCACCACATCTTGCGGCTCAGGCAAAGGTTTTTGATTTTTGGCAATCAAAGCGCTCATCTCATCGAGCAGGAACGCTTTCGGCTCACGCCCCGCACCCTTCTCTTGATAGGTCACGGTCAACTTACCGATATCGATGTGCGCCGGGCCAATACCCATTTCCCCTAGCGCAGCAATCATTGGAAAAGTTTCAAATTCCGACAATTCATTTTGTTCGATCTGACGCACGAAGCGGTGTACTTTCATGAGGTCGGTGACCGACAGGTTCACCATGTTGCGCCCATACATATACAGCGAAACATTGTTCTCACGGTAGAGCTTGCCGATCAAGGGGATCATTGCCTCTGCCAGTGCTTCGCGCTCTTTCCAGTCTTTAAAGAAGTCAGTCGGTTGCGGTCGATTCACGTTGTATTACCTGCTTTTCGAAAGTTGCCAAGGGAGGGTGGGATAGGTTTAGTCGTTGAGCAATTAGGCTACAGCTATGTAGCTACTGACTAAACAGTTATAGTTGTCACGGATAAAATAGCGACGCTATTATCGTGATTCACCCCCGCAAGTGCAACGGGGCGCTGCACGAAAATGATTAAAGTCATAAGAATTAATACCCGGCGCGCGCTCTTAGCGTAATATTGCTAAGCACTCGAGGCGTTAGCTCACCCAATTATGCCCTTAATGTCTTGATTTGCACCGTAACGCTTTCAGACCAAAACTTGCCATTTCCACAAACTATCAATTGTTTCAACCTACGACATGACGCATCGCAGCGGCACCGGTACAATACCCGGCGCTATCGCTAACTCACTTTCCTGATGCCGCCTCGAATTATTGCCAATGTCTGAATCTACATTCACCACCCCACCAGCCAACAAGGCCGGCGACCGTCGCCACTGGGGCCAACTCTATGGCGCCGCCAAGTCCCTAGCTATTATGTCGGCAGCCAACAAGCACCACGGCTTAACACTGGTGCTGGCCGAATCGGCAAAAGCGGCCGCCGCGCTGGAGCGAGAGCTACAGTTTTTTAGCAACGATAAACACTTGCCCGTACTCCACTTGCCTGACTGGGAGACCCTGCCCTACGATTTATTCTCTCCCCATCAGGATATTATTTCCGAGCGCTTGCAAACACTGCATTTGCTACCCGAAATACAACGCGGCGTACTCGTCGTCCCGGTCGCCACAGCCATGCACCGCCTCCCACCTGCCAGCTACATCGCAGGTAACAGCTTCGTTTACAGAGTTGGCGAAAAACTCGATATCGACGCCCTGCGTCAACAATTCCAACGCGCCGGTTATCACTGTGTCGACACGGTTTATGAGCACGGCGAATACGCAGTGCGCGGTGCGCTTATTGATGTTTTCCCCATGGGATCAAAGCACCCTTTTCGCATCGATCTTTTCGATGACGAAATTGAGACCCTGCGCAGCTTTGACGCCGAAAGCCAACTAACACTGGAAAAAACGGACAGCATCTCCCTACTACCGGCAAAGGAATTTCCGCAAACCGAAGCTGGCACTAAACGTTTTCTCGACAATTGGCATCTGCAATTTGATGCCGACCCACGCGAGTGCACTCTCTATCAAAGCATTCGCAGCGGCAACACACCCAGCGGCATCGAATATTACTTACCCCTGTTTTTCGAACAGACCGCTACGTTGTTTGAGCACCTACCTGCTAACACCTTGTTATTTGCCGACAGCGAAATTAACGCTGCCGCCAGCAGCTTTTGGCACGAAGCTAGCGATCGCTACGCATCCTACGGTGTGGACCCAACGCGCCCCCTGCTTAAACCCGCGCAACTGTTTATGCCCGTTGAAGAACTATTTAGCGCCATTGGCAAACTGCCGCGAACTGACATTCAGTACCAGTGTCTCGATACGAGCAGTGCCAGCCACAATTTCGACACCCAACTCTTGCCCGACCTCAGCATCGACAGCAAAGCCAGCCAACCTTTGGACAAGCTCGACACTTTTCTACTCGAAACCGAGGCGAGAACCCTGTTCTGTGCCGAATCCCCGGGGCGCCGTGAAGTCCTGTTAGAGCTGCTTAACAGCATCGGTGTAGCGCCCCAGGCCGTCGATTCATGGCAAGCATTTTGCGATAACGAAGCATCAATTTGCATCACCGTTTATCCCCTCGAACGCGGTCTGCAACTCAACACCCCGGCTGTTAATTTAATTAGCGAAAGTGAATTATTTGGCCAGCAAATTCTACAGCGCCGCCGCCGCTCTCGGCAGAAAGAAGGTGCCGAACAAGTTGTTAAAAATCTCACGGAACTGCAAATTGGCGCGCCCGTCGTCCACATTGACCACGGCGTCGGTCGTTACGCCGGCTTGACCGCCATGGAGATGGACGGAGAGCCTTTAGAGTTTCTAGAATTACACTACGCCGATGAAGCCAAGCTCTATGTACCCGTGGCCAACCTGCATTTAATCAGCCGCTACAGTGGTGGCGATCCCGACACAGCCCCGCTCCATATATTAGGCAGTGAGCGCTGGCAAAAAGCCAAAGAAAAAGCTGCCAAGCAAATTCGCGACACCGCCGCCGAGCTATTAAACATTTACGCCCGCCGCGAAGCGCGTGAAGGTTTTCACTACAAGATGTCGAACGACGATTATCGTACTTTCTCGGCCGAATTCCCCTTTGAGGAAACCCCTGACCAGCTCGATGCCATCGAAGCCGTACGCGCCGATATGACCGGCGATCAACCCATGGACAGACTGATTTGCGGCGATGTCGGTTTTGGAAAAACCGAAGTTGCCATGCGCGCTGCTTTCATCGCCGTCAGCAATAACAAGCAAATCGTCGTTCTTGTGCCCACCACCCTGCTCGCCCAGCAACACTACGACAACTTCAATGACCGCTTTGCCAACTGGCCGGTCAATATCGAAGTGATTTCTCGTTTTAAAACGGCTAAAGAGCACGAAGCCGTGTTTGAAAAAGCTGCCGCGGGCGACATCGACATCTTGATCGGCACCCACAAGTTACTAAACAGCAAAATCAAATACCGTGACCTCGGCCTGCTGGTTATCGACGAGGAGCATCGTTTCGGGGTAAATCAAAAAGAAAAGCTGAAGTCGATGCGCAGCGAGGTCGACATCCTCACTCTCACTGCCACGCCCATACCTCGAACCTTGAACATGGCCATGGGTGGCATTCGCGATTTATCCATTATCGCTACGCCACCAGCCAGACGCCTGTCCGTCAAAACCTTTGTTCACCAGAACGAAAGCCGTGTGGTGCGTGAGGCGATACTGCGCGAGGTGCTGCGTGGCGGCCAGGTATACTTCCTGCACAACGAGGTGAAAAGTATCGAGCGCACGGCCAGTGAATTACAGGCTATGTTGCCAGAGGCACGCATTGATATTGCCCACGGGCAAATGCGCGAGCGCGATCTTGAAAAAGTCATGGCCGACTTCTATCACCAACGCTGCAATATTCTGGTGTGCACCACGATTATTGAAACGGGCATCGACGTGCCCAGCGCCAACACTATTATTATCGATCGAGCCGACAAACTGGGCCTTGCCCAACTCCACCAATTGCGGGGCCGCGTTGGGCGCTCTCACCATCAGGCCTACGCCTATTTACTGACACCCCACCCCAAACAAATGAGCAGCGATGCCCATAAGCGTCTCGAAGCCATTAGCGCCGCCGATCAACTGGGCTCAGGCTTTACCCTTGCCACCCACGACCTCGAAATACGTGGCGCCGGAGAACTGCTCGGCGACGGCCAGAGTGGGCATATTCACAGTATTGGCTTTTCACTGTATATGGATTTACTCGAACGCGCTGTGCACGCCATCCGCGAGGGTAAAACCCCAGACATCGACAGTACGCTCAAGCCTGTTGTCGATGTTAATCTGAATATTCCGGCACTCATCCCCGACGATTATCTACCCGATATTCACACCCGCCTTATTCTGTATAAACGGATTGGCAGCACCGAAAATGCGGCCCAATTACGGGAGCTGCAAGTTGAAATGATCGACCGCTTCGGCCTCTTGCCAGATCCGGTGAAAAATCTCTTCCGCGTTACCAGTTTACGCCATCGAGCTGAACAACTAGGCATTGTCAAATTACAGGCTGGTGCCAGTGGCGGTACGGTCGAAATCGGCAAAGAAACCGCTATCGAGCCAATGACCATCGTCGAGCTAGTACAACAGCAAAGCGATATCTTCCGCTTACAAGGTGCGACACAATTGCGTTATAACGTCGACATGCACAGTGCCGAGGAGCGCCTGAGTAACTGTGAAGAATTGCTCGAGCTACTCGCCCCCCAACAACAGCAGGTTGCTTGATGAATCTATCGATAAAATTATTTCACACATTAACACTTTCGTTATTAACACTAGTGCCATGCTTCACCCAAGCGAGCAACACTACAGAAAACGCCAGGTCTTCACAAAAATGGTACAAGGTCGAAGTGATAATTTTCACTCAAAGGGATGTCTTTGGTGAAGAACGCGCGCCTCGCAATATCACCATGAGTTACCCGGAGAACCTGATTGATCTGAACGACAACATCGCTGGTTTTCATCTTCTGCCTAATAACCAACGAGACCTTGGCTCAGATGCGCACGCCCTCAACAGCACAGGTGTTTACAAGGTACTATTCCATCAAGCGTGGCAACAGCCTGGGCTAAACCCTGCAACGGCTCCCTGGATCGATATCGCCATTACCAAGGGAAAAACCGTTATTAGTGGCAGCCTACGCGTTTACCTGTCGAGTTACCTGCATTTGGAAAGTAATATTTGGCAGGTCACTTACGCAACAACGATGGGATCACCAATTCATCAAGCCATTAACAAGCCCGCGTTAATGACGCAGAGCGCATTGCAAAGCCCGTTCGGTACAGACCCCTCCCAACCAAGACCCTGGCCACAGCCACCAATCTCGCCTATCGCGCTATCTAAAGTAACGGCAGACGAACAAAGTCCCTATATGGCCCGAAATCTTGCAAACAGAGACATTCAAGAGATCAACCTTCTCAAACAGGCAAGCCGCCTTAAACTCAATAAACTCCATTATTTCGACCATTCAAAAATGGGTTTATTGTTCAAAGTGACTCGCAGTCAAGCACCCGTTATCAAATAACGGAAAATAAAAACACACCGTAAAAACCACCGACTCAACGAACCATGAGGATTACAATGGAAGCAAGGATCGAAAAAATGTTGTACGCAGCACGCTGGGTACTGGCCCCTTTATATCTTGGTCTCAGCTTAGCCCTGGTATTACTAACAGTTAAGTTTTTTCAAGAAGCGTTGCACTTCTTCCCGCTAATATTTAGCACTACCGAGTCCGACCTAGTACTGGTTATTCTATCGTTAGTTGATCTATCCCTAGTAGGCGGATTAGTCGTTATGGTAATGCTCAGCGGTTATGAAAATTTTGTTTCACGTATTGATATAGACGACGGCGATGAAAAGCTATCCTGGCTGGGCAAACTCGACGCAGGTTCACTAAAGCAAAAAGTGGCTGCCTCGATTATCGCCATTTCCTCCATTCATTTACTGCAGAAATTTATGAATGCCGAGAAAGTCGAAAATGAAAAATTAATGTGGTATGTCATTATTCATCTCACCTTCGTTATTTCAGCTATTGGCATGGCCTGGGTTGATAGAATGAACAAAAGATAAAACCACAGGTCTGCTTAGAACCCACTTCGTACTGGGGATAGGGGACACCAACGAGATGTTCATACAACGATTAATTCAGCAGATGTACAACACTTCACGCAAGACAAAAAGTTCAGGTATTTAAATGGTCAGTAAGAATCAATCAACGCCCCATTCTTCTAGTCATTACCAAGCAATTGCACTATGTGGATTTACCTCACTGTGAAAAATCTAGGGGTGGTACAGCTTATCTAGCAAGCAAATGGGTAAGAAACAATAAACTTTAAGGCACTGCATGAAAATGCCCGATGATTATTCATACACTGAAAATAGCAAACTAGGTTTTTATGTTTAAGTATTTACGTCCCTCGTCAAACTCATCCGAGATAACCATTAAGCCCTTGCCTTGTTCCTTAAAGACTTTTCTAGGGTTTCTCGCTCTAACGTCCCTTTTACAGGCTAGTATCGCCTGGGCAACAACCCGGGAACCACTTGACGAAGACCCGAATATAAGCCTGAAAGAACCCGACGCAACACTCCAAAAAGCACCCATTGCTGCCCGTCCCAATATAAGCAAAGGAAAGAATGATAACGCCACGTTATTGCCTCATAAGGTCGTTTCAAAAGAAAACGACAATCCTATGCTCGTGGCTCAGAAAGCCAGCTTAAAGAATATTAGCGACCCTACGCCAGTTGCTCCAAATGTCGATTTAAAAGAAGTAGCACCTGCGCCGGTACCCGAACCAACTCCTATGCCCGCGCCTCCTCAAGCTACAACGCCGCCTGAAGACGAGCAAGCCGACAGCGCGATTAGTAAACAAGATAAACCTGAACCTTCAGATGACACACCGCCCCCGGGAAAAAATGACAGACCCAACTTAGACGCTGTAGAGCAGGCACCGTTTGTTTTTTTAGGTTCAATAGTACCTCCAGCCACAGCGACTCGTCTGGCATGGTCACCAAAGGTCACCATTGCCGGACTCACCACACCCACACCGGTGCTAGTCATCAACGGAAAAAACCCAGGCAAGACCCTGTGCATGACAGCAGCTATCCATGGCGATGAACTCAATGGTGTAGAAATCATTCGGCGAGTCATGTACGACATTGATCCGCAAAAGTTGACCGGAAAAATCATTGGGGTACCCATCGTTAATATTAAAGGCTTTCAGCGCGGTTCTCGCTATCTCTCTGATCGGCGCGACCTCAATCGCAATTTCCCTGGCGACGCTCAGGGCAGCCTTGCCGCGCGTATCGCACACTCTCTATTTAATGAAGTCATAGCGCATTGCGATGCTTTGATCGATTTACATACCGGTTCACTGCGACGCACCAACCTGTTACAAGTTCGCGCCGACATGAGTAATTCAGATGTCATGCAATTCACAGAAGGGTTCGACGAGACAGTCGTTGTTCATAGCGCTGGCGAACCTGGCATGTTGCGCCAAGCTGCGCTAGACGCAGGGATAATTGCAATCACTCTTGAGGCAGGCGAATCGATGCGTTTACAAGAAAAACAGGTCAAGCTTGCCGTTAAAAGCATCAACAGCCTCTTGCAACGTCAAAAAATGTATTCGCGCATGTTCTCCTGGGGGACGCCTGCACCTACTTACTATCGATCCCAATGGATTCGTGCCAATACGGGAGGCATTCTCTTTAGCCATGTTGGCTTAGGCCATTTCATTAAAAAAGGCGGTTCACTGGGTACTGTGACAGACCCCATCACTAACGAAAGCTCTGAGATTATTTCACCGATAGCTGGGCGTGTTATTGGCATGGCTGTGAATCAGGTTGTCATGCCCGGTTTTGCCGCGTATCACCTCGGCATTGAAGCGCCCGAAAATTGTCTGGCAACTACCAATGCCGGCGAGTCAACCGTACTGGAAACAGAGGCACTCGAACCTCAGGATCTGCCTGCAGGCGAATGTGAAAAAGACGATTGATCAAAATCAAACGTAACCTTGTGCAGACACTCTGCACAAGGTTTTGCGGCTATCGCCTGTTAACCACCAGTAACCGGTGGAAAAAAAGCCACTTCGTCGCCCGCCTTTAGCAGACAGTCATCGTCTGTGATGACCTGATTAACAGCGACGAGCACCTCCTGCTCGGCAAACATTAACTGCCAGCGGCCGCCTCTTGCCGCGAGTTGATGTTTTAGCTGCGCAACGCTGATCGCTTCAGGTAGAACTAGGTTTATTGACCCCAGTTCAAGCATTTCGCGTAATTGCGCAAAGAAAAGTATTTTGATCATATTGCCTTCAATCATCACTATACTGCCATGGGCCGGTCTTACCCCCCTCTTTTGTTAAAACGCGAATACCATCGATGGTCATACCGGGGTCGACAGCTTTACACATATCAAACAGCGTCAGCGCGGCAACGGATACAGCGGTGAGAGCCTCCATTTCAACACCCGTTTTCGCGTCTAGCTTACACATCGCCTCAATGCGAATAGCACGATTTTCAAGCTGTATTTCGAAATCGACCTGCACTTTAGAAAGCAGCAAGGTGTGGCAAAGAGGGATTAACTCAGGGCAACGCTTGGCACCTTGAATACCGGCAATGCGCGCCACCGCGAGTACATCTCCCTTGGCGTGGCCGCCCTCCTGTATTAGTGCGAGAGTTTCGGCGCGCATGTGCACATAGCCTTCGGCCACGGCAATACGCGTGGTCACCGCTTTACCACTGACGTCGACCATGGCCGCTTCGCCGGCCTGGTTAACATGACTTAATTGGGACATAACTTGCCTTTAATTGGAAAACAACGAAGTCAAAACAGCATCGCTTATGAAAGTTGTTCGCGGCTACCGCAATCAACACCGCTGGTGGCTTTAAGCTGGCCAACAAAATTGCAGGGCCGGTGACTGGCGTCGAGTTGCTCGACAATAATACCCTCCCAGGCGGTGCGACAGGCATTGGTCGAACCCGGCATGCAAAATACCAATGTGCCATTTGACAAGCCACCCAGCGCTCGCGACTGCACAGTCGATGTACCGATATCCTGATGGGAAATTTGCCGAAATAACTCGCCATAGCCGTCGATAGTCACATCAAAGAGCGGCGCTACAGCCTGAGGTGTAGAGTCGCGCCCTGTAAAGCCGGTGCCGCCTGTGATTAAGACGACTTGAATATCATCAGAGGCTATCCAGCGCGCCACCAAGGCACGAATCTGGTAGAGCTCATCTTTGAGAATCACCTTTTCGCCCAATTGGTGGCCAGCTTTTTTAAGGCTATCAACCAAGTATTGGCCCGAGGTATCGCTGTCTTCATTGCGACTGTCGGATACCGTTAATACGGCGATGGTTAGGGGCTTGAAGTCATCTGCGTAATTTTTTGCCATCACTTAATCTCCTTCTACTACTGTTTATTGGCTAACCACCGAGCATGGCCAAGTGACGGGTGCCACCAGTCTCACCGTCCTGTAAATAATGGCTCACTTTCTTGTCATTTAATTGTGCTTGCATATAGGCAATTAATTCATCTTTTTGATCTTCGCGTTGTAGCAAGTTACGCAGCTCAATACCTTTATCAGAAAATAGGCAGAGATGTAGCTTACCAGTGGCGCTAATACGTAGACGATTACAGCTGGCGCAAAAGTCCTTGCTGTAGGGCATGATCAGGCCAATACGGCCTTGATAATCGGGGTGATAAAATTCTTCAGCGGGGCCTGCATCTTTGCTGCGCAAGGCTAGCTCCCAACCCTCGCTCAGTAGACGTTCTTTAATCGACTCACCCGAAATATGGTTGCGCTGATAAAAATCTTCATTGTCACCAGTCTGCATCAATTCAATAAACCGTAAGGTAAGGGGTTTATGTTTTACCCAATTGAGGAACTGGTCAATTTGATTACCATTATAGCCGCGCATCATCACCGCATTGACTTTGATGGCACTCAGACCCAGCTCGGCCGCGCGATCAAGGCCATCCAACAATTCCTGTAAGCGATGATGGCCAGTAATGGCCTGGAAAATTGAGGGGTCAAGACTGTCAATACTTAAATTTAAACCATCGAGACCGGCGTCAACCCAGCTTTCAACACGCTCCGGCAATTTATAACCATTGGTGGTGATTACCACTTTTTCAATACCCGGCGTTTGTTTCACAGCGCGAATAATCTCAGGCAGATCACTACGTACCGAGGGTTCACCCCCAGTAATACGAATCTTGCGGGTACCCGCCTGGGCAAAAGCAGCGGCGATATTGCGAATTTCGTCGAGGCGTAGAAATCCCCCGCCCGAGCGACCGCTATCGCCTTGATAGCCATCGGGCAAACAATAATTGCAGCTAAAATTGCAAACATCAGTGACAGACAAGCGCAAATAGCGGAACTCGCGCCCGAAGTAGTCTTGTAACATATCAAACACCTTTCCAATGTCGGGAGGATAGAAGGTTTCCCCGCTATCCCTCTGAATCGTCTGCCAGCCAACACGGATCGCATTGAGCAAAGTCAGCATTCACGGCACCGGGTTCATACCCATCAGCGAGTTAAAATTACTGATGGCACTTAGAGCCCCGGAGCTCGGAGTTTGTTAGTAAATAGTTTGTATTCAGGCCTTCATGTGGCCTTGCAGTGAAGTTTAGCACAGTGTGGTAATGGAAAATGCCCCCTGAAATCAAAGCGACACCAAAGGCTATGGCCAGATCTCTTTGAAATGACCGCCAACTCAGAAAAACCTACTAGTGAAAACACCCGCAACCTTATAATAGATGGCAACTGTTGACGTCTTCTCGTCAAATATATAGGCCCCATCATCTGGGAACCGATCCTATAGGTATATCTTAGGTGCAAAATGTGGCAAAAGAAGATCTGACTTTTTATTTTCCTCCCTTACCTTTAGTTATTCCGTTTTTTGACGCTAACTTTGTTCGCGTTTATGATCGGGGCTTGCTGTCGCGTCTGCGTTCGACATTACCGACCAGATTGGCGTCACAAAAGAGTATTACAGAAACATCGCCACGAATGCTAAAATTTAAACTTGAGCTTCACGTAACAAGTCATCAAAAACAGCTTTTCCCTATTTTCAGTTTTATAAAAACGGGCTAAGTACTTAGAATATAAACATAAGCTTATCGATAACGAAAACCTCATTAAATCTATAAGGCAAACCCATGACAGAAACAACATTAGATCATGTACTTGATCTACCACCTCAGACGGAAAAACCCCTAATCGACTACGAAACTGTAATTATCGGTTCCGGCATATGTGGCATCGGCGCTGGTATTCGTATGATTAAAGAAGGCCTCGGTGACTTCGTGATCCTCGAAAAAGCCGATGATGTCGGCGGCACCTGGCGCGACAACACGTACCCTGGGCTCGCGGTCGACATTCCCTCACTCAGCTATTCTTTTTCTTTTGAGCAAAACCCTAACTGGTCCAGCCTCTACGCTCCAGGCAAGGAGATGAAGACTTACGTCGACCACTGTACACAAAAGTACGGCATTCGTCCTCATATGCGCTATAACGAAGACGTTACTGAGTCCATATACGATGAACTCAATAATGTCTGGATTACTCGCACCCGCGCCGGCAACACTTACGTGTCCCGGTATATTGTTAGCGCCACGGGCTTTTTAACACTGCCTAAATTGCCACAAATTAAAGGCATTGAAAAATTCAAGGGAAAAACCATTCACACTGGCCGCTGGGATCACGACTACGACCTCAACAACAAACGCGTTGCCGTCATCGGCACGGGCGCCACCAGCATTCAATTAGTACCCGAAATTGCCGATAAAGTGAAATCCCTCAGTGTCTATCAACGCACTGCCATTTGGTTACTACCGAAAAAGGAAATGCCATTTAGCCCAAGACTGCAAAAGGCCTTTGCCAAGATTCCCGGCTTACAGAACCTTGCTCGCCAGCTAACCATTTTGTTCACCGATGTTGTCATGATTAACCTGCTTATTTTTAATAAGTATTTTTCACCAGCAGGGAAAAAATTACAAAACATCTGCGTGAAACATATACGCAATCAGGTCAACGACCCTGCCACTCAGGAAGCCCTAATTCCAAAATATGACTTTGGCTGTAAAAGGCCCAGTTTTACCAGCCGCTTTTATCCGGTTTTTAACCGCGATAATGCGGAGCTAGTGACCACGCCAATTAGCGAAATTACTGAAGATGCCATGGTCACCAGTGATGGTACTGTGCGAGAAATTGACACGTTAATTTGCGCCACGGGCTTTGAGGTCTTCCAGAAAGGCAGTGTTCCAACCTTTAAAGTCGAAGGCAAAAACGGCGTCGACTTAAGCGACTACTGGGAAGAAAATCGCTACCAGGCCTACGAGGGCTCGACAGTTCCGGGCTTTCCCAATTTTTTCCTGATGTTTGGCCCTTATAGTGTTTGTACCGCGTCTTGGTTCGGCATGGTCGACACGCAGTCGAAGCATCTGGTACGCTGCATTAATGCCGCTAAAAAACGAGGTGGCAACTATATTGAAGTAAAAAAATCATCCAATGACCGAAACTTTGAAAAAGTTCAAAACCGCACACATTTGACCATCTTTAAATATGGCGATTGTGCCAAATCAAACAGCTACTACTTTGACCGCCACGGCGATAGCCCTACTATTCGGCCCACCATGGGTTTTATACACTGGCTTGCTAGCCGCTTTATGAGCATTAATAAAAACTATAATATCGACACGAAATAAACACGTCACGTGTATTAAAAAAACCGGCAAATTTTCACTATTTGCCGGTTTTTTTATTATTGAAAAATAATCGATTTACTATTTCTGACTGATATATTTTTTCAGCAATAGCCATTACTAAACTTAGTTCAATTACCTTACCAAAATTAATGCCGAAATTATCAAAGTACCACAGGCCTCTTAAGCTGCGGTAATTCCTCCATCAATAACCAGCTCAGCACCGGTAATATATTTCGCTTCTTCTGATGCCAGATAAACAACACCATTGGCAATATCTAAAGCCTCGCCTAAATGGCCAATCGGCGCCATGTCGTCAAAGCTTTTTCGCACTTTATCGCCACCACCTAGTGCTGCCATGCCTTCTTCTAGCATAGGTGTGAGCATGCCACCGGGGTGAATAGAGTTGATGCGAATATTGTTCTTTTTCTGTGCGCACTCCATAGCGCAGCCTTTCGTCAGTAAACGCACGGCGCCCTTACTGCCACAATAAGCGGGTGACACAGCTGTGCCGACCAAACCTGCAATCGATGAAATATTGACGATGGAGCCTCCACCCGACTTTTCCATTAGCTCAATACCATACTTGATGCCCAAAAAGACGCCTTCGACATTAATACTATTTTGCCAGCGGAATTCTTCAAGACTCGTAGTGGCAATGGGTTTGACCAGAAACACACCCGCATTATTCACCAGAATATCGAGCTGGCCATAACGTAATTCAACCTCTGCTAGAACGCTGAGCCATTGCTCTTCTTCGGCGACGTTGTGCTGAAGGAAAAAAGCATCTCCCCCGGCCGCGGTAATTTCGGCAACTGTCTGTTCGCCACCCTCGATATTGAGGTCAGTGACAACGACACGCGCACCCTCTTCTGCCAGGCGCAGCGCGCTTGAACGACCCAAACCGGAACCGCCACCGGTTACGAGTGCTATTTTATTTTCTACTCTTGCCATGTTGTTTCTCATTATTTGTAGAATATTACGCGTAATAAAACAGTGCCTCTAGCCAGCAATTTTGTAAACCAAACGCTTAAATTCATGGCTAAAGGGGTGCCAAAAGCCGTAGGCCCGCTGGGTGAATATCAATGCACTAACACCTGCCTTTGGCGCAATCCACGAGTGAGTTCCCGCCATGCCGCCCCAATGATATTCGCCGGTGGCGCTGTCTGGCTCACCTTCTGCTGGTGTATTTTTAATGGCGAAGCCTAAGCCAAAAACGGTATTGGGCATATCCCAAGTGGGGATTTTGACTTTCAAGCCTTCGCTCAGCTGATTCGAGTGCATCAGATCAACTGACTGTTTTGAGAGGATACGCTGCCCCTGCCATTCGCCACCATTAATTATCATCTGAATAAAGGTAGTGTAATCGGCGATAGTTGTGACCAAGCCACCACCACCGGAGTGGAAACTCTTGGGCTCGAGCACGCTGCCAATCATAATATCAGGGCAGGGTTTTAGCCCGGGCACCATGGGGTCGCGTAAATCAATGGGTGAATAGAGAGAGGTTAAGCGATGGTGTTTTTCTGGCGGCACTGAAAAGTCGGTGTCGTCCATGCCCAGAGGTGTAAAGATACGCTCTTTAAGGAAGTCGAGAAAACTTTTACCCGACCATATTTCGATCAGCCGAGCCAATATATCAATACTGATACTGTACTGCCATTCGTCACCGGGCTGATAAATCAAAGGTTGCTTGGCTAGCTTGTCGATCATTTCAACCAAGGTCGATTCCATACCCATCATTCGTTGCTCGACATACACTTTGTCCACCGGGTTGCTCATAAACAAGCCGTAGGCGAAGCCTGCGGTGTGGGTAAACAAGTGGCGAATTGTCGGTGGTGTACGCAGTGCTTCAGTATCATCTAGTTCTTTAGCACCCTTTTTCAACACCTTTAAGCCTTTGAACTGTGGAATGTATTTTTCTACTGGGTCGTCGAGATCAAAGGCGCCGTCGTCGTAGAGGGCCATCGCCGCTGCAGAGGTAACAATTTTGGTATTGGAATAGGCGCGGAATATGGCATCGTCACGCATCGGGGTTTGGCTTTCGACATCCATATAACCCCAGGTTTTAACATCGACAACCTCGGTACCTTTTAAAATTACCGCCGAGAGTCCACTGACTAAATTATCGTCAACATAGCGCTGCATGGCATCGTGAATTTCTGTGAAGTTATAACTTGTCGGGACTTCCTCTAACTCGTTAATGGTTATTCTCCTTTATTAAAGACATGACATTTGAAAGCATCGCTATAAGATTAGCAATTACCATGGGGTTTAAACAGAGCGTTTCTTCCTAGTAGGTATAAGAGCCTATGCACTGAATGCTCAGAACCGCTTACTTAGATTGTATTTAGTATTGACCATCAATTTGTTCACAGGATTTGTTAACATGCCTGTGAACAGAATCTCTCGGCTGTTGACCAGGCTAAATTTACCCAAACTCTATGAACTTTGCCCTTCTCATCTTAGGCCCACCCTATAGCACGCAGGCTTCGACCAGCGCCCTGCGTTTTGCCCGCGCAGCTCTCGGTGGTGGACACAGCATTTACCGACTGTTTTTCTATCATGATGGGGTACACAATGCCTCAGCTCTAGTGAGCCCAACACAAGATGAAAGCAATCTTCCCCAACAGTGGAGCGAGTTGATCGCACTACACCAGCTTGATTCAGTGGTATGCATCGCCGCCGCCACACGACGCGGAGTGCTCAGCGAACAAGATGCGAAGAGACTTGGTAAACCAGGTGCTAACCTTAGCCTCGGCCATGAAGTATCCGGTTTGGGGCAATTGGTCGACGCCAGCCTCAACGCTGACCGAGTAATTACATTTGGCTAAGCTCAACACCCATAAACTAGAGGACCGCGACGTTCTGCTGGTCTTCCGCCACGCCCCTTATGGCAACGCTCTAGCGCGAGAGGGTTTAGAGGCCGCACTGGCCTGCGGAGCCATGGGTGCTAAAACCAATATACTCTATATGAATGAGGGAGTCTGGCAACTATTAGAACCGCAAAATAGCAAGACAATCGGCTATAAAAACCAGGCCTCTATGGCCAGTGCCCTGGCCCTTTATGACGTAGAAGGTATTTGGATCGATGAAGATTCTCTCAGACAACGCAATCTGACCAGCGTAGACATTAATGCCGGTGAAATTATCGGCCGTACGAAAGTACGCGCGCTTCTCAATTCGAGCCACTGTATTTTGAGTTTTTAATGTTATTACACACAGTGAATAAATCCGTATTTGACAACACAGCCCTCGACGACTGCCTCTACGTTGTCGCTAAAAGCGATGCCGTACTGCTTATCGAAAATGGCGTTTATAGTGCGTTAAATAATTTACAACGCTCATCAACGCACCTAGAAAAAATCCAGCAACTCGCTGATGAAGGCACACGATTTTATCTACTGCAGGCAGACTGCGAAGCACGGGGTCTCGTTGCGTCTTCACTCCTGCCCGCCTTTACAATAATCAACGATACAGGCTTTGTTAGCCTTGCTGCAGAGGCCTCTGCTATACAAAGCTGGTATTAATGAATGATTAAAACGTCAATATGAGTAGGGCATTAATACTCGATAGTGATGGCCACCTAGCAAACCTAAGCGACTGGTCCGAGCCTGTGGCCGAACAGCTGGCTGCCAGTGAAAATATCGTACTCACCGACGCTCACTGGGAAATTATCTATTTGTTAAAAGAGTTCCACCAGCGCTTTGAACTCTCCCCCCCCATGCGTCCCCTAGTAAAATATATCGCCCAGCAATTGGGTAAAGAGAAGGGCCGTAGTATCTATTTAATGCAGTTATTTCCACCCAGCCCCGCACGGGTTGCCAGTAAAATTGCCGGATTGCCTAGGCCTGAAAACTGCTTATAGCATGGCCTAGCAAAGAGCAGGGGCAGTAGTAGATACTTTATTGCCAGAACCCAACTCTCACGATGTCTCGCAATGGGAACGCCAGTGGTTCAAAGATAAATGGAAGCGCCACTACCGACCCTTAGCCTTCCTTCAAAAGTGCCTCTCATTCATCGATCTTTCTAATATTATTGACTCATAGGCTATTCAAGCCATCACTCTATTTACCTTGTTTCATCCGCTCTTTTAAATCGGCAAATGGGCTGAAGGTCGCAGGGGCAACGTCACCCTCCTCGGTGCTACCGTAGCGAATAAAATCGACAAACTTGGTATGTTCTTCGTCGTGGCAGTAAATGCACAACAGCTCCCAATTACTCCCATCGGAAGGGTTGTTGTCATGGTTGTGATCGCGATGGTGAACGGTAAGTTCGCTGAGGTTTGCCCGAGTAAATTCACGGGTACAGCGGCCACAAATCCAAGGGTAGAGTTTCAACGACTTTTCTCGATACCCCTTTTCACGCTTAGAAATGTAGGCCCGCTGCTCTGCGAGGTGCTTATCCAGTTTGCTCGAAGTACTTTTTTTATCCGTCATTTATTCATCCCGTCCTAACCCAGGGCACTTGCGGCGATATTTCTGATAACAGACCACCACAAACTTGATCTCGCCCTCCACTCTTAGCGCGATAGAGGTAGTTATCCGCTGCAGAAATTAACTCATCTAGGGACATATTACCCCCATCATTTTGCGCAACACCAAAACTTACTGTCACCTCAAAATCGTCAAATTTTTCCGGTAAGGGCATGGACGAAATTTTTCCTCTCAGCCGTTCTGCAATGATTAGCCCAGTAATGAAATCAGTTTCAGGCAGAAAAATAACAAACTCCTCCCCTCCCCAACGAGCCAAAAAATCCCCCGTTCTTATCTGCTCTGTGAGCAGGTCCGCTAGCAGAACCAGAATTTCATCACCTAGAGCGTGACCTAAGCGGTCATTGATAGCTTTAAACCTATCCACGTCCAGCAATACAAGCGACATCGGCCGGTCTTTACGCAACCCCACATCCCAGATAGGGTTTACCCCTTCATAAAATGCCCGACGATTACTTAGCGACGTTAAAGGGTCAAGCTTTGATAATGTTTCAGCCAATAGCTTTTCCTCCTGGGTAATCCTAAATTTATCAGCCAGCGCCATGGCCAGCATAATGGCATCAACCATCATGCCAATTTCAACGGCATGATAAGCCAAGGAACTATAGGGGATAAAACTCCATACCACCATGACAGTAACAGAGGCAGATATAACGTGGGTAATAGACCCCAGTAAAAAATATTTGGCCGATCGATTGCCCTTAAAAAGGGCCACACTACCTAGCAGCACTAGGAGTATAGAAACCGCGAATACCAGTGAAAAAGAAACCCACAACGCTGCCACTTCGCTTCCTACACTGATAGCCAGTAATTCAGCAAGGAAGAAAGCAGAGCCAATCAACACAGACATACGATGAAATTTTGGCAAACTTTCTTTCGTATTGAGAAAGCGTATCGCAAATGTCAGGCCACAAAGGGAAAAGCAGACTATCAGCAACGGATTCGACCACGCCTGCCAGGTAGGGGAATCCGGCCAAAGCCACATATAACCATGGCCGGTATATGCCATATTCATCACCAAAAAGGCAATGATATAAACACTATAGTGAAGATGTCGGGAGCTTTTTAAACTAAAAAAAATCATCACATTATAGGCTAATAGGGTAAGCATCCCCCCGTAGAGAAACCCATAGCCATAATTTTCCAAGGTCTGAGCTGCGCCTGCCTTTTCAATAGTCTCCAAATAAATGAGTAGCAACATAGGGTCTGGCGTTTCAGCACGAATAAATATCTCGCTTGTTCCCGATGGAAAGTCGTGATCAAAGATAAAATAGCGGTTCTTCTGAGGTCTTTGGGCGTGAGGAAAACGATCACCTGCACGGTACTGCTGTGCTACTCGCCCATCATGTAAAAAATAAACATCCAGCTGGTCTAGCCACGAGGTCTGAACGGAGAGACGTTGAGATAAGGCTGTGGGCGTTTGATTGTTAAAATCAAAGCGAATCCATACCGGATTGGAACCAATACCAAGGCTTAGGGGTAAGATCGCGTCTCTAAAATCTCCACTTTTAAACCGCTGACTTGCCCCATTGATATCAAGGGGGTTGCCGTCCTCTTCAACATAAAAAGCCACCTGATAAAGACCTGCTGCTTGGGCATTGTCAGGAGCCTGCGGGGCGCTGAGCGCAAGGCCGCTCAACAGCAGTAAAAAAAAAGTAGCGAAGGTACGCCAGAAAAGTTGGCGCGAGGAAATCATATAACCAATGAAGGCCTGTCCTTTTTTCGGTACAAGAATAAATCTAGCCTTCAGCAAACAAGAGTTCCTTTTTTAAAGAGTATTGGCAGGGTATGTGGGGCCGGACAACATTCTTTACTCTGCCACTTGCACCGGTCGAAGATTTCTCATTTCTCCATCACTAAAAATACGAGTGCGAATAAGAAAACGTACTCCAAGGGGAATTTCCAGAGAAAAACTAGCGCCACGCCCCTCGACGACATCGACCGTAGTATGACTATTTTTGTAATACTCAAACTGGTCCGCGTGCATATAAAAACCGCATCCGTGAATATCCCCTAAGTAGAGATCGCGACCACCGAGGCGAAATTCTCCAACGGGATAACACATAGGGGAGGACCCATCGCAGCAACCACCACTGAGATGAAACATCAGCTCACCATGCTCGTCACGCAAAGTATCAATCACCTGGGCCGCAGCTTCGGTCACGCTCACTCGTTCCACGGGCATGGTATACCTCCTATTGTTCAACAACTCGGCCCGCCACTATGGCGGGCCGAACACCTGTACTATTTAGAAAAAACCCAGTTTATTTTTGTTGTAGGAAATCAACACGTTTTTAGTATGGCGATAACTGTTCAGCATCATCGCGTGGTTTTCTCGACCAATACCGGAGTTCTTATAGCCACCGAAAGAGGCACCGGCTGGGTACACATGATAACAATTGACCCACACACGTCCGGCCTGAATTCCGCTGCTCACTTTATGGACCTGGTGCATATCCCGAGACCAAAGACCGGAGCCCAAGCCGAACTGGGTGTCGTTGGCAATTTCCAGTGCTTCATCTTCATCTTTAAACGTGGTGACCGCCAGCACAGGCCCGAAAATCTCCTCCTGAAAGATACGCATTTTGTTGTTGCCTTTAAACACCGTCGGTTCAATATAATAACCGTCTGGGTACTGTGGATTTTTATAGGCACCGCCACCGATAAGCACTTCCGCCCCCTCTTGCTTACCAATATCAATATAGCTCATGATTTTTTCGTACTGATCATTGGAGGCCTGAGCACTCATCATGGTACTCAGCTCATAGGGGTCTCCCCGAGTGATAGCCTCGACCCTAGCCAAGCACTTTTCCATAAATTTGTCGTAAATGCTTTCCTGAATTAAGGCCCGAGATGGACAAGTACACACTTGGCCCTGATTGAGGGCAAACATCACTAAACCTTCGATAGCTTTATCGAGGAACTCGTCATCCTCATCCATGACACTTTCAAAGAAGATGTTCGGTGACTTACCGCCGAGTTCTGTGCTCGCTGGTATAATATTTTCGGACGCGTATTGCATAATCAGACGGCCGGTACTGGTTTCACCGGTAAAAGCTACTTTCTTCACATTGGGGTGGGACGCCAGTGGCTTACCACACTCGACACCAAAACCATTGATGACGTTGAGACTGCCAGGTGGGAGTAAGTCGCCAATAATTTCCATCAACACCAACAACGAGGCGGGGGTTTGTTCGGCGGGCTTGATAACAACACAGTTGCCCGTTGCCAATGCCGGGGCTATTTTCCATGCAGCCATTAACAATGGGAAATTCCAGGGAATAATTTGAGCAACCACACCCAATGGCTCGTGTACTTCCATCGATACAGTATCGGCATCAATATTGGTCACACTACCCGCTTCCGTGCGAATACAGCCGCCAAAATAGCGGAACTGGTCGATCACCAGAGGCAGGTCGGCGCCCAGTGTCTCACGCATTCCTTTACCATTGTCACAGGTTTCAACCATCGCCAGTTTTTCAATATGCTCTTCAATGCGATCGGCAATACGAAACATCAACATGCTGCGCTCGGCCGGTGAAGTCTTGCTAAACGTTGCGGCAGCTTCCCAAGCCTTCTCTACAGCCAGATCGACGTCCTTAGCATTCGATTGAGGAATACGCGTAATAAAGCTGGCATCAATCGGTGAGGTATTATCAAAATATTTACCATCAATCGGGGCCACCCACTCGCCGCCAATGTAGTTTTCATACTGCTCTTTAAACTCCGGCCGTTGGTAAGCCATACTGATCTCCCATGTATCAATTAGTTGTTATAGTTACTCACCCCGCATGGCTACAACTCCACCTATCTATGCAACACGGCTACCGGGCGAACCGTCTCGAGCAAGCTATTAGCCTCAATCAGAGCCAGTACTTGCGCTAAACTGTTTTGATTATGTCGCTAGTATTCGATTAGTACAAGAGCCACCGGACGAGCCCGACGACAAGCCCGGAGCCCCTACGTTAAGTGGACAATGACCCGCCGCTTACCTGGTTGATGGCGATGCTCCCAGAGAAAAACTCCTTGCCAAGTACCCAGTGCTAGCTCACCCCCTATGACCGGAATCGACACACTACTTGCCGTCAGCGCTGCCTTAATGTGCGCCGGCATATCATCGGGGCCTTCGAGGGTGTGGGTGTAGAGCGAATCGCTCTCTGGCACCAAGCGATGAGCCAATTTTCAAGATCTCGCCGCGCAGAAGGATCATGGTTTTCCTGTATCAGCAAGCTTGCGGAGGTGTGCTGAATGAATAGAGTACACAGCCCCTCGTCGACACCCGACTTCCTGACTAACTCACTAAGCACAGTGCTAATATCGTGCAGCCCTTGCCGTTCAACCTTAATAGACATTGAGCGAATCATATTCCGGCTCCATAATATGCTAGATGTCAGCGTTTATCTTAAGGCTATAATAGTCGTTTTTCTGGAGCCCCTGTGACTGATATCGACCCCACTACCTACGACCAACAGTTGCAAGAAAAAGTGGCCGGCCTAGAGACTCGCTTTCGTGAGTTAGTGTTGCCAACCCTCGACATCTACCCTTCCCCCCCCCTGAACTATCGCATGCGCGCCGAGTTCAAAATATGGCAGCAAGACGGCAGGGCCGACTACGCTATGTACCGTCAAGGGGAGCGTAAACAAGCCTATATTATTCAGGGCTTCCCAGCC
Source organism: Porticoccaceae bacterium (assembly GCA_041622675.1). Lineage (GTDB taxonomy): Bacteria > Pseudomonadota > Gammaproteobacteria > Pseudomonadales > Porticoccaceae > Reddybacter. The sequence goes on from JBFJYH010000019.1 coordinate 42,218, forward strand.
GGATCAACGACCATAGAAGCGTTAATGCCACCATTGCTCGAACAAATCAACCAGTGCGACATTCTGCGCCAGCGGCTTTTCAGCGTCGAATTTTTAACCACACTCAGTGGCGAAGCAGTAATTACTCTACTCTACCACCGCCCCCTCGACAGTATGTGGGAGGCCCGCGCCACTGAGCTCGCCACCCACTTAAAGGCTGATATTATCGGCCGCAGTCGCAAACAAAAAGTCGTCATTGGCCGCGATTACGTGATTGAAAAACTACAGGTCGCCGGACGCACCTATATCTACCAACAAAAAGAGACCGGCTTTACACAGCCCAATGCTCGAGCGAATGAAAAAATGCTCGACTGGGCGCGCCAAAAGAGCACCGATTTTGGTGGTGATCTACTGGAGCTGTATTGCGGTAACGGCAATTTCACCGCCGTACTGGCGCAAAATTTTAATCGTGTACTCGCGACCGAGATCGCCAAAATATCCGTCAATTCCGCGCGCTATAATTTTGACGCCAACACGATTACAAATATTGAAATTGTGCGCCTCTCGAGTGAAGAGATTACACAAGCACTAAATGCAGTAAGGCCCTTCCGTCGGCTGCGCCACATCGACTTACAAAGCTATGAATTTTCAACCGTTTTTGTCGACCCGCCCCGCGCCGGGTTAGATGACGCCACCCTCGAACTACTGCGTCGCTTTGACAACATCATTTACATTTCGTGCAACCCAGAAACCCTGCACGAGAACCTATTGGCACTGGATCACAGTCACTGTATTGAGCATTTCGCTGTCTTCGATCAGTTTCCCTACACCCACCACCTTGAGGCGGGTGCAGTCTTGAAAAAAAGAGGCGCAAGTAAAGCCCGTTAGGCCGTATAGAAAAGTTCCGGTGAGGTTTTGCCCGGCAGGGAGAGGTCCTTGTCAATCAGTTTTTTTGCAGCCGCTAGCACAAAATCTCCAAAGGCCTTTTCTATCTCAAGACGCTCCCGATCAAAAGCCTTGCGCTGCTCCCGTGTCAGCGCTTTCCAGGCTTCGAGTATCGGAATATGAGCGGTGGCATCGGCGACCTGAAAAAAAACGCTAAAACCCTCAGACTCCCTTACCTTTGCATCGATCTGTTCAAGTAGCCAGGAAATACGCAGGCAGGCCTCTGTTACACTCAATTCTTCAGCCACTAAGGCTTTCGCTAGAATAATAATCCCTTTTTGTCTCTCAACTGTTTTCTCCTTAAGCTGTTGCTCAAAGGCCAGTTTTGCCTTTTCACGCTCGGCATCGAGGTTCTGTAACTTTCGCCGCAAATGCAAGGCATAGCCCGCCAACACGAAGACAATCAAAAGAGCCAGTAATACGACAACAACCACAATCTACCTCTCAATGAACTATAGACAACAATAGGCACTCACGTACGTTTACGCCAAACCCTGAGCTTTTAAAAAGATCAAGCCACAAACAACAAAAACAAAAGAAAACAGACCACCTAGTAAGACAATATTTGCCGCCATCTTGACATTGCCGCCGAACATCTGGGCAAACACGACACTAATAGTCGAGGTCGGTGATGACAAAACCAAGAACACAATACCCAGCTCCATACCTCGTAAACCACAGTACCAGGCAATAGGGACCCCCAGTACAGGCATTAGCAAACATTTATACAGTGCCGCACCCCAACCGGCCAAACTGGGCTTGCGCAATTGAGCAAAATCCAGTGAGGCGCCAACATTGATTAACACCAATGGCACCGTAACTTGCCCCAATAATCGACCGCTATTAGCCAGAGCTTCGGGCAATTCCAACTTAAAAACCCCCGCTATCGTGCCCAGCAACACACTAATAATAATAGGGTTTTTGGCAATATCTGAAAGATAGCTTTTCGCTGGGCGGCCAGTTTGGCAGCTATAAAGCTTGAGCACACTGATGGAATAGATATTGTTAAATATAATAAACAGTCCCATCGGTAGAGAGGCCAGAGCCACGCCCTGTACACCATAAACATTATAGGCCATGGCAAGCCCCGAGATCAGTAAATTGCCACGAGTAGCACCCTGAATAAAGACACCTCTGTCGCTGCGCTGCGTGACGATAAACCTCGCCAAGCCCCAGGCCACCAGAGACAAAGCAATTAATAACGCGACACTGACAAAGAGAAAACGCGGCGCCTCGGTAATACTTAAGTCGGCACTCGACAACGATAAAAAAAGCATTGTCGGTGCAGCAAAGTTGAAAACAATACGCGAACTATCATGTAGGAAGCCTTCACTCAACCAACCCATGCGCCGCAGTAAAACACCCAGACCTGTGAGTAAGTAAACGGGAAGTATCGCCGTAAAGACAAAGCCAACAACTTCAAGCTGCTGCAAGGTCATCTATCCTTATGTTGAATTCAGGCTGATCGTTCAATGCTAACAATCACGTTCATCAGACTTTTCAAGCACTGAGATTTGTTCATCCAGTTGGCTTTCATCGCTCAGTGTTGTCGGCATATTTCGGCGTGTGGTCGCGCCCAGAGTTTTAAGATCCTCTACCCGTTTCAGTAAATTACCGCGACCTGAGACGAGGCGTTTACGGGTGGTCGTCCAGGCGTCGCGGCTTTTATCCAGGTGCTTGCCAATATCCTCCAGGCCTTCTGCCAGCAAAACAAACTGATCGTAGAGTCCGCCCGCCTGGGCGGCTATTTTTTCTGCATTGAGATTTTGATCAGCGTAACGCCAGATATTGTGAATCGTGCGCAAGGTCGCCAGCAGTGTGCTTGGGCTGACGAGAATAATGCCCTTGTCGTAGGCCTCGCTCAACAATTGTTGATCATGCTCTATGGCCAGCATAAAGGCCGCTTCTACGGGGATGAAAATCAGCACAAAATCGAGGCTATTAACGCCGTCTAATTGCTCATAGGCCTTGCGATTAAGTCCCACAACATGGCTGCGTAAAGAGGCGACGTGAGTTTTAAGACTTTGAGCGCGCTGTATTTCTTCATTGCTACTGCAAAAGGCTTCATAAGCTTTTAGCGAAACCTTGGCATCGATAACAATGTCACGCTGGTCGGGTAGATGAATAATGACATCCGGATTGCGCCGCTGGCCCCTTTCATTTTGCAGGGCAACCTGTGTTTGATACTCCCTACCTTTTTTAAGACCGGACTCTTCGAGCAGGCGTTCGAGGATGAGCTCGCCCCAGTTGCCCTGCAATTTATTGTCACCTTTGAGAGCCTGGGCTAGCTTGATCGCGTCCTGACCAATCTGTTGCGTCTGCTGCTGCAACTCACCAATCTTACCTTCGAGGCGATTGCGTTCAGCACTTTCCTTGTCATAGACATCCTCGACCTTCTTGCGAAAGTCGGCGAGTTCTTTACGCA
>JBFJYH010000020.1:0-44758 GCA_041622675.1 Porticoccaceae bacterium
GGTTCATCCCCACGGTCGTGGGGAACAGATAATGTACATGCTTGATGTGTTTGGGAAGTACGGTTCATCCCCACGGTCGTGGGGAACAGAGCTTTGCCACCTCATCCGCATGAGATAGCGCCGGTTCATCCCCACGGTCGTGGGGAACAGTGGGTGAACACAGAAGGCCGACTGTAAATTGGCGGTTCATCCCCACGGTCGTGGGGAACAGATTCGCTGCTCTGGCCTAGACGCCTGTGCGGTCGGTTCATCCCCACGGTCGTGGGGAACAGCCCGAGGTGTACCAAGCCGTTATGTCATCCCTCGGTTCATCCCCACGGTCGTGGGGAACAGTGATAGGCCATACGCTCGGCTTCTAGTTTTTGCGGTTCATCCCCACGGTCGTGGGGAACAGTTGAGCACTGTCGTCAGTACCACCGAATACGTCGGTTCATCCCCACGGTCGTGGGGAACAGACAACATCGGCTGTTAACTGCAGTATTACAGGCGGTTCATCCCCACGGTCGTGGGGAACAGACCAATGTTAGGTGAGCGCGCCTGATTGCTGGCGGTTCATCCCCACGGTCGTGGGGAACAGACTAAGTGTACCTTATTGATTTTTAAAGAGCTTTAACACAATAAAAAAGTTACCAGCTTTATTGACTGGAAAATATTTCCTTTAGCGAAAAAATATCACGGTTTTTCGGCGGGTAAAAAAGACACTAATCTCAAGCCATCGTGATCAATGGGCCTTCGCCTATTGTCTCCAAATGTTTGAAATTCATACCCTGACTCTGAGTTGGTTCCCCAGGCCATCACTACGCTACCCTCGTCCGCTAAAATAGTGACTTGTTCCCAGATCATTTCACGCACCCTCCTGCCTACATCACCAATATAAACCCCAGCTCGAATCTCCAACAACCAGACAGCTAAGCGCCCCCTGAGACGTGGAGGTACGTTTTCAGTGACGACAATTAACATACTCATTCACTAGCCACTCCTATGTCCATCATCACCGGTATTTTCTGGCTCGGGAATAGCGGGCGGCTGGGCATCTTCTGGTGGTGGAGGGGGTTCGATACCGCCGGCTGATAACATTTCCTCTATGGAAGGAATGATCTTTTTCAGTAGCTTACTGCTACGGAAAATATCGCGACAAGCCACCCGCACTTCTCTGTCGGGCTGACTGGGATATTTAGCCGCGATTTTAAAGGCAACGGGCACGACCGTTTCAAACTTAAAGACATCCGCCACGTCATAAACAAATGACAGCGGTTTACCGCTATGAATAAAGCCAACGGCGGGGGCATACCCAGCAGCCAATACAGCCGCTTCTGTAACGCCGTACAAACAGGAGGTCGCGGCACTGAGGCACCGATTAATAACATCACCAGCTTCCCAATTTTTGGGATCATAGCGACGCCCTTGCCATTTAACGCCATATTGTTTGGCCATTAATTCGTAAGTTTTGCGTACCCGCGCTCCTTCGATGCCCCGCAGCTGGTTAACACTGCGGCGCTCTGGCGCAGGTTCACCAAAGCGCATTTCAAACATTTTCCGCACGACCTTCAGCCGCAAATCTTCGTCTAATGCCAGCTTGGCTTGATAAAGCAGTTTGTCTGAACGAGCCCCGCCAGGCTGGCCCGCCGAGTAAAGACGCACGCCCGCTTCACCAACCCAAATCAGTAATGTGCCGGTCGTTGCAGCCAGTTTGACGGCGGCATGAGAAACCCGTGTGCCGGGTTCGAGCATTAAACAGGCAACAGAGCCAACAGGAATCAGCATTCGCTCACCATTCACTTCATCAACAACGACAAAGGCGCCGTCTTTAACATCGATACGGCCATATTCGATGAAGATCATTGATACACGGTCTTTAATGGGAATCGGTTTGAGGGGCACGTAGGGTGAGTTTGCCATGGTTATCTACACTTCTTATCGTTAGTTACGCCTTACGAATCAACATCAAGCCACAACCAAAAGCCATTGACCGCCCCAAACCACGTACTAATGCTGGGTTTTCTGGATCGGGATTTGGCCTGCCAGAATACATCGACTGGACAAATTTTTCGGGTTGGCTAATTTCCAATGTGCCATCAAAATCGAGACTGGCAAACTGTCGACGACCACCATTCTCTTTGTTCTGGTGTTTGTGAAACTGATGATTGCTGACACGTAAGTCACATAATTTAAAACCATGCTTTTCACCTTGAGCAGATAACCATTGCTCACCGGCTTCGTAATGAATCAACGCGCTCGAAGGACGATCTTCCGCACGCGGAAAACGTTGTTTGTATTCGTCCACCTTTGCCTCGACGATATTACGTCTGAGACGTCGCTTACTGGTGTCGTCAGCTTTGCGCGTGACAACAGCATTGGCCCGCAGGCTGAAACCGTAAAACCCACCTGCCATTAACTCGGGTGAGAAAACTTTACTTTGTACCTGTAAAAAGTCGGGAACCTGTTCAGGTAAACGTTCAGAAAGTAAGTAATAGAAAGGGAAACGATTACTTTCATCTTTGCGGTACAAAAAATCACGCTTAGCATCGGCATCCTGCGGCATCAAACGCCATATCATTTGGTGTTCATAAAATAAGTTGCGATGTTGAGTTAAAGCTTTGACCATTTCTGCCCGATGGGTTGGGGAGTAGGTGATTTTACTCAGGTACATGCGTCGCCCCCCCGCTTAAATACACCGCTTCTTCACGACTGGTAAACTGCCACCGCTGGCGGTTGATCGGTTGATCGTATCGCGGCGCACGAAAAGTCTCGGTTAAACCACTGTGTTCAGTAGGCTCCCAGTAATAACGTGGTGAGATATTCTCTGATAACCGTTGCAGCCCAACAGCAGGCAGGTATTCATCCAACGCCTGTTTCATTGTGTTGCAATGTGTAATCAACGGATTAAGCGGTGCAGCCAGCGGGCAGGCTTTGCGCCCTAAATAAAGATGGAAGTGCGGTGCTTTTAATGCCGCATTAAGTTGAGTGAGGGTATAATCACTCTCACTCTCAAGCCAAACTATGGCAACACTGAAACTGTCTTGCTGATAGGTGCGGAACGACAGAATAGTACCTATTTTGGTTTCAGCAAGTTCATCCCTGCGCGTATAAAGATGCTTCACCTTTTTATTGGTGGGCGGCACCTGAGCTGTGTGAAAATCCCGCATAGCCAACCCGGGAGAATAGAGCTTAATACCAAAATGACAGCTATCAGCGAGTTTTTGTTGCTGGATTTCATCGCTACGATCGATACCCAGAGCGGAGGCCAGTAAACCTAACAGTGCAGACCGCGAAGGGTGATCTGCTGAGGGCCGCTCCTGCCCCACCGCCTGATCACCCCAAGACATGAGTGGAGCGTAGAGTTGAAAAACCAGATAGTTCCGCATCATCACTCCGTTACAAACTGGATAATTTCTGCCAGGCTGCCACTACCTTTTTGCACATCCATGATTTTGTGGCCATCGGCACAACTGCCGTAAGCATTTTCAAAATTGTCGCGCTGGCTTTCAAGGTGTTTGATGGCTTCATCCAATGGGTTACCACCACGGTTTGCTTGCAAAAAAGCGACCGACAACGAACGCGGCTGCTGGCTGCCTTTTTCAGCCAAAATGTAGGACGTGTAAGCCCGTGAGGCAAAGCTGTTTTGTTTGCCTGTGGGTGCAACCTTGGCGGCAGATTGCACTAGGGCATCAATCGTTTGATTCGCCAGAGCCTCATCGTTTTGCAGGTTTTTTACCAACAGGTCTTTGTTAATGCAGCAGTAGATATAAAACACCCCAGAGCCAAAACCAGCATCACCTATATGCGCGGCACCGGCATCTTCATCGTGGTTATTGAGGTCATCCACTGCGGTGAAAAAATCGTCTTCAATTTTTACCGGGTTTACAGTGAAGGCATGGCTAATTTGAGCTGCGGCCTCAACGTTGTGGACGGGACTTGAGGCTAGCATTCGCCCAAACAGGGCAATGTCTACCGCTTTTGGTGTAGCCCTAAGCAGTTTTAACTCACCACCTTCCGGCTCCCTGTCCTCCTCTGCCAGTACATCAGCCAAAGCCATTACCGCCAACCATTCTTCGGGCGACACATGGGCCAGTTGCTCAATTTCCAGTGGCTTATCTTTTTTATTCTTGCCAAATACACCAGCAATAGCCACTGCCCATTCGGCTGCCTTTTTTTCAGATATACCTTTCGTCAATAGATACTGAAAAACTTTGTCACCCAAGCGTTTAGTACGAGTACCCTGAAAACTGCTCAGTGCCTCTTGAAAATGATCACTGGTACGCCAGGCACGCTTTAAACTTTGCGAGGAAACACGCAAGCGTTCAGTACCACCTACTATGGCTGTTTTTGGGCGACCTAAATCATCGCGATTAAGGTTTGAAGGTGGGTAAGCAGTCAGCAGATGCAATTGAATAAACCGGGTCATTTCAAGCTCCTTTTTGATATTTGAACACTTCTGTGTAGTAACTTTTTGCCGTTTGGTATTGCCACTGACGATTGCCTTTAAACCAGTCTGGGTTACGCTGTTCGCTGTGCCAATGTAACAAACTGTCGGCTAACAACAATGGATTCGCTTTTTCACCCGCTTGCACTACCGCTCTGCGAATATGTTGAAAAAACTGTTCTTCACAGTCGGAGGCCAGCAAGCGTTGAAAGCGCAGTTCACTAAATATAGGATTATCCGAGCCTTCTTTTGCTTTACCGAGCAAGGTGGCGAGTGTTGAGGCATCATCGATTTTGGTGACCGCCAATATGCCTGCGACGAGTGCGATACCCATTAAACTGTACTGGCTCAAGCGTGGCAGCGATTGATTCAAGCGTAAAAAACCCGGTTCAGTAATGACTTCCTCCAGTGAGGCGCAGCGTTTGAGTCGTGCCCGTACGCCCTTTTGTTTATCGCTTTGCAACCAGTGATACCAGTCTAATATAGCTTGTGGCTCCTTATTTTTTAGTACCATTAAATACGGAGTGTTTTTAGATTCCGTTTCACTCATCTTTTTCTCCTGCATCTGCTCTCCAACATTAGCCATTAGGCGGCCAGTGCTTTAAGTGCCTTACTGGCGTTTAAATAGTGCTCCAAACCATGTTTGCCATGCTTGGCTTTAATCACTCGCTTGAAATCACCGTCTTCATTCATGCTGTTTAACGCGTATTGATCAAAAATTTGGTGAGCAACTTGTTTGAGGTAATAGCGCCAGCCGGTCAGTATTGGAATGGCTGCGGCGTCATCCTCTTTTTTGGCCAGCTCAGCTAATTGGGCTAATAAGCGGTAAAACTCTATTTCGGTTGATGACCAAAAATTGGCGTCAATAAAAGAGATATCTCCCTTGGCATCTTTGGGGCGCTTGAACCAGGCAGATTTCAGTGCTGATTCAAGGGAATTGAGCACATCCACTGCCGCCATAATCATTTTCTGGGCGTAATCCTGTAGGCTGTCCAATGCATCCGTTTCGAGATTAAAAAGAGGCATGGTGGTTTCATACCAGCAGCGGGCTTTGTCATTATTCATGTCGTAAGCGAAGGCCCAAAGGCGTGGGGTAAAGTTTGTATCTTCTATCCATTGGTGACGACTCTTCGAGTAGGTCTTCACAATCAATGCAGGTTCCTTTTTTATTCTTCCGCTACTATCTAATACAGCCAGTCCCAACCAATGACGATAGCCTAAACCACCGGGTTGTCCTTTGAGTGATAAAGGTTCTTGGTCTGCCTCAAAAGCATAGGGCGTTAAGGGATGTACCCAGTTGCCTGAATAATTAACACCAAAGTTTTTCCTATGGAACTGGTGTACCAAGTGCTCCACATGCTCACCCGAGATATCACAAACCCCAGAGTCGTTATTCCAGTGCAATCGCATGCGACGGGGCATTGACCAATAAGCCTGTAGCGGGTTCACATCTATTGGGAATGTAGCAGTGCCATCTTTAATATATACATCCTTTTTATTTACTTTCTTCGACGTACTGACTCGCGTCGCCATCATCCAGGGAAATATTGCTGATAACTCTTGAAGTTCATGGTTACCATTAACCTCAAACATTTCCTCACTGGTTAATACATTTAACCAAAGCTGATGCCACAAGCTATTTTTAGTCGACCTTTCAGGAGGCAAAACCAAAGTCGTGAGCGGCCCCCCACCTCTAAGGGAAACCCTGTACCCTTGCCCTCCACCAGCTGCATTGATTTGCAAGGTGAATAACGCAACTGCGGCCCAATAACTAGAAATACTATTTACTGAATCACGCTTAATAAAATGATCGATATTCTGTTTAACTGTATTTTCGCCCGGAGCTTCGATTAAAATCTCACCAATCGGAACATCCTTTTTCCGATAGGGCAGATCAAAATCCTGCATAAATGCCGGAACGCCATTCTCGGTATTGAGATTAAATGCCGGTTCAATGGATTCGAAGGCCTGTGAAAGCTCATCTTTACTCGGTGGATTGCGCCAATATTTTTTCCACTCTCTGCTATCTTTCGGGGCAAAGGCGGTTTGCAATATGCCAATAAGTAGCTGGTAAATGGCACCCTTAAAATCGGCACGCGGGGCAAGAATTTCGATCGAACCTTTACTTGTTTCTCCACCAAGGTCGGAGATTTTAATCGAGGTCTTATTCCCATGGTTATCCTTAACGGGCAACCATGAATCGCGTAACAAGTTTAGAGTTTTTACTTCATCCATACTCAATACCTCAGTTCAAGTCCTTGTTGCTTATCGTAAGTGATGGTCACTGGCTTACCATTATCAGTGAGTCCTTCTGCCTGCCAAGTAGTGTTTATTGGTATCAGCGGTACAATAAAACTAAAAGCATCAAATAACTTTGTTTGCTCGCGAAGCTGTTTTATTGCCTCTTGCAAGCCTGCATCCTCACTGTCGGCAAGGGTAGATATTTGTGACTTATTAGCTTTTACGCTGCTTAAATCCCAGGGGTATTTACCCTCATTTATCCAAGGCGTTAATTGGCTATTTTCCCAACGAGCAAGATAAAGCGTGTGAGATTCTTCGCCAAGTCGCGTGGCAATGCGTGCCTCTTCATCCCATTGAGCGCTATCAGCGTAACCACTGGCCAGCTTCATTTGCAAAAAATTAGCGTTGTCTTTTTTGGCTCTATTTTCACCTTCAGCTTCGAGGCTACTTTGATCAAGCCCCACCGGTATTTCACCACCTTCGCCATACACAAATTCTAATAGCTCCCGAGCATCTTCGGGCATTCTCCAGCCGCCTTTTTGCTGGAGAATTGTCATAGTGCGCCATAGCAGTAGGGTATGGGGGTACACATAATGGGCTTTGGGAAAGGCACTTTTGAACCAATTTGCCTGAGGCTGGGCAGTATATTGCGGTGCATGCACAAGCAGGCGGGGCGTGCCACGCTGGTCGACTTCGCCGTGACCCAGGCGCCGGCCTTGCTGGTTGCGACTATGGCGTTGCAAGCGCCCTGCGCGCTGGATCAGCAGATCAATGGGGGCGAGGTCACTAATCATCAGGTCAAAGTCGAGATCTAATGACTGCTCAACAACTTGTGTCGCAACTAATACCCTGCCCTTACGCTGCTGTGGTGTCGATTTATCACCAAAATAACCCAACATCTGTTGTTCAATCGCAATGCGATCTCCCAGCGCATAACGGCTATGGAAGAGATGAAGCATATCGGAATCAATCCAGTCACAACTATTGAGGTGCTGCCAGGCTTCGCGAGCATCAGGCACGGTATTACGAATCCAGCAAACGGATTTACCCGCGCTCAGTGCTGTGTTGATTCTCTCAAAAATAGTTGCAAATCGATGACAAAAAATCACCTCAACACGCCGTTTTACGGATTCTCGTGTTGTCAGGGGATAGGCCCGCACCCCTGTTTCTGTCGATACCTGAGTTAATAATGGGTAGTGGTCATTGCTCAGGTCATGGTTATTTTGATGCGTGTTTCGCTTGCTATAAAAAGCCTGCGTTAATTCTTGACGCTGACGCTGTGTCAGGGTCGCAGATAACAGAATCACACTGCCACCAAAGGCGGCATGGAACTCAACAAGCCGTTTTAACAGCTCGTTCGTGTAGGCATCGTAAGCATGCACCTCGTCAAGAATTAGTACTTTACCCAGCAAGCCCAGTAATCGAAGTGATTGATGGCGAGCGGGCACAATACCCAGCAGCGCCTGGTCAATGGTGCCAATTCCCACATCGGCCAGTAGCGCCTTTTTGCGATTGTCAGCTAGCCAGCGGTTGCACTGTGCGGTGATGCTTTCTTCTTTCTGATAATTTTGTACGGGGTTTTGGCTATTCAATAATGACTGCTGGAACTTTTCTGACAGATGGCGGGCACTGTGACTCAGTATCAGGCTGGGCGTTTCACCGGTTTGATAAAGCCGCTGGTAGCTTTCGGTCATGCGTTCATACATAGCATTGGCTGTTGCCATGGTTGGTAAACCAATATACAAACCTTCCGCCAGGCCCTCGCTCATCAAGCGGTGCGCCAAAATTAGAGCCGCTTCGGTTTTACCCGCACCGGTTACATCTTCAAGAATAAACAATTGAGGTTCGGGGCTTATGGCCAGCTCTTCACACTGTTTTTGCAGCGGTGTTGGACTGGTGATGTAAGGAAACAATGTACTTATAGGACGACGGTTTTGCGTTTTTTTCGGCAGTAGCCCAGAGGCAACGATGGCTTTTTCAGCCTTGGGTAAAGCAGTTTTATGCCAGTACTGGTCAAGTGGTATTGTGGAGCACTGGTAAGTAAATATTTCCTGATTGGAACCGAGCCAATCCGACAGCACGGCAATACCCGCTAAGAGCCAACTGAGGTTCTTTTGTTGGTTCCTCCAGATCTCCTGGAGATCAAGTTCGGCAGCCAGCGCAAAATCGGGCTTTATTAAACGAAGCCAATCTTCTACAAAGGCTTGTGCTGCTGTTTGATCGTGGGGAACAAAATGGTTTTTTATTCGTTCATTCTTTTCCGATGGCGGCCAGCCGTGATGGCCAAACACCGGGGTCAACCAGTAATTTAGCGTGTCATCGATAAAGTCCCTCAGGTCGCCATTGCAATCTTTGAACAAGTGCTTTGTCAAACACTGTTGCCAGAGCATATAACCTAGGGTGTCGTGTCGGATGGAGTAATTAGTCTTTTTTACAAGAGATTCGGGCCAGAATAGCTTTCGTAGATCAGGCCGAAGTTGCTGAAAGGCTTCTGCGAACTTACCAAGGTCATGTAAACCCAGAAGGTAAGTTATCCAATTTAGGGTTTGTTGCTCAGATAAACCCATTAATTCAGACAGGTGCTTACTAAGCGCGGGCTGGCGGGTTAACAGAACGTACCCGACTGCCGCCACATCCAAACTGTGGTAAGGCAAGAGGTGATACTCTGCAACCTGATCGACGGTTGAGGGACACGCTTTGCCCCAGTAATGAAAATAGCTATTTTTTCGCGTATCGCAATCCATTTGGTATGGCGCTCCCTGTCATCCTTATCAGGTACTTGGCAAAACTGTCGAGGAAGCTCATCACATGCCAAACAAGCCTAGACTCTACACTCAACCTTAAGAAGAGTGTTGTTGAAATCACTTATACGTATAATATTTTGATAAACTTCGCCTACCGACCAATATTATCAGGAGTGGGATATGAACGCAGTAAGCACCACCATAAGGGTGGTTTTGAGCACCGCTCTTGTCTGTCTAGCGCCCGTTCTCGGCGCTGCTGAAACTGACTGGCTGGAGTTAAAAGAGGGCCATGAAGGCAAGAAGATACACGCTAAAGTGCAACGTATTAAACTACCAGAGCTCGGCAGCAACGGCGGTCAACAGGTAACGGTGACCATCCCCAAAAACAATCTGAAAGGCGTTAATACCATTCAAGAAGTGGTTGTGGTGGCTCAACGTGACGGCAAGGAAGAAATCCTGCCTGGCACTAGCTATGAGTGGTCTGAGGATTATGAGAACGACAATTATGGCTTAATCATTACCTTGGAGAAGATGCAAAACTATCCGATTCGCGTTTATTTGAAGAACGATCTCCCCCTACCCGAGCACCAGTAACAACACTCGCCCCTAGCGCTGTGCTCCCCGTGCTTTTAACTTGCTGAGTTGGCGCTCGCGCTGCTGGCGCTCGCTGGGTGTTAAAGGCTGGGGTTTGCTGGCGATGCCCATCGATTTAGATAGGCGGCTCACTTCCACCGGGGTGAGATCGAGCCAGTCACCGCGACGTACATAAGAGGGGAGCTCGACCGTGCCAAAGCGAATGCGCTTCAAGCGACTGACTTCGACACCTTGAGATTCCCATAGGCGGCGCACTTCTCGATTGCGCCCTTCGGTCAACACCACGGTGAACCATTGGTGGGAACCCGAGCCGTCACCAATTTGAATTTTCTTAAAACGCCCCATGCCATCGTCTAGCATGACGCCCTCTTGCAAACGTTTGAGCATGTCATCATCGACAATGCCGTGAATTCGTACCAGGTACTCTCTCTCGATTTGACCCGAGGGGTGCATTTGACGATTGGCCAGTTCGCCGTCATTGGTAAATAGCAACAAACCACTGGTATTGATGTCCAGACGTCCCACCGCAATCCAGCGTCCATCCTTAATGGGTGGCAAGCTGGAGAACACGGTTTTACGACCCTCGGGATCCTGGCGAGTACAAATTTCTCCCACTGGTTTGTGGTAAATGAGCACCCGGGTACGACTGTCTCTCGATTTTAATTTAACCACTCGTCCATCGACACTGACGCGGTCCTCCAGTGAAATGCGATCACCGGTAGTGGCTACTTTGCCATTAACGGAGACACGCCCCGCCGCTATCCATCTTTCAATTTCACGACGTGAGCCTAAACCCGCCTGAGCCAGTAATTTTTGAATTTTCTCACTCATGCTCTGGGTATTCCTTCGGGTTAGTCGCTGGGCTTTCGCTGTTTTGTATGTCTTGTGCTTGCTCTTTTCGAACTTGGTCGCGTTCGCCAACCTTGTCCGTCTCAGACTCTTCACTAGAGCCTTCTATTGTGTCCAGGCTTTCTTCGGCCTTCTCCGCAGTCTTCTCAGCGAGAGCTTCTTCAAATTGCAGCTCCCGGTCAATCGAACTGAGCTCGCGAATTTCACTCAAGGGTGGTAATTGCTCGAGGCTTTGAAGATTGAAATTGTCAAGAAATTGGCGAGTGGTGGCGTAAAGGGCGGGCCGGCCCGGCACATCACGATGGCCTACGCTACGAATCCAACCTCGGTCTTGGAGGGTGCGAATAATATCAGAACTCACCGCAACACCCCGCACCTGTTCGATATCACCTCGGGTGAGGGGCTGTCGATAGGCGATCAAGGCCAGGGTTTCCAATGTAGCACGGGAGTATTTTTTCGGTTTTTCTTCCCACAGCTTACCAATCCACTCGGCGTACTGCGTTTTCACTTGAAACCGGTAACCACTCGCCGTGCGCTTTAACTCATAACCCCGGTCACGGCAATCGGCCTCTATTTCTTCCAGAGCCGCTTTCACCTCGTCGCGCTCGGGCACAACGTCCTCATCAAAGAGCTTGAGCAGTGCCGCGATATCTAGAGAGTGGCCAGCGGCCAGCAGTGCGGCCTCGATAATTCGACGCAGTTGCTCGCCATCCATTACTCAGCCCTCGCTTTCAGGTGTATCGGCCCAAGGAATTCATTTTGCACAATCTCAACCAGCGACTCTTTGACCAGCTCCATCATTGCCAAAAAGGTGACAATCACCCCTTGACGTCCTTCGTCGAGATTAAAGAGGGAAATAAAAGGCACAAATCGCTTGCCACTGAGGCATTCCAGTATGTGGCTCATACGTTCTCGGGTAGATAGCACTTCAAATTCAATATGGTGACTGTCGGTTAATTTAACGCGACGCATCACATCACCCAGGGCCAGTAGTAAATCTTCCATGGCCACAGGCGGATGCACCTTTGGGCTTGTCTTTTCGCCAACCTTAGCGCTGGCGGGAAAGACATCGCGACCAGTACGCGGTAGGCCATCAATATCTTCCGCCGCTTGTTTAAAGCGCTCATATTCCTGCAAACGGCGAATTAATTCGGCGCGAGGGTCTGCGTCGCTCTCCTCATCCTCATTCTGACGGGGCAACAACATACGCGATTTGATCTCTGCCAGCATTGCCGCCATTAACAAGTATTCTGCTGCCAACTCCCATTGCATGGCCTTCATAAGTTCAATATAACTCATGTATTGATGCGTAATATCAGCGACGTTGATATCAAGAATATCAAGGTTTTGGCGACGAATTAAATAGAGCAATAAATCGAGCGGACCCTCAAAAGCATCGAGAATAACTTCCAGTGCCTCCGGGGGGATATAGAGATCTCGAGGTAATTCGGTAACTTGCTGGCCCTGTATAATGGCGAAAGGCATTTCATTTTGCCGAGGGGCCTCTGCTTTTTCGGGTTCAGCTTCTAGTGCAGACCCAGTTGCTTCTATTCGATTAGGGACTTCGCCAGTCAGCGCATTGTCGGAGGGGGGGGCTGTTGTCACTGCGCTACCGGATCACATCGTCTAAATCGGCCATTATACTGTTTCGCTCGAGCTGGTGACAGACACAAAGTATTGGATAAGCACCAATCAAAGGTCAAAAGGGGCAAGATCGCCCATACCGGCACGTATCAGCTCAGGCCTGTCGCCAGTGAGGTCAATAATCGACGTCGGTTCAAGGCCGCAGTATCCGCCATTGATGATTAAATCGACCCGATTGCCGAGCATGTCTTCAATATCTTGCGGGTCTGTCAGGGGATATTCATCACCGGGCATAATCAGGGTAATGCTCATCAGTGGTTCACCCAATGTTTCGAGCAACGCCTGGGCGATAGGATTGGCCGGTGCTCGTAAACCAATAGTTTTGCGCTTGGGGTGCATCAACCGGCGCGGCACCTCAGAACTGGCATCAAGAATAAAAGTGTAGGGGCCAGGGGTATTGGCTTTGAGCAAACGAAAGTCCTGATTATCTACTTTGGCGTAAGTGGATAGTTCAGAGAGGTCCCGGCACACCAGCGTGAAATTATGATTTTTTTCTAGAGCGCGAATGTGACGAATTCTATCCAGCGCGGCTTTGTCACCGATGTGACAACCCACGGCATAGACCGAATCGGCGGGGTAAATTGCCACACCGCCACCACGAATAATATCTGCCGCCTGCTCAATTAAACGCTGTTGGGGATTATCAGGATGTATGTATAGAATCTTTGCCATAATACTGTACTTACCGCTGCCATTTGCCGCGACTATAAAGCCTCTGCAACCAAAACTCGACTGCCAATGCAATATACCCTGATTTTGACAGATGAGCGTGTGCGAAAATAAGCGGGAAGCGATAGAATACTGATTATCCTGTGATTCTAGCCAACAAACCGGATCCGCCTTAATTACAAAACGTTACAACAAACCAAGACGAGCATTATTTAGTGAGTAGTCACAACCCCAAAGCTAGCAGCCCTCTACAAGCACCCCCCGCGCCTCCGAAACAGGAGAACATGCTGGTCAATCTTGGCTTCAATGTGATTGTGCCGACGTTTATTTTGACCAAACTCAGCGGCGATGAGTATCTGGGCACGACTTGGGGTGTGGTTATCGCCCTGCTCTTCCCCATTGTCTATGGCCTGCGCGATTTTCATCAGCGCGGTAAAATCAATTTTTTCTCGGGCCTAGGTGTCTTCAGCGTAGTGATGACCGGTGGTATCAGCTTACTTGAGCTCGACCCTCAATATCTCGCTTACAAGGAGGCGGGTATACCAGCCATCTTTGGTCTAGCCACATTACTTTCACTCAAAACGCCGTATCCCCTAGTGCGTACTTTATTATTCAACGACACGGTGATTGAAATTGACAAGGTGCATCACGCCTTAGTCAAGCACAACTGTGTTGAAGCCTTTGACCAACGATTAATAACAGCTTCGTGGATCATTGCCGGCTCTTTTTTGCTCTCCTCAATTTTGAATTATCTTCTGGCTACGATGATTGTCACCAGCCAACCCGGTACGGTTGAGTACAACGCCGAATTGGGTAAAATGACCGCACTGAGCTTTCCGGTAATTGCCGTGCCGGCAATGATGGTGATGATGGGTGCCATGTTCTATCTGTTTCGTGGCATTACCCACATGACCGGCTTGCCTTTTGAAGAAATTATTCGCGGCCACCACCCACAGGCACTAAATAACAGTGATAACAAAGACAAGGACCATCAATAATGTGGTATAGCTTGGTGTGTAGTGATGTAGCAAACAGCTTGGCCCTGCGCAAAGCGGCCCGCCCTGCCCATTTACAACGGCTTGAAGTATTGCGTGACGCCGGCCGTTTACTGGTCGCCGGGCCCAACCCCAGCATCGACAGCGAAGATCCCAGTGAGGCCGGGTTTAGCGGCAGCATCATCATTGCCGAATTTGACTCTCTGACAGCTGCGAAAGAATGGGCCGCAGAAGACCCTTATCAGGCGGCCGGTGTTTACGCCTCTGTGACCGTAAAACCCTATAAAAAAGTACTGCCTTAAGCATGCGCCAATCCAGCTCGATGAAGACTACAAGTGTGTTAACGGTCTAAAGGGACAAATAAGGCCTAGGACAATAAGTTACAGTCACCATCATTCAAGTGCTCTTTCATCACCCATTAATTGCCAACGGAAGTTTCATGTACAAAGTTTTTTTAAGCCTACTCTTGCTAACACTTTCACCAAGCCTACTGGCAGAGACGCGCTATATCTCCGATGAATTCCGCGTGCCACTGCGCAAAAGCCCCTGTAGCCGGTGTGCCATTTTGCACCATGGCCTTAAAACCGGGTTAAAACTAGAGTTTATTGAAACGGCAGACGGCTGGAGCCATATCCGTACCCCCGGCGGTCTGGAGGGTTGGATAGAAAACCAGTATGTGGTCACCCAACCCATTGCCCGCAATAGAATCGCTAGCTACCAAGAAGAAAATAAAGCACTCAATACCACTAACGACCAACTTAAAGCGAAGGTTGAGGAATTAAAGGCGAGTAATCAACAATTAGAGAGCCGTCTCAGTGCTGTAAGTGATGACAATGAGGCTGTATCCCGGGAACTCAGCGATATCAAGTCGGTCTCAGCCAATGCGCTTAACCTGAAAGTACAAAACCAACAACTACTTGAAGAAAATGGCAAACTCCAGGGCCGCATTGATGTTCTCAGTGCCCTGAACAAACAGCTCGAAAGCAGTCATACTCAAAAATGGTTTCTCTACGGCGCCATATCGGTTTTTCTCGGGGCCTTGCTCAGCGTTCTTCTACCTCGATTAAAACGTAAGCGTCGTGGACATTCAGAATGGGCATAAAATGAGCACAAAATGTAGCGCCAGGCCAGAGTTGAGACTGGACTTTCTTTACCCCTATTTACTGGCCGGCCTTGTTTTCCTACTCTGCAGCCCTCTGTGGGCCGAGGTGGACGTCACCAACCCACCTGAGGAATCGAAACCTCGTATTATTATCGAAACTAATCTCGGCAATATCGAGATTGAACTCAGGCCCGCAAGCGCACCTCTCACGGTACGAAACTTTCTACAATACGCCGATAGAAATTATTACGACGGCACTATTTTCCACCGGGTTATACAGGGCTTTATCATTCAAACCGGCGGCTTTGACAACAAGCTCAATGCCTTTGAGCCCGGCCAGCCCGTGATTAATGAATCGGTGGGGGGCCTGGCGAATACCAAAGGCTCCATTGCCATGGCCCGTAGCCATGATCCAGACAGCGCTAGAGCCCAATTTTTTATCAACCTCAAGGATAACCACCACTTTGACGCGCAATATGGCAACCCGGGCCATACCGTGTTTGGGCAAGTGGTTGCCGGTATGAATGTGGTACAAAATATTGGCAATAGTAAAGTTGCCAAGTTCAACGATGACTTTATCCACAGGCCCCTAAAAAACATTGAAATCATTAGTATTCAACGCAGCCCCCTCCCGTGATAGCTCTCAGCGTTAACGTCAATAAAATCGCACTGATTCGCAACTCGCGGGAAGGTAACTATCCGTGTGTCGTCGACTATGCCAAGACGTGTATCACTGCCGGTGCCGATGGCATCACTGTGCATCCACGCCCCGATCAACGTCATATCCGCCCTAGTGATGTTTGTGAACTCAGTGAGCTGTGCCGCTCTGAAACCACAGCTGGTGGAACAGCGCTGGAATTCAATATTGAAGGTAACCCATTTGCCGAGCCACTACGCGACTACCCTGGACTACTGGCACTGGTGGAAGAAACCCGACCCCAGCAATGCACGCTAGTTCCCGATAGCACCGAGCAGCTGACCTCCGACCACGGCTTTGACCTTAGTAGATCAGGCGCAAAGCTCAAGCCTTTGATCGAAGCGTTACAGTCACTCAATGTGCGCGTCAGCCTGTTTATGGACCCCGATAAAAAGCAGCTCGACCTAGCCCGTGACTTGGGCGTTGAACGTATCGAACTCTACACCGGCCCCTACGCAGCGGCGCCAGATAAACTCGCCTTATTCCGCAACTATTGTGCTGCCTCTCTTCACGCCACTGATATCGGCCTTGGCGTTAATGCAGGCCATGACTTAAACCTGCATAACCTTGGTCAGTTTGCCACTGCGCCAGGCCTGCTCGAAGTGTCCATCGGACATGCCTTAATTGTCGACGCCATTGAAATGGGCCTCGCTCCGGCCGTTAAAGCCTATAAAGCCTTGCTAGAGTAGGCCTGCGACTCATTGCGCAACGGTATGAACCCGCAAACAGACACCTTACCTAGGCTCAACATTATCGGCACAGGCAAACTTGGTCGCACCTTGGCTCGCCTTTTCTGTGACGCAGGCGTAGTCACCATTGGCTATATCTACAATCGTAACAGCGAACACAGTTACTCAGCCCAAGCTTTTATCGGCGCGGGAACCGTCGTGACAAAGCTGGAACAGCTAGCCCATGAGCCCACCCCATTATGGCTACTTGCCACCCCAGACGATGCTATTGGCGACTGTGCACGACAACTTGCTGAGCTCACCGGCATTAGCTGGCAAAAGACCGTGGCATTTCACTGTAGCGGCCTAAAAACATCGGCTGAATTGTCGGCATTACAGGTACTTGGCAGCTCGATCGCCAGCGCGCACCCGGCCCACAGCTTTGCCAGCCCAGAGCGTTCACTCTCTAGTTTCGCCTCTACAGTCTGTACTTTAGAAGGTGATGAACAGGCCACCACTATTATCAACACGTTGTTGCGTGCGATTGGCGGCCAAACCGCGACAATTACAGCTGAGGCTAAGCCGCTCTATCACGCCGCCACCGTGATGGCATCGAACTATCTTGTCGCACTCCTTAGCGCCAGTGAAACATTACTTGAAAAAGCGGGCATTGACGGGGTGCTGGCCAGTGCAGTTCTATCGCCATTAATGCGGCAAAGTCTAGACAACGGGCTCACAGAGGGCTCTATCGATGCGCTGACTGGGCCAGTCGCTCGGGGAGACATCAATACACTTCAGGCACATCTCAAGGCTATTGAGCACAACACACCCCATCTTCACAACACCTATATCACCCTGGGTATAGAGGCCTTAAGACTGGCGAAGCAAAAAAACCGATTAAGCGAAAAACAAATCGCCGCCATGGAGCAATGCTTTTTCAAAAACCAGAAATAAGCTACTCGAACAAATATTTTATGGCCTCAATACCCGGCTTGTGTCGCAGTAGTTCTTCTTTTTTGAGACCACAGAGTTCGTGAGGAAAAACCAGCCATGCACTGCTGGTGTGTAGAAAATAATCGGGTGTGTAGGTCGTCAAATTATTGCTGGGCTTGTACCACGGCACTGCAACCCGGCATTCCACCTGCTTGTCACCAGACAGTGACGCTATATCAGACAAAATCTGAGCCATACTCAAGCCACTGTCGAAGACATCATCAACAATCAAAATACGCTGAACCTGATTTAAGCGCGCCGCCACGTAATCCAAGCCATCAATTTGTACACTTTTCGCACGCTCACCAATGCCTTTATAGAGTTGACTGCGAATAGGGATATGGTCGGCCTCAACGCCCTGAGACAGCAGAAGTTCGTGCACTGCTATAGCAATGGGTGTACCGCCACGCCAAACGCCAATAATCAAATCCGGGCGAAAACCGCTCGTCAAAACTTTTGCACCTAGGCGATAGGCATCAGCGAGTGTTTGTTCGGCATTGAGATAGATTTTTTCGCTCAAGGTAGCGTTTGTTCCTCTGTCATTGGCAACGGCATTTATTTGCAGTACAACAATTGAAAAAGCGAAAAATACTTAAAATGTTTCGACTAATCATACGCTATTTCATAACGCCCAGATTCTCAGCACATGCTAGTGCACAGACAACAACTAAGCGACCTATGCATTCCTTCTATTCATCACTGCATGTAATGACAGCGATTCTATGATTGCATAATGCAAGGCATTGATAATTATTAACACATAGGATTGCAAATTATAATAGGCCGTGACCTGAAGTGGGGAACAGCAGGCTCTATTCTGTAAAGAACATCACCGTATATTTTCCAGATGCCATGGAAAACGTCTATAATACGCGCCATTCTCGCCAAGCTACTGTGACTAATGGAGTCCAATTTATGAAAAACCTGAAACTTTTTGCTCTCTGTACAGCATTTTTATCGCTACTCACTCTCGGTGCCTGCAGTGACGAAAAGGGCGAAATTAAACTCAGTGTTGAACAAGAAAAAGCAATGTCCGAACGCCTGGCCCCCGCTGGCCAAACAAGCCTCGTTGGAGAAGTTGCCAGCGCGCCAGCTGCCAGTAGTGGCAGTGGCAGCCGTAGCGGTGAAGATGTCTATAACGCCAGCTGTAAAACCTGCCACGGCGCAGGCATGGCGGGTGCACCCAAGCACGGTGCCCCTGAGCAGTGGACTGCACGTATCGACAAGGGTATAGACACTTTGTACACCAATGCTATAGGCGGCTTTCAAGGCATGCCACCCAAGGGCCTGTGTATGGATTGCTCTGACGACGAGCTGAAGGCAGCGGTTGACTATATGGTGGAAGCTAGTCAATAAAAGTACATCCCGGTGGCCGCCTCTTTGGCCACTCCTCGCTTTTAAAAATGCCCGTTTCTAACGATACGGGCATTTTTTTAGCGGCGTATTCTCGTCGACCTTTTTCAACGAACTTTTTTCAGCAGCCCAATTGGGCGAGAAACTCATTTCAGTTAAGTAATGGCGCCCTTTCCTGAATCAACGTTACACTCAACCTTCTGTAAACCTCATCACAATGAAATTATTCAGAGGCATCACCCCCAAGTGAGCAAGATCAAACACCAGACCCAGCCGGCGGCCATCAAAACCAATAAAGAAGAGGTTATTGGCCAGTTTAACGAGCGTGTAAAGTCGACCCTTGACGAAGGACGTCGAGAACTCATCGACAAACGCCATGAACGGGGTTACCGCAGCGCCCGAGAGAACATCAACCATCTCTGTGATAAAGACTCCTTCCTCGAATACGGCCAATTGGCTGTCGCCGCCCAGCGTCGCCGTAGAGATATTGACGATTTGAAAAAACATACGGCTGCAGACGGTATTATCACTGGCCTCGCTACCATTAATGCCCCCCTTTTTGGCGAGCAAAGCAGTGGTGCCGTGGTTATCGTCAATGACTACACTGTGCTGGCTGGTACCCAGGGCGTTTTCCATCATAAAAAACTTGATCGTGCGCTCGAGCTTGCAGCTGAATTAAAACGACCCGTGGTGATGTATACCGAGGGTGGCGGCGGTAGGCCCGGCGATACGGACTACGAATTAAGCTTAAATCTAGGCTCTTTCGCCGCCTGGGCCGGTCTACGCTCCCAAGTACCGATGATCGCCGTCAACAACGGCTACTGTTTTGCAGGCAATGCTGCCTTGTTTGGCTGCGCCGATATCACGATTGCCACCAAAAGTTCATGGATTGGCATGGCGGGCCCCGCCATGATTGAAGGCGGTGGCATGGGCAATTACAAACCGGCAGATATCGGCCCCATTGAAAGCCAGAGCAAAAACGGCGTAGTGGATATTGTTGCAGAAGATGAAGCCGAGGCTACCCGTATTGCCCGGCAGGTGCTCTCCTATTTTCAGGGCAATACGCGTAACTGGAGCTGCGCCGACCAGCGCAAGCTCTGGCCGATACTGCCCGCCGACCGTCGTTTTGTCTATAAAGTGCGAGACGTTATTACCACACTGGCCGATACTGACTCCTTTACCGAACTACGCAGAGATTACGGTTGTGGCATTATCACTGGCTTCGTGCGTATCGAAGGCAGGCCTTTTGGGTTAATTTGCAACGACTGCCAGTTTCTCGGTGGCGCCATTGATGCGGAGGCAGCACTAAAAGCTTCCCGTTTTTTAACGCTCTGTAATGACTTCAAGCTACCCTTGCTCTCCCTCTGTGATACCCCGGGTTTTATGGTGGGGCCAGAAAGTGAAACCGAGGGCTCGGTACGCAAAATGTCCGATATGTTTGTCGCTGGCTCCCGCCTCAAATCGCCAATGGTCGCTATTTTCTTGCGCAAAGGTTATGGCCTGGGAGCCATCGCAATGACGGGGGGAAGCTTCTCGCGCCCTGTTTACAGCGCCTCCTGGCCGAGCGGCGAATTCGGCGCCATGGGCTTGGAGGGCGCCGTGCACCTCGGTTTTAAAAAAGAACTAGAGGCGAGTAAAACTGACGCTGAACGCGAGATTCTCTTCAACCAATTACTCAATGCCATGTATGAACGTGGCAAGGCGACTGAGGCGGCTAGTTATCTTGAGATCGATGCGGTTATTGACCCAGCAGATACACGCAAAGTCATCATTCAGGCACTGGGCAAGCACAAAGCGGTCAATTCCCAATAAAAAAGCCAAGCAACTGCCCGACTTTTGACTAAGCCCTTGGAATTGAAGCGTTAAAACTTATAACCGATGCCTGCCATATAAACCCAAGGATCGATATCCACTTGCGCTGTAATTCGCGTACCACTGTTAAATTTGAAGTCAGCATCCGTTTCAATATCAATATACCAAACAGCAGCATTTAACACCCAATGCTCGTCAATAACATAATCAAAACCGACTTCCAGGGCCAAGCCAAAAGAGTCATCCAGCTCTAGTTCACCGCCACTTTCTCCCAAAGCCACCTCAAGGGCGCTATCGACACCCTCATCAAAAAAGGCCGTATAGTTAATGCCAATACCAGCATAGGGCTGGAAATCCCAAGCCGAATCCATAGGGAAATATTGCAAGGTTAATGTCGGTGGCAAATGTTTTGTCGAACCTGCGGCAATGGGAGCACCCAGGCCCCTAGCATTAATATCATGCTCAGAAGGAGTTGCGGCCAAGAGGCCGACACCAATATTCTCTGTCAACATATAAGGTAGCAGTCAGACCTAACTGCTCGCTTCCATCAACACCCACAGTCGTACCAGACAGTGGTGCGCCATTGAGCTTGAGAGCAGAACTGCTTTCATCGGGTTGTACTGAAATAACACCCGCTCGAAGAATAGTGTCTCCCGCTTCGTAGGCCTCCACACTACCAGCCCCAAGGGTCACGCCTGTGAGAGCTAACGAACCGGCAACGAGTGAGTGAATTGTTGGCTTTCTCATACTGCATATTCCTCTCTATAAAACGATGTGCTGATTAGAGCACTAGAGAAATAGAGAGGAATTGATCCAAGTTAAGGGGGCTTTCTTTAGGCGCTTTCTTTAGGAGTTTTACTTTAAGGCGCGTTAGCAAAAATACCTGTGCGGTTTAATCAGCCGTTCCAAGGCCTCAGCCACCCAAACATTCGGGCGAGGTGGGAGCCTGCCCCTGCTCCTGCTCCTGCCAATCCTGGGGTGTATAGGCATGAATGGCTAAAGCGTGAACGCCCCCTTGTAGTTCTTCGGCAAGTAGCCGATATACCTGTTGATGACGTTGTACAGCGCGCAGGCCAACAAAAGCGTCCGCCGCAATCACCACTTTAAAATGCGTCTCTGCATTATCGGGGACATTGTGCATATGGCTTTCGTTGTCGACCTGTAAAAAAACAGGCGACAAACCGTCGGTCAATTTTTGTTCGATAACTGCCTGAACCACCATTAAACGTCTCTCATACCCGTGATATTAAAAACCAGATACCATGGAAATCATCACCCCTGCTGCTACAGCAGAACCAATAACACCGGCCACATTTGGCCCCATGGCGTGCATCAACAAAAAGTTTTGTGGATTAGCTTCAAGGCCAATTTTATTGGACACCCGCGCTGCCATGGGTACAGCGGATACACCCGCTGAACCAATCAGAGGATTGATGGGTGTGGCACTAAAGCGGTTCATCAATTTAGCCATTAAGACCCCTGCCGCAGTGCCAATACAAAAGGCCAACGCGCCAAGGGCAAGAATACCCAAGGTTTCCCAATTGAGGAATTTGTCAGCACTCATTTTCGAGCCAACAGCAAGGCCAAGGAAAATAGTGACGATATTAATCAGGGCATTTTGTGTCGTATCACTCAAGCGATCAACCACACCACATTCACGCATTAGGTTGCCAAAGCAAAACATGCCCAATAGCGGTGCCGCACTGGGTAGCAACATGGCAACAAGGCCGAGTAACAACATGGGAAAGACAATTTTTTCCCGGGTTGATACGGGGCGCAACTGCACCATTTCAATTTTACGCTCAGCCTCAGTGGTCAGTGCGCGCATAATCGGTGGCTGAATAATCGGCACCAGCGCCATATAGGAATAAGCGGCAACGGCAACTGCACCGAGTAAATCCGGTGACAATTTACTAGTCACAAAAATAGCTGTCGGCCCATCGGCGCCACCAATAATGCCGATTGATGCCGCATCGCGAATCGAAAAATCAAGAATCCCCAGGCTGCTCAAGCCCACCGCACCCATTACCGTCACAAAAATACCTACCTGGGCAGCGGCACCGAGCAACAAGGTCTTCGGGTTGGCCAGTAAGGGGCCAAAATCGGTCATCGCGCCGACGCCCATAAAAATAATAAGCGGAAACATGCCCGAGGCGATACCGACGTTGTAGATGTAGTACATCAGGCCGCCGGGGGATTCGAGATGCCCCACCGCATCGTAGATAGGTGCGGCCTCAAAACCGGCGCCGGGAATATTGACCAGAATGGTACCAAAGCCAATGGGCACCAACAGTAAGGGCTCAAAGCCTTTGCGAATTGCCAGAAACAGCAGGCCAAAGCCTACTGCCATCATCACCACTGTGCCCATTTCGATTTGAGCCAGACCGGATTCACTCCAGAGTTTTAATATTTGTTCCATGATCTGCTCCGCAGGCTAGATGAGCTTGACGAGAGAGTCGCCAACGCTAACAGCGTCGCCCTCTTTCACCAATACGTCACCGATGGTACCCGCGCGCACAGCGCTGACGGCGGTTTCCATCTTCATCGCCTCGAGAACAACCAGGTTATCCCCCTCAACTACTTGCTGACCGGGGCTCACCAATACCTTAAAGATATTGCCCGCCAGCGGTGCAGGAACTGGCTCACCATCGCCAACTACTCCAGAGCCAGCCGCTGCCGTGGTGGCCCCGCCCATGGGCACAATGGCCGACACATCACCGCCATTACTCACGGCAACCGTGTAGTCACGGCCTTCAACGTTCACAGTGTAGATTTCTTCGCCATTATCGTTAGTAACAACACCGCCTTCTTTGCCCGTTGGCACGGGTTCAAATGCAGAGGGGTTATCGCGATTTTCAAGAAATTTTAAGCCGACTTGCGGAAACAGTGCATAGGTCAGCACGTCGTCGATTTCTTGTTCACCCTCTTTTAAGGTGATATTTTTTTCTTTTGTCTCACTGTCGAGTTCGGCAATCAGTTTATCCAACTCCGGCGCAATTAGGTCGGCGGGGCGTACGGTAATCGCTTGACCACCCTCGAGCACTTTAGCCTGCAGCTCTTGATTCACCGCCGCAGGAGTCGCACCGTATTCACCCTTTAGAACGGCTGCTGTCTCTTTAGTAATCGTTTTATAGCGCTCGCCAGTCAAAACATTAATCACTGACTGGGTGCCAACAATTTGCGAGGTAGGCGTCACCAAAGGAAGGAATCCAAGATCTTCACGCACTCGTGGAATTTCAGCCAAAACTTCGTCAAATTTATCAATAGCACCTTGCTCGTGTAACTGGCTCTCCATATTGGTGAGCATGCCACCGGGCACTTGGGCAACAAGAATACGCGAATCGACGCCTCTTAAAGAACCTTCAAATTTGGCATATTTCTTTCTCACTTCTCGGAAATACGCTGCGATCTGCTCTAGCAAGCCCATATCGAGACCGGTTTCACGCTCAGTGCCATCGAGAATCGCCACCAGCGCTTCCGTAGGTGAATGGCCGTAAGTCATCGACATTGAAGATATCGCTGTATCAACATTATCGATACCCGCTTCAATACATTTTAAATAGGTCGCTGTCGACATGCCCGTTGTGGCATGGCTTTGCATGTGGATGGGAATATTGACAGCTTTCTTAAGCTTGCTCACCAACTCAAAGCCGATATAAGGCGTCAACAAACCGGCCATATCTTTTATACAGATAGAATCGGCCTGCATATCTTCGAGCTCGCGAGCCATATCGACCCACAGATCAATATTGTGAACAGGGCTGACAGTGTAAGAAATGGTCCCCTGGGCGTGCTTGCCAACATTCTTTACGGCCTGTAGGGCGGTGCTTAAATTGCGCATATCGTTCATTGCATCAAAGACACGAAAGACATCGACACCATTGATGGCTGCGCGCTCAACAAATTTAGTCACCACATCATCAGCATAATGGCGGTAGCCGAGAATATTTTGCCCTCTAAAGAGCATTTGCTGAGGAGTATTAGGCATGGCCTTTTTCAGCTCGCGAATGCGATCCCAAGGGTCTTCACCCAAATAGCGAATACAGGCATCAAAAGTTGCCCCACCCCAGCTTTCTAGCGACCAGAAACCCACCTGATCGAGTTTTTCGGCAATTGGCAACATATCATCGATACGTAATCGTGTTGCAAAAAGTGATTGGTGTGCATCCCGCAACACTACATCAGTAATCCCAAGTTTTTTTTTCTGCTCGACCATTAAATCACTCTCAACTGTTTAAACGATGGGCTTAGACCATTGTTTATATTAGCGGTCTAAGCCGGATTTTTAATACGACTAACGGCTACGGTGTTTATCAATTGCCGTCTGTATCACTGCCTGTATACGCGGTTCGACGGCTGCAGCTGGGCTCATCTGCACAGCCACCTCAGCCTGCACAGACTCCGGGAAAAAACGTGTAATCACCCAGGACATTAAGTAGCAAGCGCCAACCAATGAAATCAGAAACGCAAATACGGTGCCCATGCCAAACAGCATCAGATCGACACCTTGTTGAAATAAATCGACTTCCATAAACCTGCCTTTTGTTATTTCAGAGCCCGGCTCTACAGCCAAGAGCCAAACGCGCAAAAACTCATTTGTTAACTATACACTAGTTAAAAAGGGAGCTATTACTCCGTCGTCGTTGTCAGCCATAAGACACGAACAAGACGCCACTGCCGGCCAAATTGTAAGCGATAGAGCCCCCTGAAACAAAAAATGTTTACAAGAGAAACACTACTCTAAAAGCTCCTAAGCCTCAGAAACTAATACCAATATCAGCATACAGTCATTTTTCCTGCCTTCCTTAGCGATTTATTCTAGTGCTATAGTGAATTGCGATTAACAGAGGGCATAGACAGTAGCCACGCCTTTTTGCGTGCACTACTATCTAAAGACTGGTGCCTAATAAAAACCGCCCACAAAATTATAAATTTAGAGGCGCTCAACTCGAATAATAACGGCCTACTGCACAACAAACGCCATAAAAAAGTACGTAGCTCGTCGTAGTTTATTCTTTGACCGATCTCTCACCATTTCTACCTTAGGAGAGTTAACTATGTCCAACATTTATGATATTCACATCAAAGACGGCACGGTTGTCGATGGCACTCGTGCCCCGCGACGCATAGCCGATGTCTGGATTAAGGATGGCAAAATTGCTCAAATCGGCGGTGCTGCCCCCGGTACGGCAAAAGAAGTTATCGATGCCAGCGGCAAGATTGTTTGTCCCGGCTTTGTCGATCTACATACGCACTACGATGCGCAAATTCACTGGGACCCCTACTGCACAATTTCGGGCTGGCATGGAGTGACAACCGTGGTACTCGGCAATTGTGGCTTTGGTTTTGCGCCTGTCAAGCCCGAGTATCAAGAGCGTTCGCTGCTGACCATGACCCGCACCGAGGCGATCCCCTACGACTGCATGAAACAGGGCATGCCCTTCACCTGGGAAACGATACCCGAGTACCTCGACTCACTCGAAGCTCGTCCCAAAGGTGTCAACTGCGTACATTATATGCCGACGGCATCTCTACTAACCTATGTCATGGGACTTGAAGCTGCGAAAACACGTGAAGCTACCAGCGATGAACGCAAAGAATTAAGGCGCCTACTCGACGAGGGTATGGAAGCAGGCTTGATGGGCTTTTCCATCCAACGTCTCGGTGAAAACTCAACGCAAGCTGACTTCGATGGCACCCCGATGGTCACCGACACCATGAGCGATGCTGAAGTCCTGAATCTCGCCAAGGTTTTGCACGACCGCGGCGAAGGCAATGTACAAATCACACAGGCCACCGGTGATATCAAAACCGACATGCAATTCCTTGAAACCCTGGCTGCAACCAGTGGCCGGCCCGTATTGCACAATGCCATTGCACCGACGCGCAAAAATGCCCGGGTTCACCGTCGCAGTCTCGACTGGCTAAACAACGCCCGCGACAAAGGTCTACAAATTTATGGCCAAGCTGGCACTGTGCGCACTGGTTTTTGCTTTACCCTTGAGCACTGGAACCTCTACGATGCCAGTCCCGCCTGGCGCCAACTGACAACAGGCACCAAAGAAGAAAAACTCCAAAAACTCCAAGACCCTGAACTACGCGAGGCCATCATCGCCGAAACCGAAGAGGCCGACCGACGCTTACAGGTCATACAAGCCGGTGTTGGCGGAGCAGTGCCACAGTTGCAAGTTCAGGATGTCCACGGCACTCAATCACTGGAAAAATACGTCGGTAAAACCCTCGCCCAGATCGGTGAGGAAGAGGGTAAGCACCCCATACATGTGATGCTCGACTTATCTCTCGAGGGCGATCTCAATGTCCACTTTCTTGGCCCAGACCGCGGCTTTAACGCCGACTTTATGGCCGAGATCATCAATGACAACAGCTACACCATTCCCGGCGTTTCCGATGGCGGCGCCCACACCAAGTTTTTCACCGGCGGTGCTTATACCACTGATTTTCTCAAATGGCTGGTGCGCGACGAAGAAAAAATCACCCTGGAAGAAGCTCATTACCGTCTCGCCGCCCTGCCCGCTCAGGCGGCAGGTTTAAAAGAGCGCGGCGTACTGCGTGAAGGCTGGGCTGCTGACGTCGTAGTTTACGACATCAATGCCCTCGGGGATGGTGACGAGTGGATTGGTGAGATCGTCCATGACTTACCTGCTGGCGAATGGCGCCGTATAAAACGCGCCGAAGGCTATCAGGCCATTATCGTCAATGGTGAAGTAACCTTTGACAACGGTGAATGCACTGGTGCCACCCCTGGCGAGCTGTTGCGTAGCGGTCGTGGCAAAAGCTCGGCCAAGATCGCTGCAGAAAGAGCCGCATAAGCACTCGCCTTCAAAACGAATAAACCCACGCCTGTATGTGGGTTTATTCGTTTTTGCAAAACCTAAGTTTCTAATAGATAGTTCTTAAATCTTTCCGCTAGAATAAGTGCATGTCACTATCCCTAAGCCCACTGACCATTAAACGTTGTTTTAATCTCGACGATTTTCGTCTACAAGCCAAACGTAAATTACCGGCGCCGCTATTTCACTACATTGACGGCGGTGCTGACGATGAACTCACTCGCGTAAATAACACCCAGGCGTTTAATGCTTACCAACTAGTGCCCCGCTGCCTTGAAGATGTCACCACCATCAACATGAAAACCAAGGTACTGGGCTGTGAACTCGACTGGCCGGTGCTAATGTCGCCCACGGGTATGACCCGTTTTTTCCACCACCAAGGAGAGCGCGCAGTAGCTCGCGCTGCAGCACAATCCGGCACGATGTATTCACTGTCGACGGTAGCCACCACGACGATTGAAGATGTCGCCGCAGCAACCGCCGGCCCAAAGATGTTCCAACTCTACGCACTGCGCGACAACGCGATCAATGAGGAGTTGATCGACCGCTGTCACGCGGCCAAATATGACGCTCTGTGCCTGACGGTCGACACCGTAGTACAGGGTAATCGTGAGCGCGACTTACGCACCGGGATGACCATACCCCCGCGGTTAACCCTGCAAAGCCTCGCCAGTTTCGCCCTGCATCCGGCCTGGTGTTATCACTATTTAACGACGCCGGCACTAGAAATGGCCAATCTCAGCCATCACATTGCCGAGGGAAGCTCTCAGGTCAGCTCCCTAGGCAAGTACATCAATGGACAATTTGATCGCGCCCTTAATTGGGCCTACGCCGAGAAAGTCGCCACCCGCTGGCAAGGCCCCTTTGCGATTAAAGGCATTCTCTCTGTGGAAGATGCCCGCCGTGCGGCTGACATCGGCGTCAGTGCGATCATTATATCCAACCACGGTGGTCGCCAGCTCGACACCGTGGCAGCACCCATTGATCTCATTGCTGAAATTGCCGACGCCATGGGCGATAAACTAGAAATCATTCTCGACGGTGGTGTGCGGCGCGGCAGCCATGTCCTGAAAGCGCTGGCCATGGGTGCCGATGCCTGCATGATAGGTAGACCCTACCTCTACGGGCTTGCGGCAGGCGGACAGGCTGGCGTTGACCGAGTATTAGCTCTACTGAAAAATGAAATCGAGCGGGACATGATTTTATCGGGCCGGCCTGATATCAAACAGCTAGACCACAGCTTTATTCGCGGCCTAGGGTAATAAAGATAAACGCATCAAACCAAATGTTTATCCAGTGTTTCTCGCACCTCTTCCTCGATGGTGTTTCGAAAGATAGAAGCAACAAAACTGAGCTTTATATCGATGAGAACATCACTCTTTTCACAGTCAATACGCGCCTTCACCCCACTATACGTATAGTGCACCGTATCCCCCTGCCAACGGTATTTACCACCAATACGCTTAATTAAATTCTGTGCCAACTGTTCAGCTTTTTGCTTAACTTCATCCAGCGGCAGCTGGTGTGAGCGTTGTATATTAATTGTCGCCAAAAAACCTTCTCCCCAAGCACAAATTAGTCGTATTAATTAACACCATTATTACAGCATAAGCCAACTTAGCAAGCTGCCCTCAAGACAGGTCAATGCACAATGTTTACAAAGCTCCTATAATCAAAGCTCCAACTATGCTCATATCATCGTCTTTGCTACAGTCACCACACGGAGCCATACTTGTCAGCCACCCCCCACAAATCAGATTGCACCAACCCTATAAAAGACCAGAGCGGTCCTGTTGAAACCATCCGAGATTCAAGTCCTCAGGCACTACCTATTGCTAGACCCGTTCGACGCATCGCCGCATTGGTCTACGACCTGTTCTTACTGGCGGCCATCAGCATCGCCTATGCAACTCTCTTTTTTTTGATTCAGGTCTTCACCCATGGCGACGCAGCCACACTGCTATTAACCGAGGGGCAAGAGACAACACGACTCGAATACAAGGGCCCCCTGCGCTATCTATTCCTCTTTGGCTGGTGGTTTTGTCTGGCACTGTTTTACAGCTGGTGCTGGCGGCGTAGTGGCCAAACGCTCGGTATGAAAACCTGGCATATTTGTCTCGAGCAGCTAGATGAATCGGTTCCCGGCACCAGTGCTTTTGCCAGCTGGCGACAATGCTGGGTGCGCTGTCTGCTAGCCCCACCGGCTCTATTCTGTGCCGGGCTATCTTATTTATATTGCTTTTTTAATCGTGAAGGCCACTGCCTACACGATATTTGGAGCCAGACTCGAGTCGTGGTGTTACCCAAAACAAAGACGCGCAGACAACTCAATAGAGAAGCGATCGAGACTAGGAATAAAGAAACGTCGCCGGGCTAAGCCGCCCGTCGCAACAAAGCCAAGCCAATGCCAATGCACACCAGTGCAGGAATAAACACCGCCCAAAATGGCGAGAACCCAAACACCACACTGGAGGGGCCAAGTAATTGCTGACTGGTTTGAAAAGCTATACCGGCAATCACCCCGGCAAAGATTTTGAAACCCATGGTGGCATCTCGCAGCGGACCAAACACAAAAGAGGTGGCAATTAGCACTAGGCTAAGTACAGAAAGCGGTTGTAAAGCCTTACTCCAAAAAGCCAACCAGTATTTCGATGACTTTTGCTCTTGTTCATCGAGGTATTGGGCATAGTCATACAAACTACTCATTGATAATGAATCTGCCGGCATCACCATCAGCGTGAGCAAATCCGGTGATAGAGGGGTCTCCCAACGGCGGGTTAAGAACTCGCTAGTTTGTATACGCCCCTCTTCAAAATGGCTTACCACCCCCTCTTCTTCAAGCCAGTGATCCTTAAAAAAAGTCGCCCGTGAGGCAAAGCTGACTTCTTCGATCTCGCGTTCTTCACCAAAACGGTAGCGGGTGACACCAAACAATTTACCATTGGGATACACGCCGTTAAAGTGAACAAACTCATTGCCTTCACGGTTCCAAACGCCACTAGTAGCGGATAGGGCTTCCCGCTCACCGCGCAATAACATGCGACGACTTTCCGCCAGCTGGTCGGTATAAGGCACGACAAACTCTCCCAACAGCACGCCAGCGACGATTACCAATAAAACGGGGCGCAGCACAAAACCGGTTATGCGCAGTAGAGACACACCTGCGGCGCGCATAATGACGAGTTCGCTATTACCCGCCAATATACCGAGGCCAATCAAACAACCAATTAATGAAGCAAAGGCAATATTGCGATAGATGCGTGCCGGCAAGGTTAACCAAACATTGTAGAGGACATCGACAAACTGATAGTCATTGCGCACATCGCCCAGACCGTCAACGACGGCGGCAATCACATCGATACTGAGCAACACGAGTAGTACCAGAATAATGGCGCCAAAAACAAAGCGCATGACATAGCGGGATAAGTAACTCATTGTCCTCTCCCCGCTGGCGTCGTAACAGAAGACTGCCTACGCTTGCTCCGCCAGCCGCCATCCCAAAGCAAAAGGCTTGTGGCAATCACTACAAATACCCCATGCACCCACCACAACCCCAAGGCTGCTGAAAGCTCTCCATCTTCCAGTGCACCTCGGGCAGCGTTTAGGGCGACCAAATAAAAGATATAAAGTAATACGGCGGGGAAAACTTTAACGAACCGACCCTGTCGCGGATTAGTCCTGCTCAAGGGCACAGCCATCAGCGATACAACCAGCACCAAAATGGGTACCGAATAGCGCCATTGCAAAGCGGCAATATGCTCAGGGCGACCCGACGCCCTCAACGCAGCGGTCGACATTATTGCCGCCTTTTCGCGGTGGCGACGGACTGTAGTAT
Source organism: Porticoccaceae bacterium (assembly GCA_041622675.1). Taxonomy (GTDB): domain Bacteria; phylum Pseudomonadota; class Gammaproteobacteria; order Pseudomonadales; family Porticoccaceae; genus Reddybacter. The sequence continues at coordinate 31,471 of JBFJYH010000020.1, forward strand.
TTTTTTCAAGACGCTGCCCGTACTCCTCAAAGGATGTGATTTGAAAATCGGCTCGCCCTGGTGTGCCCTCAATGCGATAACCATTTTTAAGTACTAGGTAGCGCTCACCATTTTCCTCTGCACGTTCCGGGCGACCTCTTTCAGCCAAGACAACGACCTGACGCACACCATTACTATCAATACTGGATTGTGATACAAATACTTCGCGCATAGTGCCGTCGTCCGCTATTGACTCAGTGTAAGTCACACCGCGACCACCACGCAGGGGATAAAATTTGCCCTCTTCAAGAGACTCAAACTCACCCCGAGACTTCTGTGCACTCAGTAAAGCTTCTGCCTTGGCGAGTCCACTAGGGCTAACCGAAAAACTCAGCCACGCCACTACACCCGCCACGAATATTGCGATCAACATGGTGTAGATAATCAGTTTGCCTGGGCTCATGCCGCAGGCGTAGAGCACCGTCATTTCACTGTCGACATAGAGCCGTCCGTAAACCAGTAAAATACCGAGAAAAAAGGCCAAGGGTAAAATCAATTCGAGAAAACCGGGTAGACGATAGCCAATCACCGCAAAAAGAATATTTGCATCGAGCATGCCAGCCGCAGCCTCCGCGAGATACTTCACAAAGCGTCCGCTGATAATAACCAGCATCAGCACTGCGCAAACGGCAGCCGTTGTACCGAGTAAATCTCGGGCTATATAGCGAAAAATAATCACAGAGAGTGGCACAACCTCATCGGGTTAAGTGGTTCGTTAAAAAAAACTGTATTTTGAGCCCGGGGCGTTTGGTCTCAACAGAGCCATGGCATACACTAGCTCCCGTAAAGAATTATCCAATATTTGGCCAACGTTGTCTCGGGAGACACTATGGAAATTGTTGCACGTTCCACCAATCCTCTCACACTGAAAACCGATTGTCTGGTTGTCACCGTCCCCTCTGACAAAGAGCTCAGCGCCACAAGCGCCGCCATCAACAAAGCCACCGACGGAGTCATCAGCCGCAGACTAAAAGACAAGGATATTAGTGGCAAGTGTGCATCGACCTTGATGTTACACGAGCCCAGCGGCATAAATGCCAAACGCCTGTTACTAGTTGGCATTGGTGCGGGCGCCGTGTCAAGCAAGGATTTTTTAAAAATTGCCCGCATGGTCGCTAAAAAAACGAAAGGGGATGCCATTGCCTCTGTGGCAACGACTCTGGCTGAAGTCGAGCTCAGCACTCAGGATACACGCTGGGCGGCCCAGCAATTGGCCCAACAATTTGTCGAAGCCAGTTATAGCTTTAACGGAGGTAAACCCCTACCCACCAGCAAACGCAAACTAAAAAAAGTCACCCTGCTTTGCAGTGATAAAAAAAACCAAAGTGCAGCACAGGACGGGCTCTCTTACGGCCATTCTGTTGCCATCGGCGTTAACCAGACACGTCTGTTAGGTGATTTAGCGGCAAACACCTGCACACCCAGCTATCTAGCAAAATACAGCCGCGCGCTCGCCCGCAAGCATAAAAGTATGAGCTGCGAAGTGTTGTCTGAAAAGCAAATGGCCGAACTTGGCATGGGCTCACTGCTATCGGTCACCGCCGGCACTGAAGAACCAGCCCACTTAATTGCCCTCGATTACAAAGGGGGTAAAAAAGGCGCTAAACCCATTGTATTAGTCGGCAAGGGCGTGACCTTCGATTCCGGCGGCATCAGCCTTAAACCTGGCGCCAAGATGGATGAAATGAAATACGACATGTGCGGTGCTGCCAGCGTACTCGGGGTAATGGAAGCCCTTGCCGATGCCGCCCTGCCCATCAATGTGATCGGTGTCATTCCCGCCGTCGAAAATATGCCCAGTGGTAAAGCGACGAAACCCGGCGACGTCGTCACGTCTATGTCGGGACAAACCATTGAAGTACTCAACACCGACGCCGAGGGCCGCTTGATACTCTGCGACGCCCTCACCTATGTGGCGCGTTACAAACCCGATACAGTGATAGATATCGCCACCCTCACTGGCGCCTGCATTGTCGCGCTCGGCTCTCATGCCTCGGGCCTGTACAGCAACGACGATGAGCTCGCACAAAATTTGCTCGACGCGGGTCAAGCCTCTGGCGACCGCGCCTGGCAAATGCCCCTTTGGGATGAATACAATCAACAACTGAAAAGCAATTTTGCCGATATGGGCAATATCGGTGGCGCCGGTGGTGGAAGTATTACCGCCGCCTGCTTTCTCTCACGCTTCACGAAAGACTATCGCTGGGCCCACCTCGACATTGCCGGCACGGCGTGGTTATCGGCTGGCCCCAAAGGGGCGACTGGTCGCCCCGTGCCTTTGTTAATGGAGTATTTACGCAATCGCGCCTCTGGCAAAGTAGATTAATCACCTGCTATCAGCCCGCTAATAACACTTTAGTAGTTATGACAAAAATACATTTCCACCAATTGCAGGGCGATGGCGCAGAAACTGTCATCCGCGCCCTGCAATTAGTGTGCGAACTGGCCAATGAGGCCGGCAAAAAACAGCACACTGTACTCGTCTACTGCCGTGATAAAGTCCTTTTTCAAAGCCTGAAACAGAATCTCTGGCAACATATCCCCAGCAGTTTTCTCGCCCACAGCACAAACGCTGACGACCAGGCTCCCATTTATCTTTGCAGTGGTGACGAGCCCGGTAATTACCACGATATGATGATCAACCTCGATAGCGACACACCCAACTGGTTCAGTCGTTTCGAACATCTCGCCGAACTCATTTACGGCGATGAAGCCCAACTGCAGGCAAAACGTGAGCGCTTTGCCCACTACAAGCACATGGGCTACCCACTGGGCTTTAGCAAAGTCGAAAACCTCAAAGGCGCACCTGTGCTTTTATAGTCGCGGTCTCTATTCTCGCCTATAGAGTAACGCCCAATCGCCCCGTATAATCCAGCACCCACAGAAATCTCTTCCAGCCAACTCTTTAACGCAGGTACGCACAGCCATCATGGAAAAAACCTACCATCCCCAAACTATCGAAAGTCATTGGTACAAAATCTGGGAGGAGAGTGGACACTTTAAGCCCTCCGGTAGCGGCGACCCCTTTTGCATTATGATTCCGCCGCCCAATGTCACCGGCAATTTACACATGGGTCACGGTTTCCAAGAGGCCATTATGGACGGCCTTGTGCGCTACCACCGCATGAAGGGCGACAACACCCTGTGGCAAGTGGGTACCGACCACGCCGGTATCGCCACACAAATGGTGGTTGAACGCCAGCTTGAAGCCGACGGCATTAGTCGTCACGATCTTGGGCGCGATAAATTTATCGACAAAGTTTGGGAGTGGAAAGCAGAATCGGGCGGCAATATTACCCAGCAGCTGCGTCGCCTTGGCGCCTCGCCCGACTGGTCTCGCGAACGCTTCACCATGGACGATGGTTTCTACGACGCGGTGCAGGAAGCTTTTATCCGCCTTTACGACGACGGCCTGATTTATCGCGGCCAACGTCTCGTTAACTGGGATCCGAAACTACACACCGCCATTTCTGACCTCGAAGTCATTTCGGAAGAAGAACAAGGCCACCTGTGGCACTTTCGCTACCCCCTAACTGACGGTTCAGGCCACTTGGTGGTCGCCACCACCCGCCCTGAAACCATGCTCGGCGACACTGCCGTCGCCGTACACCCCGACGACGAACGCTACCAAGCCTTTGTTGGCAAAACCATCACCCTGCCCCTCAGCGGACGAGAAATACCGATTATTGCCGATGACTATGTCGATAGGGACTTTGGTTCGGGTTGTGTAAAAATTACCCCCGCCCACGATTTTAATGACTACGACATTGGCCAGCGCCATCAACTAGCAATGATTAATATTTTGGATCGCGATGCCAACCTCAACACCAATGTGCCCGAAAAATACCAGCGCATGGATCGCTTTGCGGCGCGTGACGTCGTCGTCGCCGACCTTGATGAACTCGGTTTACTGGAAAAAATCGACGCTCACACCTTGAAGATCCCTCGCGGTGATCGCTCCGGCGTGGTTATCGAACCCTGGCTCACCGATCAATGGTATGTCAGCGCCAAACCTCTGGCTGAAAAAGCCATCGACGCCGTCGAGCAACAAGCAATTCAATTCGTCCCCAAACAATACGAGAATATGTATTTTTCGTGGATGCGCGACATCCAAGACTGGTGCATCAGCCGCCAACTGTGGTGGGGCCACCGAATCCCCGCTTGGTATGACGACGCCGGCAATATCTATGTTGGACGTAGCGAGGCTGATGTCCGCGCCAAGCACCAGCTCGGCGATGAAATTAATCTGCGCCAGGACGACGACGTGCTCGACACTTGGTTCTCTTCGGGGCTATGGACTTTCGGCACCCTCGGCTGGCCACAAAATACCGATGAATTAAAAACCTTCCACGGCACCGACGTGCTGGTCACCGGCTTTGACATTATCTTCTTCTGGGTGGCGCGCATGATTATGCTCACCCTCTACTTTATGGACGAGGTGCCCTTTAAAACGGTGTATGTTCACGGCTTAGTCCGCGACGGTCAGGGGCAGAAAATGTCCAAATCCAAGGGAAATGTTCTCGACCCCATCGACCTGATTGACGGCATCGAATTAGAACCCCTGGTGACCAAGCGCACCACCGGTATGATGCAACCACAAATGCGTGAGAAAATTGCCAAGCAAACCCGCAAGGAATTCCCCGATGGCTTGTCGGCCTACGGCACTGATGCCCTGCGCTATACCTTCTACTCGCTGGCATCGACCGGGCGCGACATTAAATTCGACATTGGCCGTATCGAGGGCTATCGCAACTTCTGTAATAAAATTTGGAACGCCACACGCTACGTGCTGATGAACACCGAAGAACACGACTGTGGGCAGGACGGCAGTGACGACTACCAGCTCTCCATCGCCGATCGCTGGATTATCAGCCGCCTGCAAGATGCTGAGCAGCACGTGAGCGATGGCATTGAAAACTTCCGCTTTGACCTCGCCTCACAGGCACTTTATGACTTTGTCTGGTCGGAATACTGCGACTGGTATTTAGAGTTATCCAAACCTATTTTGTGGGACGACAAGGCCTCCGCAGCCCTGAAAAAAGGTACTCGCCGCACGCTGATTCGGGTGCTGGAAAGCATTATGCGTCTGGCCCACCCGTTGATGCCCTTTATTACGGAAGAAGTTTGGCAAAAAATTCACGCTCTGGCAGGTAAGCAGGGTGAAACCATTATGACCCAAGCCTTCCCCACGCCCGATGACAGCCAACGTGATGCCACGGCTGACGCCGATATTGAGTGGATCAAGCAAATCATTATGGGCGTACGCAATATTCGCGGTGAAATAAACATCTCCCCCGGTAAATTATTGCCTTTGCTGTTTAAGAATGGAGGCCCTGAAGACCAGCGCCGCCTCGCCGAAAACGCACAATACCTCACCAAACTGGCCAATCTTGAATCGGCCCAATGGCTCGATGCCAACGCACCAGTACCACCCTCGGCAACAGCCCTGGTTGGGGACATGGAAATTCTCGTACCCATGGCCGGCGTCATCGACAAAGACGCAGAGCTGGCCCGCCTCGACAAAGAACTTGCCAAATTGAATAAAGAGCTAGGGCGTTTAAACGGCAAGCTGTCTAACGAAAAATTTGTTGCCAACGCCCCAGATGACGTGGTGGCCAAGGAGCGACAAAAACTTAACGAAGCTGAAAGTGCCCTCTCAAGGCTCGAGGAGCAAAAGGCAAACATCATGGCACTCTAGTAACGCACAGTTTACTGATAACAGCTCTTTAGTAACGCACAGTTTACTGATAACAGCTCTTTCAGGTGCGTCGAAAGCACAGCTTATTGCACAAATTGCGTTTGAAAAGTAGAGGAAACTGATCGCTAATGTCGCCTACAATGGCCTTTCAACACCCGTTTGGATAGCTGGCCCATGACGGCGTGTCATAGAACGACATTTAACCCACTATTTTGTAACGCAATTGAGCATTCATCAGAGGGCAATTATAGAATGAGCACTATTCATGTTATCGGTGGTGAAAAAGGCGGCGTTGGAAAGTCTGTCTGCGCAAGGCTCCTCTCTCAGTATTTCCTCGACGAAGGCCAAAAGTACTTGGGTCTTGATGCAGACCAATCTCACGCGACATTGAGCCGCTTCTACGGAGAGTTTACTCAAGCCGTGCAGCTGGACGAGTTCGAGAGTAGTGACTCCATTATCGAAGCTGCGGTTGAAGATGATATTAATATCCTCCTCGATCTACCGGCCCAAAGTGAACGCTTCTTGGATCGTTGGCTCGAAGAGAGCGGCGTGCTGGAGCTCTGCCAGGAAATGGAAATACCTTTAGCCTATTGGTACATGCTTGACGACGGAACTGACTCCGCTGACTTGCTGAACCGATTTCTCGACAAATACCATGGCAAGCTACACTGTATCGTCGTAAAAAACCTCGGGCGCGGCAGCAATTTCGAAGCTATTGACCGGCTAACCACCAATCTGGGAAGCGGCGTCATCGCAACACAACTGCCAGCTTTACACCCAGCAACCATGAACAAAATAGACAAGCTCAGTTTCAGTTTCTGGGGCGCGCAAAATATACGCGGCACTAACACACCCCATCTATCCCTGATGGAACGTCAAAGAACCAAAGTTTGGATGAACAAAGCGTACGCCGCATTGCAAGACGCTCTAGCTAAACTCCCTGCTAGCTCTCAGTAAACAGGGTTATCGGGGCACAACGCTCTGTTGCACATCCAAAACTTATCTAAGTCTAAGGCCAGTCAGATACGCGCTGATGATACGCATCAAAAAGAGCAATCCTGTTGACTAAAAAAATCAAGTAGTACCTGACGATTAAATGCGCTCATAAACGTTGCCGTATGCGGGCCACTAGTTACAACCCGTTGATGATAGCCCGAGTGACGTTTCACTAACAGATCGAGATTCGAGAATGGAACGATCTCATCCTCTTTGCTATGAAAAAAGAGTATCGGGGTTTCAGCTAGCTTTGCCACCCCATCAACAGGATCATAGTGTTCGAATCCCCGCCAAAATACGGGGAAGTGGAAGAGCCAGGTAATCCAGGATTGACGAGCTATATGCCCGGCAATATGACGATAACGAGAGAAGGCAGCATCGCTAATAAGACCACAAAACAGAGGATACTCAATATATTTTGAGGCCTGATGCAGCATTAAACTGGCACCAATACTTTGCCCAAGAATAAAAAATGGCTGCCCTTCAGTCTGGGCAGAGTGTTGCATCCAATTCACAGCGGCATGAATATCCAAAAAAACATCGGGCAGTTTCGGTACTCCACCGGAGTGACCAAAGCCGCGATAATCCAATAATAAAACTTGGTAGCCAGCCTCAGGCAGCCAGCGAATGTTTTCCATATGGGTGCTAATATTCTCCGCATTACCATGCAAAAATAAAACATTGCCCCTAACATCCTGTCTGACTGGTAAGAACCAAGCGTGTAATTGCGTCCCATCCTCCGCTACTAGCTTTATATCCTTATAGGGTAAGGCGTAAGCAGAAGGGGTTTGTACGTGATGCTTAGCCGGAAAGAAAAAAAAGCTTGAGCAACCACCTAAAGAAAGACAGACCCAAAATAGTGTCGTATAACGGATAATATTGCGCGCCTCCTCCACTTCCCCCCCTCGTTGAGCCATGCATATCGTGCTTTAGCTATAGCGGCCAAATAAAATGATCACTAATTAGTAGTAGTCGTCAAAACCGGTTTATAAATACCACAGTCAAACATAGACCGCTTCAATTATTGCCCCGTCAAGTCCTTAGTGCTCCTATTCGAAGAAGTTCACACTTATCATTACTTAGGCTTTATTCCTCTCCCCCTTACCTGCTAGCCTTGTCTTTATAACAATCCTGCCAAGAAGGCCTTCAAGCATGGAATTTCTTGATCTACTGCGCACCATCGTCAAAGAGGACGGCTCCGATCTTTATTTTTCCACCGGCGCACCACCCAGCATGAAAGTACTCGGCAAATTAACTGCGATTACTGACAAAGCGTACGACAAAGGTGAAATAAAAAAAATCGCCTACAGTATTATGGACGACACTCAAATCGCCGAGTTTGAGCACAAGCCAGAAATGAACCTGGCCATATCAGAAAAAAGCATCGGTCGATTCCGCGTCAATATATTCAAACAGCGCAGTGACATTGCCATGGTGGTAAGGGTCATCAAAACCGAGATACCCCACTTTCGCGATCTAGGATTACCAGATATCGTGCCGAAACTAGTGTTACAAAAGCGCGGCCTGGTTTTATTTGTTGGCGGCACAGGTTCCGGTAAATCCACCTCGCTAGCCTCACTCATCGACTACCGTAACACCCATACCTCAGGTCATATCATTACCATTGAAGACCCGGTGGAATTTCTCCATCCCCACAAAAAAAGCATTATTAATCAGCGAGAAGTTGGCGTTGATACCGACAGTTATGAAGATGCCCTACAAAATACCCTCCGCCAGGCCCCTGATGTGATTCTTATTGGTGAAATTCGTAGCCGTGAAACAATGGAGCACGCCCTAGCCTTTGCAGAAACAGGCCACCTCTGTCTGTCCACATTACACGCCAACAACGCCAACCAGGCACTTGAGCGTATTATTAACTTCTTCCCTGAAGAACGTCATAAACAACTCTATCTCGACCTTTCGTTAAATCTACGTGGCATCATTTCCCAACGCTTGGTGCCCACCGTTGATGAAAAACGTGCCGCGGCCATCGAAGTATTACTCGGCACGCCCCGTGTAATCGATCTGATCAAAAGCGGTAAAGTAACCGAAATTCGCGAAGTGATGGAAAAGTCCGAGAACCAGGGCATGAAGACCTTTGACTCGGCGCTCTGTGAACTTTATGACGCAGGTAAAATCACCCTGCAAGAAGCCCTACTCAATGCAGATTCTCGCAATAATTTACGCCTAAACATCCAGCTCAAGCACGGTAATAACCCGCCGAGCATCGTCGGGCAAGGTACACCGTCTAATGGCACGGGAAAAGCACCAAAAGCAGATAGTAGAGGGGAGCTTAGTCTGGAGCCTATCAAAGTCCCCGATCAAGATAGCGACGAAGAGGTCGACCAAAGGGCCTAATCACAGCAAGCACAAACACCCAACCATAAGACATAACCCCTTCACGCTTTAACCCACCCCGTCCTAGGATGTGAAGCTATTCGCTTTGTACAACGGACATTTGTTCTCCATATCCTTTTTTTAACAACATCAAGCTTATAACTACAGTAAAATAAAGAACTCTGTCTATACTGGTCGGCAAATTGTCGCCACTTGAACTCGACGAACTGGCTACAAATCCCTATAGTACGCACCCTCAGAAAACTCACAGTATTACTCCCCAGCTTTCAGGAATAAACCGTTGATCTCAGCAGCTAATATCACCATGCAATTTGGTGCCAAACCCCTTTTTGAAAACATCTCCGTTAAATTCGGAAACGGCAATCGTTACGGCCTGATTGGAGCCAATGGCTGCGGCAAGTCAACGTTTATGAAAATACTCGATGGTGCCCTCGCACCCACTACAGGCAATATTTCACTCAGTCCCAACGAGCGCATAGGCACCCTGCATCAGGATCAATTCGCCTTTGAAGACGTCAGTGTCATCGACACCGTGCTAATGGGACACAAGGAATTGTGGGCGATTAAACAGGAACGTGATCGTATCTACAGCCTGCCCGAAATGTCAGAAGAGGAAGGCATGAAAGTTGCCGAACTCGAAATCGAATTTGCCGAACTCGATGGCTACAGCGCCGAAAGCCGCGCCGGTGAACTACTGATGGGTGCGGGTATCGAGGAAGCCCTGCACTTTGGGCCCATGAGCGAAGTCGCACCCGGTTGGAAACTGCGGGTGCTGTTAGCCCAAGCTTTGTTTTCCGACCCCGATATACTGCTACTCGACGAGCCCACGAACAACCTCGACATCAATACAATTCGCTGGCTCGAAGATGTACTCAATGAAAGCAAAAGCACGATGATCATCATTTCTCACGATCGTCATTTCTTAAATTCAGTCTGCACCCACATGGCCGACATCGACTACGGTGAGCTGCGTGTTTACCCGGGTAACTACGACGACTTTATGATCGCCGCCACCCAGGTACAAGAGCGCATGCAGTCGCAAAATGCTAAAAAGAAAGCACAAATCGCTGAGCTACAACAATTTGTTAGCCGCTTCTCTGCCAATGCTTCCAAAGCTAAACAGGCCACTTCACGGGCCAAGCAGATCGAAAAAATTGACCTTGACGAAATCAAACCATCGAGCCGCGTCAGCCCCTATATTCGCTTCGCTCAGGAAAAAAAGCTCCATCGTCAGGCTCTCACCATAGACAAGCTGGGACATGGTTTTGATGGCGAAACGCTGTTTAGCGAAGGTAGTTTAATTCTCGAAGCGGGCGCACGTGTAGCGGTCATTGGCGAAAACGGCGTGGGTAAAACCACTTTTTTACGCTGTTTAATGGGCGAGTTGGAAGCCAACCACGGCACCATTAAATGGGCCGAGAATGCCACCCTCGGTTACTGCCCCCAGGACAGTAGCGCACAATTTAACAGTGACACCAACCTCTTCGACTGGATGAGTCAATGGCGCAAACCCAGCCACGACGACCAAATCGTACGCGCCACCTTGGGTCGCCTGTTGTTCTCATCTGAGGATTCTAAAAAGGCCGTGCGCGTGTGTTCTGGTGGAGAGAAAAATCGCCTCTTGTTTGGCAAATTAATGATGACCGACAACAACGTGATGATTCTCGACGAGCCCACCAACCACCTTGATATGGAAGCTATCGAGGCATTGAACCTGGCATTGGAGCATTACGAGGGCACGTTAATTTTCGTCAGTCACGACCGTGAATTTGTCTCATCATTGGCAACGCGTATTATCGAAATCAAAGACCACAAACTGAACGATTTCAAAGGCACCTACGATGAGTTCCTCGCCCATGAGTTGGCACAATCCTAGCCGTTTGTAGAAACTCGTTACATCGAGTCAGGCACAGGGGGGTCTAGGGAAAGGCGGGGGTTACTGGAGCCAATGGGATTCTTACGTTTGCTTTTGAGGCTCTAGACCTTCTAGTCAGGCGGCCTTCCTTCCGACAGCCTGTAAAACCCTTACAGCAAGCCTAGCAGCGGATTTAGATCAAGGTGAGCAGCGAGTTCGCTTTGTTCTAAACAGTGAGGAACATCGCCGACCAGGGGACAGGCCAAACGGTGTCCAAGCTCAACGACCATTTCATCATGACACTCATCGCGACCACTGGCTTGATTCGCTACCCAGCCGGCTAATTTCAAGCCATCGGCGCGAATAGCCTCGGCACTGAGCAGTGCGTGGTTTAAACAACCCAGCTTAATGTCGACCACCAAAATAACGGGCACTTTCAGTCGTTGCGCAATATCGGCAAAGGTTTCGCGACTATTCAACGGTACGCGCCAGCCACCAGCACCTTCAATGACGGTAAAACCGGCTTGTAACGCAAGGATCAATTGACAGTGCGTGGCGAGATTTTTGGCGTCGAGTTGCAAATTCTCACGGGCGGCAGCAAAGTGTGGTGCAATGGCCGGCTGCAGGGCAAAGGGGTTAATTTGCTCATAGCTCAGGGCCGTGGTGCTGGCCCGCTGTAGAAACAGCGCATCGTCATTGCGCAAGCCGTCACCGCTTAGCTCGCACCCAGCCGCCACCGGTTTCACCGCAGCGGTGCTTAAACCTCGCCTTCGCGCGGCGTCTAACAACCCCACCGCAATAGCCGTTTTACCGACACCGGTGTCAGTACCGGTAACAAAATAAGCTCGGCTCACAAGCTACCAATGCCAATGTTTTTAAAGGCCAACGCAAGGGTGTCGAGCAGGGCATCAAGCTGTTTGACATCATGCTCGGCGGTCAAGGTAATGCGTAAACGGGCGCTGCCTTCAGGCACGGTGGGTGGACGAATAGCACCGGTCCAAAACCCAGCCTTTAGTAGGTACTCACCCATTTTTATAACACTTTCATCGTCGCCAATAAGTACTGGCTGAATGGGTGTGGGTGACGCCATAACAGGAATACCCCGCTCAGCGGCCCCCTGTTGAAAGTGTGCAATCAAGAGTTGAAGTTTTTCACGCCGCCAGCTTTCACCATCAATAAGTGTCAGCGCAGCCCGTGTTGCTGCAGCGACCGCCGGCGGCAGGGCCGTGGTGTAAATATAAGTGCGAGCAAATTGAATAAGACTTTCGATCAATGCCTCGCTACCGGCGACAAAGGCCCCGAAGGTACCGAAGGATTTACCCAGGGTGCCGACCAAAATCGGCAGACGGTTAAGATCCATCGCAAAGTGTTCGCAAATGCCCCGGCCACTAGCCCCCAGCACACCAAAACCGTGGGCATCATCGACTAACAACCAGGCATTGTTTTGATCGGCCATATCAGCCAGGGCGGGCAAATCAGCCAGGTCGCCGTCCATACTAAAGACACCATCAGTGGCGAGTAATTTGCGCTGCGCGCTAGTGCCTGCCAGCAATACTTGTGCGGCGGTCATATCGCCATGGGTATAACGTTCAAACTGAGCACGACAGAGGAAGCCACCGTCGAGCAGCGAGGCATGGTTGAGCTTATCCTGTACCACCAGGTCACCATGGCCCATCAGGGCGCGAATCACCCCGACATTGGCCATATAACCAGTAGAAAATAACAAGGCGCGCGGGCGGCCAGTAAACTCAGCCAGTTCTTCTTCAAGTGCCTCGTGTTCTGCACCGTGGCCACTCACCAAATGAGAGGCACCACTGCCTACACCGTATCGATTGGTGGCCTGCTGGAAAGCGGCAATAAGCGCAGGGTGATTCGCCAGCCCGAGATAGTCATTACTGCTAAATCCCAGACAGCGCTTACCATCAACTAACACTTCTACCCCTTGCGGGCTTTGCAGAAGCTTGCGCTGGCGGTAACGGCTCTGGCGTTGTCGGGTATCGAGCTCTAGCTGTAGTACGGCGTCAGGATTCACCATAGGGTAGAAATACTGAGTTGCTTGCTACGAGGCTTGTTGAGGCACTGACTAGGCACGGGCAGCGTTATAAAAATGCTTATCCATGGCCGCTTCGTTAATTTGCTCAGCCACCGCGGCCTCTTGTTCGTGGGCGACACAGTGTTGTTCAGGCTGTATGCCTAATTTATCGAACAATTGCATATCTTTATTGGCAGAAGGGTTGGGTGTGGTGAGAAGCTTTTCACCGTAAAAAATTGAATTTGCACCCGCGAGGAAGGCCAGCGCCTGCATTTGCTCGTTCATTTGTTCACGCCCGGCAGAGAGCCGA
>JBFJYH010000021.1:0-44630 GCA_041622675.1 Porticoccaceae bacterium
CGACAAAGATAGCCCCAACAGCCCAATCCTCTAAATACCCTCAACAACAAAGACGCCAGATAAGAAAGCCGGGGGCTATATCCATTACTTTTTGTGTGCTAAATTCTGCCCTGCTTTACTCGGTGGTAGAGTATTCAGCCGAGGCAAGTTTTTGCCTATTACTCAGTAGATTAATAGGCTGACACAGAATTTAAGCCACTCATCCTCGCGATGACAATAATCTTTAAGAGGTTTCGACAATGAAAGCCAAAGCTGTAGTGCTTACCGCACCCAATGAATATTCAGTCCAGGAAATCGAGTTAGATCCCCCAAAAGCCAATGAAGTCCGAATCAAAATGGCCGCAACAGGGCTCTGCCAGTCAGACATGTCAGTCATTAACGGCAAGCTGCCTATGCCCACACCGATTGTTCTTGGCCACGAAGGCGCGGGTGTTGTCGAAGAAATCGGTGAAAGCGTCACCAACGTTAAGGTCGGCGATCACGTCATTACCTCCTTTATCCCCATGTGTGGTGAATGTTACTTCTGTCTCCATCAAGAGCCTTGGCTATGTACCGCCACTGACATTTTCAGCGGTATGCAACCCGACGGCACCAGCCGTGTGAAACTTAATGGCGAACATATCGGCGCATTCGCTGCACTGGGCAATATGGCCGAGCAAGTCGTCTGCCCTTCAATGTGTGTCGTTCCCATCGACAAGAAATACGACCTCAAAGCGGCGGCTCTGGTTGGCTGTGGCGTAATGACAGGCGCCGGCGCAGCCCTGAACACCGCCAAAGTCAAGCCCGGTAGCAGTGCCGCAATCTTTGGTTGTGGAGGCGTAGGTCTCTCTGCCCTGCAGGGTGCCAAAATTGCCGGTGCCAATCCACTGATCGCCGTTGACCTGAGCGATGAAAAACTGGCTGCGGCCCGCGAATTCGGCGCGACCCACACAGTCAACGCCAGCACGGACCCCATAGCACAAATCATGGAGATCACTAACGACATTGGTGTTGATTATGCCTTTGAAGTCATTGGCTTCCCCGCCGTTGCCGCACAAGCTTACGCCTCAACTCGCCGTGGCGGCACAACGGTAATGGTTGGTGCCGGCAGCCCCCAGGACGAATACAAATTTAGCGCCCTGGAAATGCCTCTGTCTGACAAAAAAGTGTGCGGTTGCATCTACGGCAGCACCAACGCCAAGGTTGACTTTTCCAAACTGCTCGGCTTCTACGAAACTGGACAGCTTGACCTCGACCGTATGTGCTCACGCACCTACTCTATAGACGAAGTGAAAGAAGGCTTCGACGACCTGGTCGCCGGTAAAAACATTCGCGGAATCATCGTTTACTAAGCCCTGATCAAACGCTTAGTAACACGGTAATAAAAAAGGCTGCAATTGCAGCCTTTTTTATTACCTTCAAAATGGCAGCCCAATAACAAGAGCACGCCATATGTATCGCAACGAATTTTTCTACCACCAATCGAATCACAAATGATAGCTTGTCATAGCAATTAGGAGCTAGTAGCCCCTTAATAAATTAAGATACGAGACCAAATACAACGACGCCCATTAGCACTAACTTTTTTGATGATGACCTTGCAGTTCAATTAGCTTGAATTTATCCTGAACGGAATGACAAGCACATCGTGATCCAATGATTCTTTTTCTCCTATCTCGACATAAGCTGCGTAGTCACCGGCATTTGAAAAACGCATTTTATTTTTAACGAAACCTGTTGCTGGCTTCGCATAATTAGTTTCATGAATGATCGAGTCATATTTCCCGCTGAGGCTACTTCTTTCTTTGAGTTTGACAAATTTCACTTTAACGGGCATCGCTCTTACGTCTTCATCCATAAAATCGATAACAACAATCAGCGGGCCAGTATCGGGTATAACCTGACAAAAGCGTTGCAAATAGTCTGTATGAGATGCCTGCTGAGCAGGGTCGTAATAGGCTGCAAAACTCACAATGTAAAAATCGCTTGAATAGATACAGCTATCTTCCATATCGTTAAGCAGGTGCGTCGCAAATGCCACAAAGTCCACTCTATAAGCGAGGCTAAAGACAATAACTAGTAGGCTTAGCAACACGGCTACGGAAATTGCTGAAAGCTTAACTAGCACCGAGTAATTCATGCTATTTTTCACAACGTTGCTTTTCCGATGACATATTTCACGACGGGGTGTACACCACTCACTTTAACTTTTTGTGCTACTCCGCTTGAAAAGAAAAGCCATATTTACCCGATACAACGTGCCCATCGATCGATAAGGTACGGTAGCGCACTTGGTAGTTACCAGGTGCTAGCGGCTTCAGCGGTTTTTTTAAACACAGTTGTTGGTCTATCTTGAATTGCTCGATGGAGTCCTTATCAAAACGTTCCCCTGAGGCATTCGTGACAGTGAGCGCACGGTGTTCATTACCAATGTTCTCATTAAAACAAACAGTCACTGTTGGTATCGACTGATTTATCTGAGATTCTTTTTCTGGAATGCTTGAGGTCAGAATAGAGTGAGAAGATGCCGGTTGGCTAAATGCCAGCAATAAACCTACACACCCGCAACAGAGTAGCGGCGATGGAATTGATAAAATGCTCATAAAGTTATTCCTGAATAAATTGTGTCACCAGTAGCTGTTGCAAGGGTGGTCATTTTTAAGTTTTGAAGGTTTGACTGGTTTTTTTCTAGCCAAAATAATTTCAGGGTATTGTCATGTGCAACAATTCGAGGATAGGCGTAACCAGCAACCTTCCTCTCATAATGAAGCTCTGCCCCCCACTAGGGCTTATTTGCATAATTTTTATATAGTGTTGCTGTTCTAAAACTTCTTGCCAAGCAATGAATACTTGTCCATCTACGGTTGCGATATCAACGTGTCTGGCACTCATGTTGCCAATAGGTTGTTTGTACTGCCAAGATGCACCTTGATCTAGAGAGCTCAAATAATGCAATCCCAGCATTTCACTATGTCCTGTAAACACAACACTGTGGAAGATGGTTGTGGTGTCATGTTCTGATACTGCGAAAGCCCCACCCTGGTGAGGACAGCCTGTAAATTGCCAGTCGAATTCTCCGACTCGGCCCATCATCTTCCAGGCCTTATTTTCTGCTTCATAGGATGCAATTTTCATATCACGGGGTGTTGTACCCCTATATAAAGCAAAAACCTCCCCTTCAAAATTTTTCGCAGACAGCCAGCAGCAAGTACATACACTATTGTCGACCAATGTGTCTTCGTGCCAGTTAAGGCCATTACTGGATTGGGAGTGTCGCAGCTGTTGGTCATCACCTGACTCCTTTCTGTCATCTAACCACAACAGGTGGAAGGTATCTTGATCTGCCAGTAAGCTAAAATAGCCTTGGTTGATACTGATGTTTTCGTCAACCAGGCTGTTTCCGGGTTGCCAGTGCAGACCCGCGTCACGCGAAACGGCAAGCCGTGCCCGTCCCCAGCCTGGAAATTCTCCTTTATCTTTCCAGACAATGATCTGACGTGAACCCTTAACCGCAAAACGAACATCATTACCAGGCATCGAGCTCGAAGAACCATCTGCAACAATGACTGGGTTAGACCAAAGCGCCCCCCCGTTATCTGACCAGAGATAATATCTTGACGCCCCGTCATCAACAGCTAAGTGGATACGACCCTCTGCATCAACAGCTGTGTCAAAACTGTTGATTTTTTTAGCTCCCAGTGGCGATTTATCAACTGCAAGTGGTAAAAAATCAGGGTCATTTTTTACCGTGGTGGATGCATCTATAAAAGTGTTGCCATACTGATAGGTGAGCAGACAAATTGCTACAACGCTTAGTAGAGTAAAACAAATGATGAGCTTACTTTTTACAAACACGAAACACCTTTAAATAAGAGCTTGTAACTCTCAAGACCAAGTCATGTGTTCAAGCTATTTTGTCCCTCCGTAATGAGAAATTTCTTAAGCGCTCTATGCTTAATATTTCTTCGAATGAAGCAAACGTCTGATACACGATCGGGTCAAATATTAGATTTATAACATGACCATGAGGCCTATCATTTCAACTTGATAGGTCGTTAGTATAGTGAGCGGGCGGCCATACAGGTAATCAATGGGTGCGGTATTTTGTCGCATCAAAAAAGATGTCAACGGGACGCTAGCCTTCTTACGGAAATTAAAGGGTAGCATTCCTTATAGTTGCTGGTCGTCCGCTTCAAAGGCCTTGAGAACGAGAATTGTCGGCTAAATAAGATGCATGCTGAAGACCACCTAGACCCGAGATCATTCAGAAGCCCATGGCAAAAGATTGGCGAGGCTGTCTTAGTGCAAAGAGATGGCTCAACATGTAGTTGCTAGTCGAGGTATCAGTATTCGTTTGGCTTGCACTGCATTATGGTCAGTGAGTGCAGTTATCGCTATCAGCCTATTTTGTAGACTCAACCAGTCTATGCACACCCTGCTCTACTAGGTGTTTTAATGTTTTCCTAGACCTAGCATTTAACGGTATTACATTCGGTAGCTGCCTCAAGGCATCTACTATCTACACCACACCTACAAACACGATATTTCGACTCTAATTGATCGGCTACCACTAAATTTTTTTTCCTGAAGCACAACCAGACATGCACACAAATACGAATGATTATCATTAAGTTGATGATTCTCATTATCAATGTAAAATAGCCTTCATTCAAACAGTCGATCTAGAGAATCATTATGAGTTGTAGCCAATTATTCGGTGTCGCGGCCATCTCCGCGCTGACCGCCAGTCATAGCTTTGCCACTACTGACACACATTTACCAATAGAAGAAGTGATGATTACCGGAATCGCCGGTGCAGAGTTGCCGTTATCATCGATCCCTGGCGCCGCTCAGGTAATTGATCACCAAGAAATACAGGAGCAGATGAGCATCTCACCTGATATCGCCGATATGATGGCAAATCTGGTCCCTGCCTATTCACCCAGCAACCAACTGGCATCCAACTTTGGTCAAACCTTCCGCGGTAAGAAAACAGTGGTATTGATTGACGGGGTGTTACAAACCACTCCTATTCGCAATGCATCTAGAGAGTTCATGACCATCGCGCCAGAAGCGCTGGAGAGAGTTGAGATTATTCATGGGAGCTCAGCACTTTACGGTAATGGCTATGCCGGCGGGGTGGTTAACTTTGTTACCCGTCAAGCTAGTGATACTGCCAAGGCATGGTCGTCCGTAGAGACAAATTTCCAACCCGACGGCAATAGCGACACTTTTGGCTGGGGTGTTAATCAGGGTTTTAGTGGGCCACTGGGTCGTAGCTGGAATTACGTTGTTAATTTCAACTACAAAGACACCGGCAAGTTTGTCGATGCCGATGGCAATATTCTACCCGAAGACCAAAGCGGCCAAGGCGGTTATGCCAACGGCAATCAATACGATATTTTGTTGAAGCTAGGCTACCGTGGTGAGCGTGACACCGTAGACGTTACGTTACATAACTACGATATGACTAATGGCCTGACCTATGAACGCATGATTGACCCAGTTACCGGTTTTACTGTAATTGATACCAGCAGCCCATATACAGGTAAAGACCCATCCAATGAAATTGGCTCGATTACCGTTAAATGGACTCGCGAGCAGGTGCTGGGTCAAACATTTTCGTTACAAGCCTCCGTTGGTGATAACACGTATAACTACGCCACCACCATGGTTGAATCGAAAAAATATAAATTGGTACCACAATTTGTCTATCAAAATGATAACGAGCGTTTCCGATTAATTTACGGAATCGATTTCGAGCAAGATAACACCACCCAAAAACAGCGCGATAGCAGCAGTTGCTGGATCTGCGATGTCACAAAAACGCAATCTTCCCCATTTGCTCAAGCCTGGTATCAGATAACACCCGAATTAGAAGCGCAGCTGGGCGTACGTCACGAAAACTATAACTACGAAGTGCCGAGCTACCTCTCAGTGAGGGGCGCGTTATCAGGGCAAAGGATTGCCGGCGGTGATCTTGATTATAGTGAGACTACATTCAATGCCGGCATGGTCTATTACCTCACTGAGAACATTGACCTTTTTGGTGGATACTCTGAAGGCTATGCTGTAGATGACCTACGACGTTTACGCGGCCCCGTTGAAGATTCAGTGGCGGGAATGAAAAAACACATACCAGCAACCAAATCACATAACATTGAAATAGGTGTTCGTGGCCAAACTGAACGTAGTAACTATAGCCTTGCGCTGTTCCAAACACGCACCGATGATGCTGCGCACTATGGACAAGCTTCCGATGGCACTTATCCGCTAGAATTTTTGATTTACGCTGACGAAGAAATTTACGGCGTGGAGGCGACCTTCGATTATACAATCAACGAAAACTGGACAGTCGGTGGTAGTTATTCATATTCAAAAGGTGAATATGAAGACGAGGTCGGCAACACCGATCGTCCCTTGAACGGCACTCGAATCACCCCAGAAAAGCTCACCGCTTTTGTATCTACCCAAATAAGCCCTGCCCTGTCCTCACGCATCCAGGTATTACATGTTAGCGATCGAGATGAGTTTAATGAACTAGACACTGGCGGTTATTATTATTACGAATCGCCAATCGACGGCTACACCACCGTTGACGCACTGCTGAGCTACAATTTGCAAAAAAAGCATTGGGGCACTTTAAGCCTATCAGCGCGAAATTTGCTTAATAAAGATTACTCGCCAGCATCATCACAAGTGAATCAAGAGAATGCACGGACCTCCGTAGCAACGGCTTATCGCGCACAGGGTCGCGCAGTGGGCCTGAAGTGGAGTGTGGAGTATTGAGCACGGCACGCTGGCGGCAATGGCATAAAGTACTCGGCCTGCTGTTGGGTATGCTCTTTTTTCTAATCGCGTTAAGTGGCGGAATTTTGGTGTTCAAAGAGAACATCATCGAACTCAATCTAACAGCTGAAAATGCACCCTCGTTGGATGCATCTGAGTACAGTGTCGATCGCTTATCCACGGGCTTACAGCAGCTATTACAAAATCATTCTATTGAAAATGTGTACTACATAAAAACGCCCACTCAGGACCGGGATTATTGGTGGCTCGCCACTCGCAGCGATAGCATTTTCCTTTACGATGTAAATGGTGAGCCCGTAGCAGATAAGTGGCTGGTGTTGCCAATTTTATACTGGCTGGGGGAATTCCATACTGAAATATTGCTCCATAATGGAGGCTCTGTGCTATTGACGCTGCTGGGCCTTGGCTGTTTGATCCTAATGATTGCAGGTTTCATCAGCTGGTGGCCAGGCCGCGGTGGTTTTCGTATCAGACACTTATGGGTTTGGTCATCACGGCGCGGACCTGCACTGCGACAACATCGTGCAGTGGCAATAATCTCCTTGCCTTTATTACTGTTGTCGGTGATTACTGGTACCGGCATGAGCGTGCAAAGTGCGCTAGGATTTTTTACTGAAACCAAATCAGTAGTAACCGAAGCAAAGAAGGTACCAAGCTCAACAGAAAGCACGCCTGCACTTAAGTTGACACAAATCGACGCACTGTTAAAAAAAGCCCAGCGACAAGCACCGCATAGTCAGATCACCATGTTGTCGTTGCCCACTAGTGCCAATCCAGTATTAAGGTTACGACTGCGAGCTGAGGATGAATGGCATGTCAATGGCAAGACGAATATGACCATTAATATCTCTAACGGTGAAATAAACATTAATGACGTAAAAGGTGCATCAACTGGTCGCAAAATTCTCAACACTTTTTATCCACTTCATTCCAGCTATGGTTTATCAGGCCTTTATAAAGCCATGGTACTGATTACTGGCGTTCTAACGGCATTACTAGCACTACTAGGATGGATGGCCTGGTTACGACGCCGCGGAGGCTTATTAAACTAGCCTGTAGTGCTCATCGTAAGATTGTATAAGAATACAAATTAAAGGCTTAAAGGCAGCTTTATTACCAATCAGCATTAATAGAATGTTAACGGGGACGCTACCTTTTCAAAGCAAATAAGGCTAACCGCCCCAATAAGCGGTTAGCTGTTTCACAGCACGTACGAACGAAGCTGCCCCCACTCTCGCATCACATAGAGAGCAAGAGTCCATATTGAGGAAAGCTTTCCTGACACTCAATTTTTGCAAAAACTTCTGGGACCAGATCAATTTGCGGCAGCTAAATTATCCACAATAATGTACTCAGCAATGGTATCCAACGCTGGAGAACCTACTCTGTCCACATGACTTCAGCCATTCACTCATGTTATCCCTGTCATCACTTTCGCTGTACATGTTTTCTTCAAGTACAGCACACTCTCCTCGCGAGAGCCCCTCAAGCAACTCAAGTCAGCACGACATAAACTCGTAATATTACACGCCAACAAGATAGGCAAATGGCTGGACGTGCGCCGTGATGAGGACCGTTTAATTAAAGAAGTACAGATAGACAAGTACAGGTCTGCCAGAACCCTTCCGGCTTGGCACTAGAGGTGCACAACAAGCTCAACTTTTATGGACTCACCCTAAACCCAGGCGCTTAGCGTTACTACAGCATCACTAACCGGATTAGGTGATCACAGTCAAACCCACCTTTGGAGCGGACGAAGCGTAGCGGAACGGAGGTCCCAGCGCAGAAACTACAGCACATTGTTAACACAAGAGCCTATGTGCCTGCCGACACATTAATGACAATGGTAAAATAGGGTAGAGAAGTAGCCCTCCATATTGGGTTTAAAAACAATTAGCGGCAGTATTTAGTATTCGAGAAATTGACATGCTGCGCTATCCTTTGCTGCGTTAATGTTTTTTTCTGGCTACTTATCTTATTTAAAAACCAATAACTTAAACACTATTTTCTGGAGATAGTAAGCCATTGGCTCCTGAACTTGGGTTTAACCAAAGAAACATTGTACAACCGCGACACGCGACTCATGTCCTATTTTTACAGTGATGCGAATGATGGAGTGAATCGCAGTCATAGCTTCGTCGATTGCAGACGACCCGCATGGATCAAGCCCCCCATATACCTAGATGCATAACACTCGGGGGTACTTCCGTTGTCTTTGGTTCGGGGCATTTGTCCTGCTTGGTAGATTTAACGCCCATGCAGGCGAGCGCTTTGTCACAGGAGCGCAACGACCCGTTCACCCAGCCCTGCATGTCCGAAATAGCTTCATTACAAAAGAAGACATTAGATATGGGCGCAGCGAGATGGTCCCGTATTGCAACATCATCCACGCCAAGCCGCCATTGGTGATAGGCAAATTCAAAATCATTGTCGCCGTCCCACAGGCGATAGCTGGTCAAAATTGGCTCTGGTATGTAATCAGTTTTGGTGCAGAACAGCTGAGCAAGCTGTTTCCTTAACTCGGTAACTACGGCTTTTGATGCCGGATAGAGGGTTTGCGGTGCTTTGCTTTGCTTCTCCTGCAACGGCGACGAGAACAGTTCGCCCACATTCTGCAAGCCTTGCCAGAACACCGAATTGTCGAAATCACAGTACATTGTCAGCGCTGCAGCTCTATAATGTTTTTCTTCGTCCGCAGTCAGGTTGACCTGCTCCACACCGGTCTCACTGTCAGGAATTGAATAGAAAGGGTAAATCGAATTCAAGGGCAAATTGCTGAAATTCGGCCCAAATTGAACAGGCGGCTTAACCAACCCGCCAGGTTCAAGCCACCACGGTTGACTGAAGTACAGGTTTATTTTCATCAGCCTCATACCCCGTGCCGCATGGATACTCTCCCACAAACCCGGGGCTTCATTAAGCGCTGGAGATGTCACATACAAGTCTTCCATCCCCTTGGTGGCCGTCGCTATAACGAGCTGACTGCACGAAAGACTTTTGCGCTCGCCTCCGGGAATATTTGGCTTGGCGTTTTGTCGATCAGGGGCCTTGGTGAGCTCCAACCTGAAACCCTCCCCGTCACGCTCGATAGAATTCACATTCGTACTCAGTGTAACGCTGACGCGATCATCTGGCAGCGTATCCCGTACGGCGTTCGGCAAAGTGCTGAAGCCTTTCACAAAGGTGAAATATTTTGGATCCTTCGGAAAGTCGGCGAGGATTTGAAAGGCATCACCCGCATTGATCGGTGCCTTGAACGGCCCGGCAAAGCCGATTGATTCTGACAGCATCTGCACGCATTCCTCCGAGTAATCCATATCCCGTAACAAACCCCACATCTGCCAGTCGCGCAGAAGCGTGCCTTTCCAGTGGTATTGATTGCGTAACTCGGTCCAATAGTCAGGGGTCTGATCTACGGGTTTGGTGGCATTGTTGTGAGCCAGTACCGCGGTGTATACATCATGGATAATATCCGTTGGGCCTTTCCCCTTTTCGTTTTCTTTTAGTTCGTAAATTTCTCCCCAAATCGTATTACCGCCATCCTGGGCTTCCTTCGCTGTAAAAGCCCGGCCACGGAGAAAATAACGATTGGTATTGCCTCCGTACCCGGGTATATCGCTGCCCATCGGAAATGGCACGATCTGCTCGCAAAGCCCCATCTCCTTGATCAGCGACATTAGTTCTACCATAGAATACTGAAATCTCATCCCGCCTTCTTCTTCACGGACAACTTCGCCAGGGCGCACCGTTATGAGGTCGGTATCGAGGCGACCACCGGTTCTGTCCAAGCGCTCAATGACGGCAATCTTCTTGTCAGGATAGGTCTGGCTCAACCGCAACGCGCAATACAATCCCGAAATGCCAGCCCCAACGATTGCAAAATCGACGTACGGTGATGGATCCAGATCATTAAAATAGGTAATAGTCATATAGTCCTCTCTTCCGTGAGTTCAAGCGCGAGTGTGCTTCATTGGACAAACAATAGGCTCGGGACCCTCTGTTGTTTCATCAACAGTTTCTTCCGGGAGCTGAATCGGCGGCAGGCGCAGGGCCTTGGGAACGTCCCTCTCGCGCCGTAGTGTATTCACTTGGATATGAGGCCACCGCGTCGTACCACCATTGGAGCCAAACATAAATTCAAAGTCCACGATCTGTTCATACTGAAGCTGTTCTACGACCATTTCCCACTCTTTATCGTAGACCTCCTCTATCCACAAACGGTAACGCATACGCACGACCTTACAATAGCGCTCAATCATCACATTGTTGATGGTTGCGCCTTGAACCCCCGTTTCGTGGAATGAGTCCAATTCGATCAAGTCGTAATTTGCGAAGTCGACCCCCTCGTTGGCATCAATTAACTTCAAGTTCGGTTGTACGGTATATGGGAACTTCGCACCGAATTGATCATAGTTGAACACCTTCTCGAAATAGGCTCGCCCACTGTTCAAGCCACTTTCTCTTGGACCCGCATCAGGAGATTGCTCTTCGCGAGGAAGCTCTGTCCACTTGGGCTTCTCGCGCGATCCTTTGTTAAGGTCTTTGTCTGGCTTGATACCCATGGTTGGCGACACAGCGAGGTACTGTTGTTCCCATAGATCAGCAATATGGGGCGCCCGGCCTTCTTCTGATGCCACGACATTGCCGGTCAAATGGATGGTCGTGCCGTGAGGAATCACACCAGAACGTGAAATCGTATGGGGCGGCACAAACTGGGGGCCGGTTTGCCCCGGACCCAACACCGGCTCAGCGCCATCAGTAGTCACTGACTCCTCATCCGAGGCATGGTTAAAGAGGTTTGGCGGGTTTTGAAACGGGCTTTGCGGGTCCCACGGCATATGGTTGTCACCGAGCCACAGATACATCCCGTTCTCGAAATGCTGGAGAACGTTATCGTTGTCGATGATCGCAGTTTCATACTTAAGGGCAGCGTTGAACTGCTCGTTAGATCCAGCTCGGTTGCGCACGGGTGCGTTTACTTTAGTAAACTTGAGCTGTTCTCTGTACTCTTGTGACTTGAAGTGAAATACGCCAAAGACCGTCTCAGAAGAAGTGCCGGGCGATGGCATCGGGGTAGTATGTAGCCCGGTTGGACCGCCCTTCCAGTTAACCCAGGTGCCATTAAGTTTCGATAGAATGCCGAACTGTGGCTTATTGGGAAGACCTTCCTTCCATTTAGGGTAGGGCTTCACGGAAGATTGTTGTGCTTTCTTTGAATCAGACATTGAACTCTCCTTTTTTATTATTTTTGCGCTCCGTCGCGGGTAAGACTCTGTCCTGCTAGCAGGAACGGATCATAACGTGTATTTTTATCCAGGAAATACGTTTAAGGCGATGATAAAAATAACAGCATAGCGAATGCCTTTCCTGGTAGCGCTAACGATGAGGACTCGTTCTATTATCTACGATGCCCTCGGGCTGCGCTGGTAAGCAGTATATGACAAATCCAATTGACACAGCTACCAGCTTGGCATTACCTGAAAACCAGATTAACTGGTAAAAGACCGTACTAAGACATCATACCCGCAGACCATTGGTGAACATAATATAATTCAGCCATAAATAAAAAGTAGAAAAAAATTAGTCCCCCAACAACACCGATATAATTAATACATAAAATCTGTTAGCAATTATGAGAAAAATAGAAATCGTTTATGATCGCTAAACCCTTAATATCAGAGCCAAAAAAACACAGGTCGACCTCCACTACGGCCCTGTTCATAGTTCAACGAACAACGCATGCAAGGCACATCTACTTTTCCATCCAGCCATAAATAAAAGGATACAAGATTTCCATCTCGATTATATAAACCCTAGAATTATACGAGTAAGCTCGCCCATAAAAAATTGTTTTTCTTATTAAGCCAGTATCAATGTCGCTAATAATCTCACTGGCACCCTACACTCTTTATTTAATAGGCTGGCAAAATTCGCTATTTATACAGCCTTTAAAAAATCAAGTCTGAAGAAAAATTTTAAATAAAATAATAGTTTGAAATAATCACTTACACATATTTGCATGATGCTAGACAAAATATTTCTCACTCGGCCAAGCTTCTAGCCTCAAATGGTGGCCCAAGGTTTCCGGTTTACGCAACCACTGTAGCTTTTGGCGGAAGAGCCCTAGTACACCTGGGCGAAGTTGAATAAATGGGACCGAACGGCTTTGATTATAGGCGCCAATGCCTTTTATCAACAAAAAGTCTCCCGCATTTAGCTTTGGCAACCTTTTTTCCTTTGCCAAAGTATCGGCTTGTAAACAAAGCGGGCCATAGATGTCGGTTTGTATTTCCCCCTGCTGCTCGGTATAGATAGGATGCCGATAGACTCTTGCTGTAGGCAAAGCATTAATTCCCGCGTCAACAACTAATGACTGACATTCAGTATCGCGGTGGCGGCAAGTAATTACCTTGGACAATAAGCTCCCAAAAGGCTCAAACAAGGTACGACCAGGTTCTAAAATTATCGTCGGCTGATGTACTTTGAGAATATTAGATAGCGGCTGCAGCCATGCTTGCGCATAATGCTCAATACTAGGGAGTGCATGAATCAATGCCTTTTCTTCCCATCTGGGACTGATTCCAGCCAGACCACCTCCTATATCTAGCCACTTGAGTGGCCACGGAAATGGCCATTTATCGAGAACACCAGATAGTTCATTCGAAGCTTGCCGAAAGATATCTTTTGACCGAATAGCCGTACCAATATGAAGATGAATGCCCTTAATTTCAATCCAAGGACAACTTGACTGCACTTCACGAAGCATCGACCACAACGTTTTATTAGCCGGAAAACCGAATCGATTCCAATGCCCCCCAAGGCTTACCCTAACCCCTATTTCTATTTTTTTTCTTAACTCTTTTGCAATATTATGTATGCGGTAAAATTCTTCCATGTGATCAACATGAATGCGGTTACCATGCAAAATAGCAGATTTAATCACTCGATCAGTTTTATAAGGGCCGTTGATCACTATATCTAGCTTACCTGGCAGCTCCCGTTGCAATAGCTGTGCTAAATCAAATTCATATTCACTAACCACTTCAGCCTTGGCCCCTTCATTGTGCAGCGCAGTCAAAACCCCCATTAATGGACAGGTTTTGTAGGAGACAGCGACCTCAGCAGAGTGATACAGTTTTTTAAAGGAAGACTCAATTTCATGATAGCGTTTTATCATTGAATCGATATCATAGAGATAAACGGGGCTACCGTATTCTTTAGCTATAGCCTGTATGTCCATTTTCTCAAAGCTAGTCTGAAACATACGTATTTTGTCCTTTATAATTTTGATGAATAAATATTGCCCCAAGGTATAGATAGCAAATTGCACTGATTGATAGAGCCAACAAAGGGTTACTTGCACAAAAACTGCCGAGAATCAGCCCCATAGCCATACCTAATCGTTGTTGCCGTTGAATATGCCCCATTAGCGCCGCCTTGCCTTTATTCTTTTGATCGGCTCGGTCGTCACCATTTGCCTGTAGATGAAATTTCAAATACTCACGTTGCGTCCATGGCATTAGAGGCGCCAGTGCTACACCAGATAAAAAACGTAATAAAAAAATGGCAATGGAATGCTCGGTCGATAGCTGCATCGCAGTAAAAATCACTGTAAAAAACAGACACAATGGTATATTTTTCACGTATTTTTCAGCCCGGCAACGTTGCCAGAAAGGCTTTGCGATAAGAATGCCTAGCGGCAGGGCACAGTAGGCAAAAGCCAAGATAAAATTCGTTTCAGATCCATCCAGTAACAAATTAGCTAATACTGGAACTACCACCCACCGCGCAACTTGTAACAATAAAAACCAATCTCTCGCTGTCCTAAACAGCACCACGCTAAATTGATAGCTCTCGATCGAAGTTGACTGTTTACTTGTCGGCCCTTTTGTCTTTCCCACCTTAATGTATAAAACAGCCCCAAGCGCAAGACTTGCACTGATAATCAGTGCAAGTCCCGTATAGAACATAGTTTGTGTGAAAGTAATCTGGACTAATAGCCAGCCGACCCAGAGTGGCCCGATAATACTCGCTATCGCAGTTGCTGACTGCAAACGAAAAAGTCCTTGATCAAAATCAAGCTGTAGTACCAAGTGTTGTGAGGCGGGCAAGACACTGGCTACCAATCCTTGGACAAAACGCAATACTAGTACCAGTAATAAGTAGGGCACCAAGGCGATCAGTATCAAGCTTCCACCTAGGCCGAACAAACTACGTATCCAGTTAATGAATGGATTATAGTGACAAGTAAATCTCCCCCAAAAGGTTGTACTAATAGCTGCACCCAAAACGGGCAAACTGTACAAAGCTGCCAAGTACACTGAATATAGGTTTGTATTTGGCTCTATTCTTTGGGCTAACCACACCGGCCAATAGGGGTTAAGGCCCTCCACAACACCAAGTGCAAAAACATGTATACCCGTTACGCTATACCACTGTATTTTATTCATGACCAAGGTTTAAGTGGATTACCTATATGCGTCCAAATATCCTCACTGGTGTCCTTCAAACGCATGCGAATAAACGCTTTCGTCTGCCATGGCACTTGCAAAAAACCCTGCCAGTCTTCGACATAATCTAGGGGGGCCATAGCCGGTCGGCACTGGTTGAAAACCTTTTTCGTTTCTTCAGCTATCACCCGCCACAACCAGCTGGATGGAATTGAATAGTCAGAACTTAGGGCGGACACTAAGGCGCCAATATGACAGATGTAGAGGGTGTGTATTAATTTTTGACGACATTGACTGCGGTCTTCCGCCAAGATTAGCGGGTCGGGATGGAACGCCAGTTTTAGCCCTTTCTTCAACAGACTATCTGGGTGAATGCGTACACCGCCAAAATCACGAATGATAAATCCTGCTATCTGACCCTGCGAATCAAGCTTCAAGAGACTGTTTTGTTGATGCGCTTCCAATGTAATGCCATATTTCAAATACAAGCCTAGCGCTGCGTTTATTAAATGCTGCACATAACTCCTGAAATTTGGCATTAGCTGCCCTATATCATGGGCGTCATCCGTTAATATGTGGCTAAAAAGACATTTTTCGTCAGGCGTTCGCGCGGCAAGTGCCGCTACCGGAATTGCCATTTCCTCGCTATCCAGGACTTCGGATAATGGGCTTCTAAAAATGACAGAGAAGTGTTTTGCCACCTCTGCTGATGCATCCAAGTGCAAACCCCACGTTTCAGGAAGTGGTGTAAAAGATTGTTGGAGCGCATTGTCACGGGCATTTATTTCAAGTAGCAACTTGCTTACCCGTGGACCCATCTGGCTAGACCGTGGTGAAACAGTACGTTGTGTGCTGGTCATACGCATCGCAACAGGTAATTTTATGAATGGTTTACTTGGTCCGCCCTCTGGATACACCGTGCGATAGGATAAAGAAGCATGGCTGTTTATTTTAGGCGCAGCTTCGGGCAAATACAGCGCCGGGTGTATCTCCTTATTCCAGCGACTTTCAATTTGTACGGGATG
Organism: Porticoccaceae bacterium; assembly: GCA_041622675.1. Lineage (GTDB taxonomy): Bacteria > Pseudomonadota > Gammaproteobacteria > Pseudomonadales > Porticoccaceae > Reddybacter. The sequence goes on from JBFJYH010000021.1 coordinate 16,265, forward strand.
TACTGGCAAGGGCAGATATTCATGAGCATTTTCTCCCATGGCAAATTGCCAGCGTTCTATTAGTTCAGGAAAATAACACGTCAACATATCGAGATACTCATCCTGTTCCCCACCTTCTAGGACACATTGATCGCGTTTGATGGCCGCTATACTTATCTGTGCCCGGCCTCGAAACTCAGGTGCTGTTTCAAACACATCAATGGCCGATACGCCTTGTTTTGCTTTTATTGTTGGGTGAATCGGGTGACCGATTGCCCCCCATTGCTCAAAGAACAGAGTAGGATTTTCAACGAATGTCTCTAGACCCCTCAACCCTTGCCAGAAAGATTGAGAGCCAATCTCCTTTTGTATCTGCTGGTTCCAGCGTTCGCGGAAACAAATTGCTATCGCTTCGTTTCTGATACTGTTAGCGAGCTCTACTGAAAACCGTTTGATTGAATCTCGATCTATTCCTTCAACTTCCCACAACTCCAACCAAGAAGAAAGCTGGCTCAGTGAAGGTTCGTTAAGTTGAATCGAAGCAAATAAGTCAAATTCATCCCCTTGAACAGTCCAGGATACGACCTGTCGCGCGACCCACATCGCGATACTTTTTACTTGCTCCTGCTGCCCGAACGACCTAGTTTCATGGGGCAAACTTTCCCACGCGCAGAGACGAATAACTTTCTCTAATGTTTGTTTGTGCGCCAATTGTTGAGCATGGCTTAATTCTGCAGCTGTAAAAGGAATCTCACTAAGTTCTGCTGTTACATCCTCGCAATCAGATGGGATAGCTGTATTCAAGTCAGTATTATTATTTCGATTTACATTAATCATAGATTGTCCTTTTCATGAAGATTGAAAAAATATGCACTCGGATTAGCCACATCAATAAGCGACCTCAATGGTGATAGGTCGCTCACGGTAATAATAATGATAATCATATTAATAATGATAATCATATTAATAATGATAATCATATTAATAATGATTATCATTCGCAATAGAATTATTGCCTTTCTATGATTCTGAACGTTCGAACTATGCTGTTCAGCTCCAAAAACTCAAAAAGAGCCTAAAAGGAGAGATAGAGAAGAGCGTTTTTCGCGTGCACTTTGTCTGACTTTCTCTGCTATGAGTTATGCAGAGAGCAACCAGAATGAGCACGAAAAGGCGAGTCAAGAAGTTAGCGTCATCGTCACTCGAACTGAGAAACCGCTAAACACGGTCCCTAATATGGTGGCTGTGACTAATTAGGAGACCTTAGAGATACAAATTGCTGTGAATAATGATTTGTCGACTATTCTTCGAATCCAATGCCCCCCAGCGGACAAAAAATCAGTGGCCACTGCAAGATGGCTTACGAGGTCGACACACAACTGACGATCTAATGTTGTCACGCGTGGACGGCATTCATGCGCCAATGCTATTCATGGCATCGGAGCATCGGAGGTATCATTAATCTAGTTACCAAAAGCCTAACAACGAAATAGAGCAAACTATTCGTATAGAGCCTGCCTTTCAGGAAGAAAATGTCGGTGGAAGTCTTGACTATGATCCACGTACAGTTTGTCGGGAAGATGATACAGATTTGATCTATTCACCAGCATCCACCTGAGACACACAGGGGTGGCCTACGCTGTAAATGACAAAATCATTGGACTTGACAGTACTCTAGGCAACATGGGTGGCACTGACAGTCATAATTTTTAAAAATTCATGTTATAGCGGGACAGGGCAGAGACTTAAGTTAACGCTAAACGACTACCAGATTGAAGGGTTATAGGCGATTGAACAGGAATCAAAAGGGTCACAGTAAGGGATACCCGGTAAATTGAGCCTTCGTAGTCGAGCCATTTAGTTTTTACCTTAAGCTGCTTAAAAACCGCATAAACAGGCTAGCCGGCAATATAAATTACTCTGACCCCTTTGATTTCGACCCATTTGATTTACTCGCCATCATAAGGGTTCTCTTCTATAACCCACGGATCTTCTTTCTTCTCTCTCCAAGCACGCCAGCCTGGTGGAAGTGAATATAATTCTGCTATAGATGGATCAGCATCAATAATATGCTCTAGACATACAGTAACAGCATTCTCAACTTTCGGTGTTTCCCAGCCAATGAATTGCCATGCGCCATCTTCAGAGTCATGCGTAACATGAAGAATTGGCTCGCCATGATCAATAATTTCTTTTAGGGAAATCACTAAATAGTTTTTAGGCTGACTAAACTTCCAATCCATACGATTTCTCAAGGTATTTAACCCAGTGGTCATGAGCGGCAACAGAGCGTAGTTGACGTCCCGTTTACCACCTTGTTAGAGAAGCCGAATTCATAAACTAACCGCGACACATTCAAAATATAAGAAGGTGAGCTGTAAAATAGGCCTTATCCCATTCTGGCAAGAAGAAGGATAAGTTTATGTCCTATAGACAGCTCACCTATGAAGAAAGAGTAACGTTATCAACCCTGCCCCAGCAATGCCTTTCAGTGCGTACGATAGCACGCACCTTGAAACGCCATTATTCCACCCTGTGCCGGGAGCTTGATCGCAATCGCTGCCATGTCACCGATGGTACTTACCGGCCATCAAGCACAACGAGGTACAAGAGCACGGCGCAAACGCTATAAGGCCTAGTATCAAAAGGGTCAGAGTAATTGATATCAGTTATTTGCCCGATATTCCTCTGATTTCCTGTCACCTCCCCTTCCAGCGGCGAGGCACGCCTACCCGATTTTTTTCTATTTTTTTCTTAAAACGTTCATTGCCTAATACCCACGCTCGGTTAGTTGAATGGCGTATTTCTTCGAGAGTGTAGTCCGGTATTATTTTGTCAAACAGAGCGCTGTAGCGCTTTTGCCGGGTCTTTGCTGTTTTTGCCAGCCCCAAATAGAGAGCGTGCGGCGTTATCAGCTCTATTGATTTACCTAGAGCATTGTATTGATAGCTAGCTAGGCCAAGAGTATTCAGCAGGATGTGCAACCATTCAGGCTCTGACGGGGTTCAATTCAACAATATCAATTACTCTGACCCCTTTGATTCATGACCCCTTTGATTCATGACCCCTTTGATTCCAAGAAGGCATGGACGACCTGGTTGCCGGTAAAAACATTCGCGGGATCATCGTCTACTAAGCACTTATTAAAGCTGAGTAACACGGTAAATGCCCGAAACGAAACAGAAGACGCCAGGCGTATCTCTATGAACCTAGAATAGGCACCCTCCACTACCTGCAACCGATGGGAGACAAGAGTTTCATTATGCAGGATTGCAAAACCTGACCCCATGCTGCTGCATGCGATTGTTAGGAAACGTTGCGTATGGTTTTACAAGTTGGGTATTCTGAGCAGCCCCAAAACTGATTACCGGTATTGGAACCTCGCTTTGCAGTACGCAAGAGCATAGCACTGCCACATTTTGGACATTTTTGTTCACTAGTAGCATCACTTCTACTTTTAAGGTTGGCTACATGTTGTCGGTTTATTACTCGCGAAGGTGTCAGGCGACCAGATTCAATTTTATCAACGGCTTCATAAACTTGGATATCCGACAAAACCTCTTCTTCGAAAGATTTTATATACGCAACGAAACCACCACCACGAGTGACATTAGGAGGCATCTTGGTTTTAAACGTGCTCTCACCCGCAAATACTATAACGGAGTGAATATGTTCTTCTTCCAGGTTCAGAGCGGAAGATAGTGTTTTGATGTGCTTATAGTTTTGCCGCAGCGGATTTTGGAAGCGGTAGGATTTTTTGAAAATTTTCTGAGTCCACTGTGCTTGCTTTTCCGTTCCAAATATCCAGCCTTTCATATTCTTCGTTTCTACAACGAAGATCCCATATGCAGACACAAAAATATGGTCGATTTGGGTAGTGCCGTCTAATGTGGGTAGCGTGACATTATGAACGGGGTGATATACATCAGATGGCAAGCGAACCTTAGCCGCGAACTTGACTAAGGTTTCACCAACTACGCCTTTGAACCATGGCGATTTCACCACCGCAGTAATCATGGCTACAGGAATTAGCCACCAAAGTACTCCATAAACTTGTTGAATGATTGGAGTGAAGTCCATCTTGTTATCTAACGCCTGCCTTCAGCCGACTGATCTTGTAGCGAATGACCGAAGGGAAATAGCGAAAAGTGGGTCGGCTGCAAGGCATTGTTATATGACTTTTTATCCATTCCCAAAGACCGAAAGCATCTTTTGATAATGCTTTTCGTATCCCGTTACTTCAAACACTAACCTTAGGCCATCTCGGAACGACTCGTAGTCAAATTCTTTGAAATCAAAAACGTTTTGGCCGAGGGAGTGTGATTCTCTGTTTATGTATCGGCAAAACGCTTGAAACCTATTTTCTTGCAATTCTGGAAATTGGACTACGTTACTTAAATCTTGCTTCTGAACAAAGTTGAAAAAGTACTCAACGATGTTACGCATGCAGTTGGCAATCAAGGCTGGCGGCTGATCTGGGTCAGTGACAATTGACCAGTACGAATGGTAGTCATTCTGGACTTCTTCGTAGCTCATTTTCACGATCTGGCTACCGCTGTCGTTCTTAAACAGCCTGAAGAGCTTCTGTGTTTCTTTTCGATTATTGTGGTTTGCATCTGCGAGTTCGTAGAAAAAATAAAGGCTGTGAGTCAATACAAAAACTTGTTCAATAGTATTCGATTCAAAGAACTCACTTTTTATCAGCCGTCCGATATTGAAGACAAAAACATGGGAAAGGCTAGATATAGGGTCATCTATAACTGCAACCTTCTTCCCCGATACTTCGGTAGCTTCCCGCTTTCCTTTGCAGAGCTCGCAGAAATAGAGAAAACTAATAATCATTTTCTCACCTTCACTTAGCGAAAAGAAAGAAGCATCTGAATCGCTGGATCGAACTATTTTGTAAAGCGAATCGTCATGCCTTGAAATGGAGAAATCAGATACTCCAATTTGAAGAAGGCCTTCGTTAATGTGTCCTATGGCCTCCTCAATATTCACCGTAGATTTCTGGAGTTGTGAGATTTCTGATCTTTTCTCCTTCTCTTTTATCTCGAGCTCATCGAGGCGTGTCTTTGATTCCGCCTGTTCTTCTTCAAAGGTTCTGATCACCGACGCTAGCGCCGAAATAGTTTGATCGTATTCCCAGCGCATCAAACTCCAGAACTCGCCTTTCAATGACTGCAACTCGGCCTCAAGGTTATCAAGTTTAGTATTGTGAACTGCCGTGTCATTGTTAATTTTTGCAATGACCGTATTGAATGCATCCACAACCTGCTTGCTAGATCCGAGTTTTTGAATGCTGCTGGGAGAATTCTTTTTCTCTTGAATTGTTTTTAGGTTGCGCTGAACGAGTGCGACAAGCGCTGCATGATTCTCTGCCAAGTCGGCTCCGTGTGCAGAGCTAAAAGGATTTGACTTATAGGTTTCTAAGGTGCTGAGGCTTCTGACAGCCTCTCGATATCGAATCTCCAAGTTTTCGATTCGGCGTGTAGATTCTTCGTATGATGCATCGAAATACCCCTCGATATCTTGGGCTAGTTGGTTGGTTATAGTTTCGGACTGACAAAATGGGCATGATGCGGTTGAGCCTTCTGGCGGTATGGAAACGTATTTAAGTCCATCCTTGACCCAATCAGAATTGTTCAGCGTTTCAATTAGAACCGCCACCGAGCTATTTGTGCTTCCGACGATCGCCCGCCCGAAGATGTCATCTGTTTCAACATCTCCTTCATCGAACTCGAATGATGGCAATAGATCGTGGTTTTTTGCATCGTTTCCCTTTATAGCTTCGACGTTCCTTTTGAGGCTTGCGATATCCTGAGAGGGCTTGGTGTCTGGTTTCGTTACGCTTGACAAATGCGAGTACAGCGTTTCTTTGTTTCCTTTCAAGCCTTGTAGAAAATCCTCAAGTACTCGGTCACCTCCCGTAAACTGAGTTTTGATTTCCCAGGTAACGACATAGGCATCGGATTTTTCTTCATCCAATGCTGTCAGGCGCTTGTTTGCGCTATCTTCTTCTTGTTCTTTTTCTGCGATAATTGCGAGCAGCTCAGTTTGAGCTGTTTCAAGTTTTTCCTCTACATCTTTGTTTTCTTTCGATAAACTGAAAATTCCTCGCAACTTGTCTGCTTCGTAGAAATGATCTTCGACAAATTTTTGGTTGTAAACATATAACGACACATTGTCGGCGACATCCAGATTGCACGCGCCGTATACACTACCGCTAGTGTCGTAAAGATAATTGGATAGCGTGCTCTTCCCCGAACCGTTTAGTCCGTATATCAGATTGACCTTCTTGTCCGTCTGCAAAGCGGCCTGCGACTTATAACTCGCAACGCTTTGCATGGAAATGTTTGAAATCATCCAGCCAAACTCCCTAAGTCATATAACAGCTAAGTCTGCGTCACCCGACGCAAAAAAACACGTCAAGTGACGTACTTCTGCAACTTAAACGATTAACACATAGCTAAGCCCCTGACTTAAATCTATATCTTTATTTGGTAACGCTATCGCTTATGCAAAAATACTAACAACTACAACAGCTTGAATAAAAAGCCTACACTTTACACCAGAGTTTTACGTCATCTGGTGTAAAACTCTACATCACCTGACTGGCGTCACCGCTGTACAACTTTTTATTAAAACCCCTCAGCGGCTTATTATTCAGGCTGTATGCCAAGCTGTAGATACGGGGTCCCGATACATGGGCATACGAGGTCTTACTATCATGCGTCTCGCGCCAAACTAACTTAAGCCGAACGCTCTGTTCGCATGGTGACAAACTCCTCAGCTGCTGTTGGGTGAATACCCACGGTGGCATCAAAATCGGCCTTGGTTGCCCCGGCCTTAATCGCCACCCCTATACCTTGTATAATTTCACCGGCAGATTCACCCACCATGTGGCAGCCAACGACGCGGTCACTTTCGGCATCGACAATTAATTTCATGTAAATTTGTTCGTCAATACCACCGAGAGTTTGCTTCATTGGTTTAAAGCGGGATTCAAAGACTTTAATCGCCCCATATTTCTGTTGTGCCTGGGCTTCGCTAAAACCCACGGTGCCAATATTGGGCTGGCTAAATACGGCGGTGGGAATAAAGTCGTAGTCGACCTTGGTTGATCCGCCTTTAAATAAATTCTCAGACAAGGCCATGCCTTCACGAATCGCGACTGGGGTTAACTCAACACGGCCAATGACATCGCCAAGGGCATAGATCGAGGGTTCAGCGGTTTGAAAGAAGTCATCGACCTCTATCGCGCCCCGTGAATCACAACTCACTGCGGTTGTTTCAAGGCCCAGGTTTTGGATATTGGCTTTGCGGCCGGTGGCGTACATCACGCTATCGACGTTCATTGTTGAGCCATCAGCCAAATTCAGTGTCAATTGGTCTTGTGGCTTGCTGGTGTCTTTGGATATTTGTTCGATGTCCGTATCAAAATGTAAATGCACACCCTTTTTGGCCATTTCAGAGGCGAGGTGCTGGCGAACGTCTTCATCAAACCCCCTTAAAAACAAAGATCCACGATAGAACAAATGGGTCTCAACACCCAGACCGTGGAAAATACCGGCGAACTCCACCGCAATATAACCACCGCCTACAATCACCATACGCTTAGGCAGGGTGTCGATATAAAAAGCCTGCTCGGATGTAATGACGTGCTCATTACCGGGAAAGTCTGGCACAAAGGGACGGCCACCGGTGCACACCAATATTTTGCCAGCACTATATTCCCGACCATTAACCACAACGCTATTGGGGCCGGTGATTTGCGCGCGGCCTTCGATCAATTCAACGCCAGACTGTTTTAATAAGTTGCGATAAATACCGTTGAGGCGTTCAATTTCTTGGGTTTTATTATCGCGTAGTGTCGGCCAGTCAAAACTTTGTGGTGGGACTGTCCAGCCAAAACCGGCTGCGGTGCGAAATTCTTCTTCAAAGGCGGAGGCATAGACGAAGAGCTTTTTCGGCACGCAGCCGACATTGACACAGGTGCCGCCGAGATATTGTTCTTCGGCGACAATCACTTTAGCGCCGTATTGGGCAGACATACGGGCCGTGCGCACACCCCCGGAACCGGCGCCAATGACAAATAAATCGACATCGTAATCACTCATTGCTTAGCTCCTGATTGTTAGTTTCAGTATTTTCAGTGTTAAACCACGCCAATTTATTTTGCAGGCTAACGACATGGCCAATAATTAATAAGGTGGGCGCCCGCACGTTTAGGCTCTCGACTTTACTGGCGAGATTAGCGAGATCACTAATCACCACCCGCTGTTCAGGCTTGGTGCCTTTTTCAACCAGAGCAGCCGGGGTATCGCTAGCTAGGCCGTGTTGAACCAGTTGAGCACAAATATCGGCCAGACTTACCAGGCTCATATAAAACACCAGGGTCTGGTTGGGCACCGCTAAGCTCGACCAGTTGAGATCGAGTTTATAATCCTTTTTATGCCCGGTGATAAATTGCACCGACTGGGAAAAGTCCCTATGAGTAAGGGGTATTCCAGCATAACTGGCACAACCCGAAGCCGCCGTAATACCCGGCACCACTTGAAAGCTCACCCCCTCTTCGGCTAGGCGTTCAATTTCTTCACCGCCACGACCAAAAATAAAGGGGTCACCACCCTTCAAACGCAGTACCCGTTTACCCTGTTTTGCGAGATCAACGAGCAAACGATTAATATCCGTTTGAGCGACGGCATGATCACCCGCGCGCTTGCCGACATAAATGCGCTCGGCATCGCGGCGCACCATGGCTAACACTTGCGGTGACACTAACCTGTCGTGCAACACGACATCGGCCTGCTGCATAAGGCGCAGGGCGCGAAAGGTGAGCAGGTCGGGATCACCCGGGCCTGCGCCGACGAGATACACTTCACCATAGGTTTGAGCATCTGCATCGGCATCAGCGGCCATTGTTTCCAGCTGGGCCAGTAATTGCTGTTCGGCCTGTTGGTGATTGCCCGCATAAACCGCTTCAGCCACGTTGCCGTCGAGCACATTTTCCCAAAAGCGGCGGCGCTGGCTTTCACCCGCTAACAATGTTTTTACTTTATCGCGATAGCGAGCAGCCAGTTTTGCCAGTGCCCCTGTATTACCGGGCAAAAGCGCTTCAATGCGCCCCCGCAACAGGCGCGTCATAACCGGGCTAGTACCACTGGAGGTAATGGCTATCTGAATAGGCGAGCGATCGACTATGGCGGGGAAAATAACACTGCACAGCGCAGGATTATCCACCACATTCACCGGAATATTGCGCTGTTTAGCAGCGGCGGAAATTGCCGCATTTAAAGGCTGGTCGCTAGTGGCGGCAATGGCGAGTACTACATTGTCGAGGTCAGTTTCGTAATATTCGCGCTGCAGCAGCGTTAACAGCGCAGGATATTCCAGCGCCATGTCACGCAGCCCCTGACAAATGTGCGGGGCGACAAGGCTAATATGGGCGCTGGCCTCGCACAGGGTACGCACTTTGCGCAGGGCGATATCACCGCCGCCAACCACTAAACAGGGTCGCGCTGCAATGTCGTGAAACAGGGGTAAATAATCCATGGGTTAAAACTCCGTGCCTAGCCGATAACGGTTAAACCACCCATTAGCGGTTGTAGTACCTCTGGGATGTCAATGCGGCCATCTTCGCGTTGGTAGTTTTCCATGACAGCAACTAATGTGCGCCCTACCGCCAAGCCTGAACCATTCACCGTGTGTAATAATCCGGGCTTTTTGGTCTTGGGGTTGCGCCAGCGGCTCTTCATGCGGCGCGCCTGAAAATCGCGGAAGTTACTGCAGGAGGAAATTTCACGGTACTTATCTTGCGAGGGCAACCAGACTTCAATGTCGTAGGTGCGCGCTGCAGAGAATCCTATATCGCCGCCACATAAAATCACGGTGCGATAGGGCAAGCCCAGTTTTTCGAGTATGTCTTCAGCATTGCGCAACAACCCCATCAGCGCCTCTTGGGACTCTTCGGGTCGCACAAATTGCACCAGCTCAACTTTTTCAAATTGGTGCTGGCGAATCATGCCTCGCGTGTCTCGACCGTAACTGCCGGCTTCGCTTCTAAAGCAGGGCGTGTGCGAGACAAATTTAAGGGGCAATTTATCGGCATCGACAATTTCATTGCGATAAAGATTCGTCACCGGGACTTCTGCCGTGGGAATTAAATAAAACTCATTGTCGGCGCGTAGCTTAAACAGGTCTTCTTCAAACTTTGGCAATTGACCGGTGCCGTAGAGGGAATCACTGTTAACGATAAACGGCACATTCACTTCGCTGTAGCCATTGTCCACGGTGTGCGTGTTGAGCATAAATTGAATTAAGGCCCGGTGTAATTGCGCCAGCTGGCCGTGCATAACCGCAAAGCGCGAGCCGGTAATTTTTGCCGCCACATCAAAATCGAGCAGGCCGAGCTTATCGCCCAGATCGACGTGATCCTGAATGGGGAAGTCAAAGCGACGGGCTTCGCCCCAGCGATTAATCTCAACATTATCGTCTTCTGTTTTACCGGGGGGCACTTCGGCATCGGGAATATTAGGGATACCACTGAGCAACACTTCTAGCTCTTGCTGGACTTCATGGAGGCTTTTTTCCGCTGCCTCCAGGTCGCTTTTTAACTGTTCAACCTCGGCCAGTAACGGCGCAATATCGTCACCGGCGGCCTTGGCTTTGCCAATGTTTTTCGAGCGGCTATTGCGCTCGGCCTGTAGCGACTCGGCATTAATTTGTAGCGATTTGCGTTGGTTTTCAAGGGCTTCTATAGCCGCAACATCGAGCGTAAAGCCACGGACTTGGAGTTGTTTTGCAACGCGCTCGGGATCAGAACGGACGGTTTTCGGGTCGAGCATGACGGGGTTTTCCTGAAGTTAAATCAACAGATTTGAATCGATAAGTTAAATCAACAGCTTAAATCGACAATTTACGTCGAACAGCTTACATAAGGCGTGTTAGCGCAAGTCCCGTGAGGGTACCACCCAGGCACAAAACCAAGGTCGCCACAACATAAGACAGAGCCAGCGCGAGGTGGCCATTTTGCCACAAAGCCAGAGCGTCGAGGGAGAAAGTCGAGTAGGTGGTAAAGGCGCCGAGAAAACCGATCATCAACAACTCGCGCCACTGTCCACCGAGCAGGGATTTCTCAACAATAACAACATACGCCACACCCATGAGTAGTGAGCCGAGCACATTGACAACTAATGTCGACAAGGGGAAACGAGTACCCTCGACAGGAAACAGTATCGCCCCCACGCCATAGCGACCCATGGCACCCAACGCACCACCGAGGGCGACGGCTAACCATTGCACGGTGACTCATCCTTATCGGTGTAGCGTTGAATGGCGCTCGCTCTATTCAATTGACGTAAGTGCCGCAATTTTTCAGCAATTTTCAATTCCAGCCCTCGCTCTACCGGCTGGTAGTACTGCTTATCTTTTAAGGCCTCGGGAAAATAATTTTCACCTGCGGCAAAGCCTTCCGGCTCATCATGAGCGTAGCGGTACTCGGCACCGTAGTTTTGCTCTTTCATTAGCTTGGTCGGCGCATTACGTAAATGTAGGGGCACGTCGTGACTGGGCATGGAACGCACATCTTTCACCACCGCATTAAAGGCGCTGTACAAGGCATTACTCTTGGCCGCTGCGGCCATATAAGCGATGGCTTGCGCGATGGCGAGTTCTCCTTCAGGGCTACCGAGGCGCTCCTGCACCTCCCAGGCATCGAGGGCGATACGCAGGGCGCGGGGGTCGGCATTGCCAATATCTTCACTGGCCATACGCACCACGCGCCGGGCGATATAAAGCGGATCACAACCGCCGTCGATCATTCGCGCAAACCAATACAGCGCCCCATCAGGGGATGAACCACGCACGGCTTTATGGAGGGCTGAAATCTGATCGTAAAAATATTCGCCACCTTTATCAAAACGTCGCGTATCGGTGGTAATCACCTGCTCCACTTGGGCCCGCTCGATGACCGTCTCCTTGCCCTCATCAGCCATTGTCACAAAGTCACTGGCAATTTCGAGCAGGTTAAGGGACTTGCGGGCATCGCCATCGGCAGCGCTCACCAACAGCGCCAGGGCCTCGTCACTTATCCCTAGTTTGCCAGCAAAGCCGCGCTCGGTGTCGAGCAGTGCACGTTGAATAACGCCGATAATTTGCTCATCATCGAGGGCTTGTAAGACATAAACCCGACAGCGAGAAAGCAGTGCGTTATTCAACTCAAAGGAGGGGTTTTCAGTGGTAGCGCCGACCAGCACAATAGTGCCATTTTCGACGAAAGGTAAAAATGCATCTTGCTGGGACTTGTTGAAACGATGCACTTCGTCGACGAACAAAATCGTATTGCGCCCGTACTGCGCCCTTTCCATTTCAGCCTGTTGTATAGCTGCACGAATCTCTTTGACGCCCGACAGTACGGCTGAAATCGACTGGAAACTGGCGTCGGTGGTTTCGGCAATCAAGCGCGCCAATGTGGTTTTACCCACCCCCGGCGGCCCCCAGAAAATCATCGAGTGCAGCTTGCCTCCGGCGATCGTATCGCGCAGAGGTTTACCGGGTGCCAGTAGATGTTGCTGACCAAAAAAGTCGTCGAGCTGGCGTGGCCGCATTCGCGCGGCCAAGGGTTGATAGGACCCATCGGCCCCTAATTTGGTCTGCGAAAACAAAGACTCAGTCATTTTGCAGTATGTCGACGCCAGGGGGCGGAATAAAGTTGAATAGCGACTCTATTTGCTCAGCACTTAAGGGTGTATTGCGCTGGGCATGGCTAAAAACAATATCGGTACGCTGGGCAAGGGAGTCGATAATGCTAATTTGCGTCGGCGTTTTACCCGTAAATACTAGGGTTATTTGGTCGTACAATCCGCCTGAGACAAGTGGCTTAAGTACGTAGGACGACTCACCCTCTGCATGACTAACACTGACGCTGTAGTTTTCCTCCAGCTGATCGGCTCCACCGCCAAATAGGAGTGCTGGCGTATCGGCCACACTTTGCTGGAAGGGTCGAATAATCACTTGTTCCAGATCGGGGTCGTACAGCCACAAGGTATTGCCGTCGCTAATCAGCCATTGTTCCATGGGCGGGGCGATAATCCAGCGCAATTTACCGGGCCGGGCAACGTGCATCTCACCCTGATTATTCTGTATTTCATAACCGTCGGCAGAGAAAATTCGCTGATTAAAATCTGCTCGCAAGGTTTTGAGTGGCTGTAACAGCGCTTTTAATTGCGCCGCTGGGGACTCTTGTGCAAGCCCTGTCACTGGCCAGAAGCAAACCTGAATGATACAGAGTGAAAATATAAACCGCGGGATTGAAAAGTAACTCATCAAATTAACCCGCACGTTCTGGCACCAGTACTTCACGACTACCGTTGGTATTCATACCACTGACCACCCCTGCAGCCTCCATGGCCTCGATCAAACGAGCCGCCCGGTTGTAGCCTACCCGTAACTTGCGCTGCACCGACGAAATAGACGCACGGCGACTGCTTAGCACATAGTCGACAGCTTCATCGTAGAGAGGGTCAGCTTCGGGATCACTACTATCGCCATCGTCGCTGCTATAGCCCGGCACGGGGATTGAACTCGTGCTGGCCTCGTCGGTAATTTGGTCAATATACTCCGGCTCACCACGGGCCTTCCAGTCGGCGACCACACTGTGAACCTCGTGGTCGTCAACAAAGGCACCGTGAACGCGGGTCGGTACACTGGTACCCGAGGGCAGGTACAGCATGTCACCATGGCCAAGTAGTTGTTCGGCACCGCCCTGATCGAGAATAGTGCGCGAATCAATTTTGGATGACACCTGAAACGCGATGCGTGTCGGCACGTTGGCTTTAATAAGGCCAGTAATGACATCGACAGAGGGACGCTGGGTGGCAAGAATCAAGTGGATACCCGCCGCCCGCGCTTTCTGGGCAATACGTGCAATCAACTGCTCGACCTTTTTACCGACAATCATCATCATGTCGGCGAACTCATCGATCACCACGACAATATAGGGTAGCGTTTCCAGAGCTGGGGCTTCAGTTTCGGTCTCGGTAAACAGGGCGGCCTGCTCATCGGGCTGCCAAAGAGGGTCGCTAATAGGCTCACCGGCCTTCTCAGCCTCTTCAATTTTTCGGTTAAAACCGGCCAGGTTTCTCACACCCAGAGCCGCCATCAATTTATAACGGCGCTCCATTTCACCGACACACCAACGCAAGCCACTGGCGGCATCGTTCATATCGGTTATCACCGGGGTCAACAAGTGGGGAATACCATCGTAAACCGAGAGCTCAAGCATTTTGGGGTCAACCAAAATCAGCCGCACTTCCTCCGGAGAGGCTTTAAATAGCAAGCTCACCAACATCACATTAATACCCACCGACTTACCGGAACCGGTCGTACCGGCAACCAACAAGTGAGGCATTTTCGCCAGATCGGCAATCACGGGCTCACCGGAGATGTCGTGCCCCAGGGCCATGGACAGCGGCGACTTGGCCTCATCGTAAACGCGCGAGGCGAGCACATCGCCGAGCATCACCATTTCTCGGTGTTCGTTGGGGATCTCGATACCAATGACTGACTTGCCGGGAATCACTTCAACCACGCGAACGCTAATCACCGCGAGGGAGCGCGCCAAATCCTTGGACAGCCCACTAATACGACTGGCTTTAATACCTGCAGCCGGCTGTACCTCGAAGCGGGTAATCACTGGCCCGGGCAGTACTTCGACCACTTCGGCACCAATCCCGAAGTCCTGTAGCTTCAGCTCGAGCAAACGCGACATCGCCTCCAGAGCCTCATGAGAGAAGCCGAGACTATTACTCGCTGACGCCTTGTCGAGGAGATTTAATGGGGGCAGCGAACCGTTGGGTACATCTTTAAACAGCGGCACCTGCTTTTCAGCCTCAACTCGCTTACTCGGCGCGGGGGCAATAAGAGGCTTTGATATCACCGGCTCTTTGCGCTGTTCTAATTTTTGTTGTTTCTGTAGAAACACTTCTTCACGAGACTTCGACGCGGCCTCTGAATTGCGCTTATCGCGCCGACGGTCGTAATACCCAACCACCATGGGTCGCACTTTGTTATACAGCCCGAGACTTAAACGCCCACAACTATCGACCAGTCCCAACCATGACAGATCAGTAAAAACGGTCACACCGAATAGAAAAATCGCCAGCAATAACAGCGTGCTACCGAGATAACTAAAAGCGGATGCGGCAGCCTCACCTACACTGCTACCGAGAATGCCACCAATGCCGTGGGGCAGGGCCGATTGGCCTCCGTGGTGAATTTCCATCAGCGCAGTGGCAGAGATCATCACCAATAGCAAACCAATGAGGCGCAATATAAATGTCACACCATCAAAGCCAGTATCTTCTATTTTGCGCTGCTGAAAAACGTTCCAGGCCCTGACTGCAAGCAACAAGGGGAAAAGATAGGCAACGTAACCACTAAGGGAAAAGAAGATATCAGCCAGCCAGGCGCCAGCGGGGCCAGCTGCGTTGTTGGTAATGCCCTCGGCACTACCAGTGTACGAAAAGCTCGGGTCATCTTTTGAATAGGAACTGAAGGCGAGCAACAAATAGGCACAGAGTACTATCCAGCTGATTAACGCGCCCTCTTGACGCAGCAAACGTTTGCGCAGGGATGTTTTCTCTTGCTCTGTGGCACGGGTGTTGGTTTTGCTTTTAGACGCTGTTTTGCTCAATGTTTTTCTCGTCGCCGGTAGTATAGGTTTACGTCTGACTCGTCATCTTCTAGCCACTGTTTCAAACAGTCTTTCAGCAGGAGATTTTCTAACACCTATCTTACGTGTAAAACAGCCATTTTGCGTACTTGTTTGGCCTCGCAGGCTAGATTCATTATCATAGCGCCCTTTCCCATCCATCTCTTTATTGGCGAGGCTTTATGGCGGACGCACAACACCATCGTTTGATTATTCTCGGTTCTGGCCCAGCGGGCTGGACAGCCGCTGTTTATGCGGCCAGGGCAAACCTCAACCCTGTGGTCATCACTGGCACGCAGCTCGGAGGACAGCTGACTACCACTACCGATGTCGACAACTGGCCCGGCGATGTCGAGGGTTTACAGGGCCCAGAATTAATGTCAAGAATGCAGAAACATGCCGAACGCTTTGATACAGAGGTGATTTTTGATCATATCGAAGAAGTCGATTTAAGGCAACGGCCCTTCCGTTTACAAGGAAGTGCAAACTACACCTGCGACGCATTGATCATCACCACCGGCGCCTCGGCTCAATACTTGGGCCTGCCCTCAGAAGAAGCTTATATGGGCAAAGGCGTCAGCGCCTGCGCCACCTGCGATGGTTTTTTCTATCGCGACAAAAAAGTTGCCGTGATTGGCGGCGGCAATACGGCGGTTGAAGAAGCCCTATATTTAGCCAATATCTGTAGCGAAGTGGTGCTGGTGCACCGCCGCGACCAACTGCGATCGGAGAAAATCCTGCAAGACAAAATTCTTGAACGTGCTAAAAACGGCAATATCACCATCATGTGGAACCACACCCTCGATGAGGTCTTAGGTGATGAAGCCGGTGTGACCGGTATTCGCGTCAAAAGCACCCTCGACGACTCGACTCGCGAGGTGGAATTGCCGGGTGTCTTTATCGCCATTGGCCATGTTCCCAATACCGGTATTTTTAGCGAGCAGCTAGACATGCACAACAATTACATTACCATTCAGGGCGGCCTCAACGGCAATGCCACAGCAACTAGCGTACCCGGTGTTTTCGCTGCGGGGGATGTTGCCGACCATACCTATCGCCAGGCGATTACCTCCGCCGGCTCGGGTTGCATGGCGGCACTGGATGCCGAGAAATATCTCGACGAGCTATAAGACGAACGATAAAACAAGCATCGGACACAAGTAAGGTGCACGAGAGAAGCACATGGGCAGGCTTACGTTTACTTACCAGCAATAAGGCATAAACTATAACCGTGGACCTGCCCTTTCTCGACCCCCGACACCCGGAATTCCCCGCCCCCTCAACGGCTTTGGACTCCCCCGATGGCTTACTTGCCGCTGGCGGCAATTTATCCGTCGACACGTTACTCACGGCTTATCGCCGGGGTATCTTCCCCTGGTATGAACAAGGCCAACCCATTCTCTGGTGGAGCCCCAACCCCCGCGCGGTTATCGCTCCTGAGCACATCCATATTTCCAAAAGTCTCGCTAAAACCTTGCGCCGGGGTGGCTACCAGGTCACCACCGACCAAGCTTTCGCAGCGGTTATTAAGGCTTGCGCCGAACCCCGCCCTGAACATTTGGACAACCCCAATGAAAACCATACCTGGATTAGTGACGAGATGATCGCCGCCTATATTCGTCTGTTCGAGACTGGGCATGCCCATTCCGTCGAGTATTGGCTAAACGGCCAACTCTGCGGCGGACTTTACGGCCTGGCAATTGGCAATGTGTTTTGCGGGGAGTCTATGTTCAGCCGTGCCAGCAATGCCTCCAAAATCGCCTTTACTCATCTCGCCAAAGGATTAGAGCAAGCGGGTTTTGTACTGATTGACTGCCAGATTGAAAACCAGCACCTCAATTCTCTTGGTGCACAAAACATGGCCCGAGACGATTTCTGTGCCATTGTCGATGCCGCGGCACAGCTCACGATAAACTGGCCAGCCAGCCTCATTTCCACTAAGGTCTAACACTCGCAATAGCCAACAACCACACAAAACGGCTTTCAACATTCACAAGCACCACCAATCAGGGCGCAAGATGAGCAGAGATATCACGCCGGATTTACACAAAATACAACTGTATTTGACCGAGCCTCACCCCTGTAGCTACCTCGCTGACAAGCAGGCCACCACCGCCTTTGTCGACCCTAAGCATCCGATAGACACTACAACGTACAGCCAGTTATCAACTCTTGGTTTTAGACGCAGTGGCCAATATATTTACGCGCCACGCTGCGCCGACTGCAAATCCTGTATTCCCGTGCGCGTGCCCGTCGTGGACTTTCAGCCCACCCGCAGCCAAAAGCGCTGCCTAAAACGCAATAGCGATATCAGCGTAAAAATGGAAGCGAGTATCAACCTCGATGAGCATTACACCCTGTATCAAAAATATATCGATACCCGTCACAGCGATGGCGATATGTTCCCCGCCACCCTAGCTCAGTATCGAGATTTTATCGGCAAGCCCTGGGAGTGCTCACGCTTTATAGAATTTCGACTCGACAAACAACTGGTTGCGTGTGCCGTGAGCGACTGGCTCGATGACGGGTTGTCAGCTATATATACCTACTATGACCCCGCTTTACCTGAGCGCAGCCTTGGCACTCTCGCCATCCTCCGACAAATTCAATTAGTTCGCGAGCAGGCACTCGACTATGTTTACCTCGGCTACTGGATCAGAGACAGTGCGAAAATGATGTACAAATCAAAGTTTCGCCCCGGTGAGCTATATATTGAAAACCGCTGGTTGCGGATTTAAAGCGCTCGTCAAGCGCCAAGTCAATAACGTCGCAACAAACACCACCCCTTAAAAGCGATGCTCGACTTATGATAAAATCATCGGCTTTACGTTGTACTATTTAAGGTGACACAATGCTGAGCGATGACCTCACAAAAAAGCTAAATGCGCAAATAAACTCCGAAAGCTACTCAGTAGTACTTTATTTACAAATGAGTGCCTGGTGCTCGAGTAAAGGCTATGACGGTTGTGCCGATTTCTTTCGTTTACAGGCCAATGAAGAGAAGCAGCACATGGAAAAATTATTTGACTACATGCTGGAAACTGGCGCGTTGCCACGGCTTGCACAAATCGACGCACCACCGTCTTCCTGGGACTCAGTAAAAGACATTTTTGAGGATACTCTTCAACACGAGGTCAAAATATCACGCGAGATTAGCGACCTTGTAGAAGTTGCCCTCAACGAAAAAGACTTTTCCACCCATAATTTTCTCCAGTGGTATGTTGCTGAGCAACATGAAGAGGAGTTCAAACTCAAATCAACCCTCGACCGTATCGAAATGATCACCGCTGAAGGGCATGGCGTTTATACCATCGACCGCGAAGTTAGCAGGTTGACGCAACAGGCCACCCCTAGCGCCCGAAATGATGAATATTAAGGCGCTGTAGACCAACTTAGACCCCTAAAAGGCTAGCAACTGCTCTATCACCGACAAAATAAGCGCTGAAAAAGCGGTTATTTTTGCTAAGCGCAATGTAATAGTGCACAATGCCGCCCCGATGTTTACAAGCACAGCTGGAATCAGGCAGTCGTATGGCGAAAGAAGAACACATTGAAATGGACGGCGAGGTCATTGACACCTTGCCCAATACCACCTTCCGCGTAAAGTTGGAGAATGGTCATGTTGTGACCGCACATATCTCTGGCAAAATGCGCAAGAACTATATTCGTATTTTGACCGGTGATCAGGTCAAGGTAGAGTTGACACCCTACGATTTGAGCAAAGGCCGAATCACCTACCGGGCGCGCTAGACCTCTGAATTAACAACACTCTCTCTTGCTATAACCTTGAAAAAACGAGCTTAAAGGCATAAAGCGAGTTAGTGCGAAGATATAAGGTTACATAAAAAAACCGAGCCTATTGCTCGGTTTTTTTATACTTACGATTTGTGGATCACCCTTCACAACTTCTTTCTAGCCAGTAGTAAAGGGCGCTAGTCCCACCCTGTGTACTTAGCCTGAACCCGCAGCCCTAAGCAGCGATAATCTCAATCGCAATTTCACCCTCTTCAAGACTGACTTTCACAGTACCACCACCGCTAGATAACTTACCGAACAAGACTTCTTCGGCCAGTGGTTTTTTGAGCTTTTCCTGAATCAGGCGAGACATGGGGCGTGCGCCCATATCTTCATCGTAACCGTTTTCAGCGAGCCACAGGCGAGCATCTTCGTCCACTTCAAGAGCGACAGACTTATCGTCGAGCTGAGCCTGAAGCTCAACCAAAAACTTGTCCACGACAGTGCCAATAATATCGGTACCCAGTGGCTCGAATTGAATGATGGCATCGAGACGATTGCGAAATTCTGGCGCAAACATTTTTTTGATGCTCTCCATGCCATCACTACTATTATCCTGCGTGGTAAAGCCCATCGAGGTGCGGCTCATTTCACGGGCACCGGCGTTGGTGGTCATAATCAAAATAACATTGCGAAAATCTGTTTTACGGCCATTATTGTCGGTCAAGGTACCGTGATCCATCACCTGCAACAGCAGGTTGAAAACATCCGGGTGAGCTTTTTCAATTTCGTCAAGCAAGACCACACAATGGGGGTGCTGTGTGACGGCATCAGTGAGCAGGCCGCCCTGATCAAAACCGACGTAACCCGGAGGGGCACCAATCAAGCGCGACACGGTGTGGCGCTCCATATACTCCGACATATCGAAACGTTGCAGTTCGACCCCCAATGTCAGTGCCAATTGACGCGACACCTCCGTTTTACCCACACCCGTTGGTCCTGCGAATAAGAAGGAACCAATCGGCTTGGTAGTCTCACGCAAGCCCGCACGGGCGAGTTTGATGGCCGAATCGAGAGACTCAATAGCTTCATTCTGGCCAAAGACTACACGTTTGAGTTTGTCGCCCAAATTCCGCAGCTGTTCTTTATCAGAAGAGGAAACACTCTTCGCAGGAATGCGGGCAATTTTGGCAACGGTGTTTTCAACATCCACGACACCAATGGTTTTCTTCCGTTTTGACACGGGCTGGAGTTGTTGGAAGGCTCCGGCTTCGTCGAGCACATCAATGGCTTTATCAGGCAGAAAACGCTCGGTAATATATTTTGCCGACAATTCCGCCGCAGACTTTAATGCCCCCTGGGTATAACGCAGGCCGTGGTGTTCTTCAAAGCGAGACTTAAGGCCCTTTAAAATATCGATGGTTTCAGCCACCGAGGGTTCTGGCACATCAATTTTCTGAAAGCGGCGAGACAGCGCTCTGTCTTTATCAAAAATGCCGCGATACTCCTGATAGGTCGTGGAACCGATACAACGCAACTGCCCCGAGGTCAGCAGGGGCTTCAATAAATTGGAGGCATCCATCACCCCTCCCGATGCAGCACCGGCACCGATGATGGTATGAATTTCATCGATAAACAAAATCGCGTGCTCTTGCTCTTTTAACTCTGCCAGCAAGCCCTTAAACCGCTTTTCAAAATCACCCCGGTATTTTGTACCCGCCAGCAACGCACCCATATCGAGGGAGTAAACCACACTGTTCGCCAGGGGTTCCGCTGCCTTACCTTCGACAATCAGCTTGGCCAGTCCCTCGGCAATAGCGGTTTTACCCACGCCAGATTCACCCACCAGCAGCGCATTGTTTTTGCGACGGCGTAGCAACACCTGCCCCACGCGCTCCAGCTCAGCACTACGCCCCACGAGGGGGTCGATATAACCTTGTTCGGCCTGATGATTTAAATTTAAGCTAAACTGTTCCAGTAGAGTCGCTTCCGGCGCACCATCCTCACCCCCCACTTCAGTATTCGCGGGATTCTCAGCCTCATCGTGTTCTCGCTCAGATTGATTGGCGTATTTGGCTATACCGTGAGAAATATAATTCACCAAATCAATGCGGGAAATATTTTGTAGTCGCAGGAAATAAACAGCCTGACTCTCTTGCTCACTAAAGATAGCCACCAATACATTGGCGCCCTGAACTTCATTTTTACCGGAGGACTGGACGTGAAAAATGGCGCGCTGGATCACCCGTTGAAAACCCAAAGTCGGCTGAGTTTCCCTCAATGAATCACCTTCAGGTAACAGAGGTGTTGTCGATTCAATAAACTCACCTAAATCATTGCGCAGCACGTCAATATCGGCACCGCAGGCATTGAGCACGTCGATAGCTGAACCGTTGTCGAGCAAAGCAAGTAACAAGTGTTCAACGGTGACAAATTCGTGACGCTTAGTATTGGCGCCCTGAAAAGTGGTGTTCAAAGTACTTTCTAAGTCTCGACTTAACATGAGCTACTCCCGCTATAGGCCGTCATCATTATCTTCGGAAGGTTCAATTTCACACAGTAAAGGGTGTTCTTTTTCACGCGCATATGCATTCACCATACTGGCTTTAGTTTCGGCAATCTCACGACTGTAAA
Source organism: Porticoccaceae bacterium (assembly GCA_041622675.1). Lineage (GTDB taxonomy): Bacteria > Pseudomonadota > Gammaproteobacteria > Pseudomonadales > Porticoccaceae > Reddybacter. Next base: position 38,322 of record JBFJYH010000021.1, read on the forward strand.
TCCCACAAACACCCCTGCCCTCGGTGTGTACTTTCAACATCACCTGAACGGCAAGCTCCTTGTCGAGGGAGAAAAAAAGTTGTAGCACTTCAACCACAAACTCCATCGGTGTGTAGTCGTCGTTGAGTAAAAAGACCTTATACATAGGAGGTTTTTTCAACCGGGGCCTAACTGAATCGGCAATCGCCGCAGTCCCATCGTCGATGTCATCAAAAGCGTCATCACCCGTATTGCCACCATGTTGTAGCCGGGTATTTATAAAGCGTTGCATTACTGTTTCTGTCATTGTTTATTGGGCTTTGTGTTGTCATCACAGCATACGCCGCTTGAGAATAACTTTCATCCTTGAGATGGGGTTTTTATCGACCGTCCTTCACTGCAATGTGCCATAAAACCTCACAACTTGACATTTTCTATCTTAGTGCTTAAAAATGGATGAGATACGCTTATTGGTTTATAGCCCAAGCAGGGAATGGCGAATGGCTTTGCCAAGCTGACTAATTGCGTAAAAAGTACCCGCTATAAAAATAAATGTGTTCAGGAGGCGTTTTATGACACAAGGTACAGTGAAATGGTTCAACAATGCCAAAGGTTACGGCTTTCTACTCTCAGACGATGGCACCGGTGATGATATTTTTGCCCACTATTCGGCCATCGATATGGAAGGTTATAAAACCCTTAAAGCAGGTCAAAGCGTTGTTTTCGACCTTATTCAAGGGACCAAAGGCGTACACGCAGCCAACATTCGCGCCAACGAATCGCCAACAAAGGACAATGATAGCCAGCCGAACTATAACCAGGAAATGCCGGTCAGTGCGGGCGATAGCTTCAACCATTAAAGCCGAAGGTTGATAGCCGCTAGGTGGTTGACCACAGGTAGCATGTCACTGGCTACACAACGTCACCCTCAAGCAGGTCTCTAACCCACTTGGGGGTGACGTGTTTACTACCTACCGCTTGGATGCTTGGACACCCCCCTTACTCGATTTTTGCACCGCTGTTTGTTGAGCATCCACACCCCAAGCACACATTGAAAGGGGTCAATAAGTGGCTCTTAATTGGCAACTATAACAATTTTGTCTATTCAACTAGAATGCGTTCATCATTCAATCCATTGCGCGGCTAATGGCAAAACTGTTACTTTTTAACAAGCCCTTCGGCGTACTCAGCCAATTCAGCGCTGCCGATGGCCACCCTGGGCTTGCGGACTATCTAGATGTACCCGGCGTTTACCCCGCCGGCCGCCTCGATCGGGATTCCGAAGGCCTGTTATTGCTAACCGATGACGGTGCCCTGCAAGCACACATCAGCAATCCCCGCTTCAAATTGGCAAAAACTTACCTCGCCCAAGTTGAAGGTGACGTCACTCAACACGCCCTCGAGCAATTAGCGCAAGGCATAACCCTTAAAGATGGCCCCACCCTGCCAGCCAGCGCTCGCAAAATTAATGAGCCCACTATTTGGCACAGAATCCCCCCCATACGCGAACGCAAGAACATCCCCACGAGCTGGATCGAACTCACGATTCGCGAGGGTCGCAATCGCCAAGTGCGACGTATGTGTGCCCATATTGGCTTTCCCGTCTTGCGCCTGGTGCGCAGCCAAGTCGGCGAATGGTCTATTACTGGACTCAAACCCGGCGCACACCAGCAAATACAGGTTGCCTCACCCACACGCCAAAGCAAACATAAAACGCGAAAGGCCAGATCTGCCCGCGATAAGTCGTCTTATCTTAAAAACAAGCCCTCCCGGTAAAGACCTTCCTGCCGACAAACCCAGGAGAAAAACATGCCTAATCAGATTCACTTAACTGTCGCTGCTCTCATACCCGGTGAGCGCGGCTTTTTGCTGGTGAAAGAAAAAGAGCGTGGGCGCGTTGTTATCAATCAGCCCGCCGGCCATGTCGAACCCGGCGAAGGCATACTCGAGGCTGTCAAGCGGGAAACATTCGAAGAAACGGGCTGGCGGGTGGAACCGCTCCATCTGCTCGGTATTAGTATTTACACCTCGCCCCACAACCAGGTCACCTACTACCGCATGGCCTTTCTTTGCGAAGCCCTGGAGCAGGACAGGCACGCTGTACTCGACAGCGACATTATCGAAGCCCTGTGGCTGAGGGAAGCCGAATTACGCGCGCGTCATAGTGAGATGCGAAGCCCCCTGGTGATTAAAACACTGGACGATTATTGCGCCGGTAAGCGCTATCCATTAGAGATCATTAGCGATTGTCGGTAGAATGGGCTTGACCTCTAGCGCCTGAAGGCAACATTCTAAACCCATGCCAACTAAGCCCATGCCAAACAACGTAAATCCAGTGCCAATTAAAACCAGCAGCGCCAAACCCTGCAAAGTCATCGTCGGTATGTCTGGCGGCGTAGACTCATCCGTTAGCGCTCTGTTGTTGTTGCAACAGGGCTATGCCGTTGAAGGCCTGTTTATGAAAAACTGGGATGAGGATGACGGCACTGAATATTGCACTGCCCAGCAAGATTTGAATGATGCTGAAAAAGTCTGCAAAACCTTGGGCATCCCCCTGCACAGCGCCAACTTTGCCGCCGAGTACTGGGATAATGTTTTTGAATACTTCCTCGACGAATACCGCTCAGGCCGCACGCCAAACCCCGACATCCTCTGCAACCGAGAGATCAAGTTCAAGGTCTTCCTTGAGTATGCCGAATTACTCGGCGCCGACTTTATTGCCACTGGCCACTATGTGCGCAAGGTTTCTGAAAACGGCAGCACCCTGTTGCGCAAAGGTCTCGATAACAATAAAGATCAGAGCTACTTCCTACACGCCGTTGAAGAAGCTGCTCTCGCTAAAACACTCTTTCCCGTAGGTGAGCTCGAAAAACCTGAGGTCAGACGACTGGCCGAAAAACATGGCCTTATTACCCACAACAAAAAAGACAGCACCGGCATTTGCTTTATTGGCGAACGCCGCTTTAAGGACTTTCTTGAACAGTACATACCTGCACAACCAGGGCCGATGAAAACACCCGATGGCACTCAACTTGGCGAGCATCAAGGTTTAATGTTTTACACCCTCGGTCAGCGTGAAGGCTTGGGGATTGGCGGTGTAAAAACGGCCGACGAAGCGCCCTGGTATGTGGTCGCCAAAGATCTGCCCAACAACACGCTGATCGTCGCCCAGGGGAACAATCACCCCTTGCTGTTCAGCTCTACCCTCAAGGTCAGCCAGTTGCATTGGATCAACCCTCGCCCCACGAGCGCTGAGTTTTCCTGCATGGCCAAAATTCGTTACCGCCAGAGCGACCAAGCCTGTCGTATTAAGGTCAGCGAAGATGGTGCTGACTGTACCGTCACCTTCGACCAAGCCCAACGCGCGGCAACACCCGGCCAATCGTTGGTGATGTACCAAGGTGATATTTGCCTCGGTGGCGGGGTCATCAAAAGCAGTGGGAGTCCAACGTGATACGCCTGCCAACACGCGACCAGGCAATTGCGCTAGCCGGCGTTTTTCAGGCCTGCCAGTTGGTCGACAACCTAGCTCGTACCGGCAGTATTCCCGCTGACCAGCTGAACGTTCAAATCAACAGTTTACTGGAACAAAACCCGGACTCCACTGAAGCCGTGTTCAGCTATGGCGAAAATAGCGCTGCCAATAATCTTGAGTTGGGTATAGAAACCGTTCAGCAACTGTTTAGGGATAAATATAAAAACCGCCACCCCGACACCCTGCGCTATGTCATTGGCATAATGCATTTACAGCGCAAGGTCAGTAAAAACACTGCCATGCTCGAACAAATCGGGCAGGCTATTGCTCGCGCCAAAACACAGGCTGAACATTTCTCCCTAGGGCACGACAATGTGATCGCCAACATCGCCGACGTTTACCAAAACACCATCAGTACCCAGCGCTTTCGCATACAGGTGAGTGGGCAGGCTGGCCATCTGCAACAGCCCTCCGTCGCCAATCGGGTGCGCTGCCTGTTATTTGCCGCTATTCGTGCCGCCATTCTCTGGCAACAACTGGGTGGCCGACGCTGGCACTTTTTTGTATTTCGGCGCCACATACTCAAGCACCTCGAAACGTTACAAGAAGAGATTCGCTAAACCCCGGAGCCTGACAAAATCCGTTAAAATGACTCGCATTAGGCGCACCATCGGCTGCAAACCCTGAGTTCGCTATTCATCGCTTATTTCTACTCGCACTTGGACACTCTTTATGGATCTTTCTGCACTCTCCGCCGTCTCCCCCATCGACGGCCGCTACGGCACTAAAACCAGCGAATTACGGGCTATTTTCAGCGAATTTGGTTTAATAAAATACCGTGTTCAGGTTGAAGTACGCTGGTTACAACAACTTGCCAACCACCCTGACATTACTGAAGTACCGGCGTTTTCTGCAGCGACTAATCACTTCCTCGAACAACTATTGAATGAGTTTGACGAAAACCACGCTGCGGCGGTCAAAAGTATTGAAAGTACCACCAATCACGATGTAAAGGCGGTTGAGTACTTTTTGAAAGATTATTTCGCCGACAATGAAGAACTCAATGCGGCAGGCGAATTTGTGCACTTCGCCTGCACCTCAGAAGATATTAACAACCTCTCCCACGCGCTGATGCTAAAAACGGGGCGCGATGAGGTTCTGCTGCCGGCTCTGGAAAATATCTGCAACACGCTCACTGACCTCGCCCACGAGTTTGCCAACCAGCCAATGCTGTCGCGCACCCACGGGCAAACGGCCTCCCCCACCACCATGGGTAAAGAGCTGGCCAATGTGGTCGCACGACTGAAACGGCAAATCGAGCAGATCCGCGCCGTGCAGATCCTCGGTAAAGTCAACGGTGCAGTGGGTAACTACAACGCCCATCTCAGTGCTTACCCCGCTATTGACTGGCAGGCCAACGCCGCAGAATTTATTAGCAGTTTGGGACTGTGTTTAAACCCCTACACGACACAAATTGAACCCCACGATTATATTGCTGAATTATTCGACGCCATTGCCCGGGCCAATACCATCCTGATCGATCTCAATCGCGATATTTGGGCCTATATCTCCATCGGCTATTTCAAACAAAAAACCATTGCCGGCGAAGTGGGTTCATCCACTATGCCCCACAAAGTCAATCCCATCGACTTTGAAAATGCCGAGGGCAACCTCGGCATCGCCAATGCTCTCCTCAATCATTTAGCGGCTAAATTGCCCGTATCGCGCTGGCAGCGCGACCTTACGGATTCCACGGTATTGCGCAATATGGGCGTCGGCCTCGGCTACAGCATGATTGCCTACAGCTCGATCGAAAAAGGCCTCGGCAAATTAGAACTCAATGCCCAGCGCTTAAGTGATGACCTCGACAACGCCTGGGAAGTTCTCGCCGAGCCAATTCAAACCGTGATGCGCCGCTACGGCGTACCCGAGCCCTACGAAAAACTCAAAGCCCTGACCCGTGGCCAAGACATCACACAGGCCAGTCTCAGTGTTTTCATTAAAACCTTGGAAATTCCCGAGTCGGCGAAGCGGGAGTTGTTGGACATGACACCGCAAAGCTACACCGGTAATGCCGCAGAGCAAGCCAGAAATATCTAGGTGTCTGAACAATCTAGAAACCCTAACGCCGAGCACGCCTTGTCAAAACAAGCGGTAGAAAATGACTTTCTATCTAGACAGTGGTTTGCCAACTGTGGCGGGCTCGATAACTTTCTTGCCGAGTACTGGCAGCGTAAACCACTGCTAATTCGCCAGGCCCTGCCCAACTTTAGCTCCCCACTCGAAGCCGATGAGCTGGCGGGACTGGCGCTGGAAGAAGACATTGAATCGCGGTTAGTTATCGAACGCGCAACATCGCCCTACTGGACATTACAGTGCGGTCCTTTTACCGATACAGCCTTTCAGAAGCTACCACCCAGCCATTGGACATTGCTGGTACAAGCCGTCGACCAATGGATACCTGATGTTAACGATTTACGCCGTCATTTTGACTTTCTACCCCAGTGGCGAATCGACGATATTATGCTCAGCTACGCCGCCGACCAGGGTAGTGTCGGCCCCCATTTCGACCAATACGATGTGTTTTTACTGCAGGGCCAGGGTCAGCGACGTTGGCGGCTTGGCCAGTACTGCGACAACGATACGCCTCTGCTGAAAGGCCCGGAACTATGTATAGTCGATAATTTTGAACAAAGTGCAGAGTGGCTGCTTGAACCCGGCGATATGCTCTATTTACCTCCGGGCCTGGCCCACTGGGGTGTTGCTGAAGGCGAGTGCATGACCTACTCCATTGGCTTCCGCGCCCCCAGTGCAACAGAATTACTCAGCGACCTGGCCACTGAACTCCTCACCCA
>JBFJYH010000022.1:0-43209 GCA_041622675.1 Porticoccaceae bacterium
TGGCAGGCTCTGACTTTTGCCCCAATGCAGCACTCGCCATAGGCAACAACGTACTGACTTTTCAGGGCCATCCAGAGTTCACCCCAAGGTATTTGCAGCGTCTACTTGTAGAGCGTAAGGGCAGAATAGATAGTGAGGTGATATATCGCGCACTGGCCTCACTGAACAAAGCCACCGACCACGAACAGGTTGGGCGCTATTTATTAGATTTTATCTGTCGATAACTTTTTCTATCTATAACAAAGGGGCCACGCTGACGAACAAAGAACGCCCTAGCGAATAAATTTGCGGGCATACCAGCAACTGGCCCGCACATCATAGCCCTCGCCCTTAGCCCACGACAGGCCAGTGCGCACGAGCACTTCGGCAATGCCACGGCCTCGAAGGGCGTCGGGGACATAGGTATGGCTAAAATCGACACTGTTGCCAACCAATCTATAATCGACCACTGATTTGAGGCCATCGATCACCAGCAGAAAGCGCTGCTCCTCTGGTTGATGAACGATGGTACTTTCTTGCTCACTCACTACTCTTTATCCGATCTCATATTACTCACTCGACATTCTACGCTATCGCGCCATCGCGTAAAACTCTTCGTTGGGGCGCATACTGGTGAGGTTGGCCATGCGATTAGATAGGCAGAAAAATGCACTGATGGCGCCGATATCCCAAATATCTTCATCATCAAAGCCATGACCGTGTAAACGTGCGAAATCCTCATCATCCACAGTCCCGGAGGCCTGACTGACTTTCACGGCGAAATCGAGCATAGCCCGCTGACGGGGCGTGATATCGGCCTTGCGATAGTTAATCGCCAACTGATCAGCCAACAGAGAGTTTTTCGCCACAATGCGCAGTATCGCGCCATGGGCAACCACACAATAGTGGCACTCATTACCCCCGCTCACCGTGACCACGATCATTTCTTTCTCAGCCTTGGTGAGATTGCCCTTGCGCAGCATTAACGCATCGTGCATTGCAAAAAAAGCTCTACACTCATCAGGTCGATGAGCCAATGTCAAAAACACATTGGGAATAAAGCCGGTTTTTTCTTGGACTGCCAAAATAAGTGCACGCAGGTCGTCGGGCAGCTCATTGAGCTCCGGCACAGAAAATCGACTAATACCTTTATTACTTTTGCTATCACTCACCTGAGGACCCTTCGTTATCTTCTTTATCTCTACAGCTTAAAACAGCGAGGGCTTATCCACAATGACGCTTGGGCAAAAGCACTACTCACACAATAAATGCCTCCCAGCAGAGGTCGGCACACAGAAAAGTCAGCATCAATCCTAAGCCCAGTGCCAGAAATGAATACAGTATTACCCTGAAACGGCAATACCCAAAAGCTATTCGCAGAATAAGGTTGTGATTTATCGTATTCAGGGCAACGTAACAGCCTAGCCAACCTAGGGTCTAGCACTGAGTACTACTTGCCCATGCTGTATAACCGCCATCAAGGCTGTAAACATCGCTAAAGCCCTGCTCTACCAAATAACTCGCCGCACTCTGGCTAGAGTGGCCGTGATAGCACACCACAACCACGGCGCTCGTTTTTTCGGTATCATTGACAATACTAGCAACGCTGTGCTCATTTAAACACAGTGAACCAGCAATATGACCGGCCTCATACGAGGCATCGTCACGGATGTCGAGTAAAACCGGGGCACCTACCTTAAGCATGGTTTTTAATTCATCAACTGACAAATGTTGAAATGACATAGCTGTGCCCCTTTGTGGCGATACCCATTAACGAATGCAGTTTATTATACCAACTATGCTTTATACCACCTCATCGGACGAAGGTAGCATGCGTGTGATCGAGCTGTACCCACATACTTGCTCTGTCACTACCCATAAGTACAAAGATAAGCCGTGGCCACTGCCACCTGCAACTGGAAGACTTTGTCGGCTGCAACCTCAAAAGAATCACCAGGGGCAAAGACCTGCCACTCATCCTGGCCCGGCAACTTCACTGTTAGCGCACCGCTAACCACACTCATCACTTCGCGCTCACTGGTCGCAAATTCATAAGCCCCCGGCGCCATAACACCCACTGTTGCGGGCAGAGTCTCTGTGGCAAAGCCAATAGATTTAACCTTGCCGTCAAAATATTCGTTAACTGCTAACATTGCTACTGATTCCTAATAACTGCATGAGGGTGTACGAGCATTTAAAGATGGTCAGTTTGGTTGAAAAACTTAATTTCTCCATTCACCGTGCAAATTTCTGTCACCGAGGTGTTACTCACTTGATAGTTCACCCACTTGGAGCGGTCTTGATCAATCCAGTGCGATAGGGCGAAAGCGATAGCGAGACCGTGGGCAACCACCACCAAATTTTCACCCGGGTGATTCGCTAAAAAGCCATCGACGGCTCCGACAAAACGCTCAGTCACTTCAGCACGGGTCTCACCACCCGGTGGACGATGGTGTTCGTCGTCAATCACTTTTTTAATAAAGCCGTGCTCACCTTTGAGCTCTTCAAAACTTTTGCCCTCAAAATCACCGGCACCAAACTCCATAAGACGAGGATCAAGTCTCACATCGTGGGCACCAGCGCGAGCAATCTGTTCAGCGGTATATTTGGCCCGCTGTAAGGGGCTGGAATAGATAGCGTGAACGTCCGGCAGGTAATTATGAAAGTAATCACCCAAGCGATTGGCCTGCGCCAGGCCGAGGTCGGTCAACGCAGTGTCGGTGTGGCCATGCCACACTTGATCGACATTGGCAGCCGTCTGACCGTGGCGAACCAATAACAAGCGGCTCTTTGGCTGCATCACTCACCTCATTTTTAGTGTTACGATAAGACCGGTAATAATAGCAAATTTCAGCACCGGTGATCACGTCACGACAAATTCTCAACACGCTCATAAACTATAAACTGTTAGTTTTAAAAACTCCGTGTTACAACTCTCGGCGTAGCAACACAAAGGTGGCGCAGGGAAGGTTTTTCTGTTGCTGATAACTGACCGAAGAACAGCCAAGCCGGTCGACGCCAAGAGACTATGGAAGTCCTGTATCGAAGGTCATGCTCGCTCCTTTAGACGCATCATCTTGCCCCTCCTAAAAGCACATGGCGACCCGAGATAAAATCAGACTCTTAGAATAATGAGCCACCTTACTCTAGGCAGTTTTAAGCCCGACATTAAATTGTAGGGGCTGTCATCTTCAAATTTTAGCACGATGTAATGCGGCCTTTTGGAGTGTCGACGCTGAAGTTTTAACCCCGGCTTTTTTAGAATAGATGTATCATCCGTGACGACCTCTCTCCTTCTACAAGGGCTGAACGAAGGTATCTTTGAACTCAGGTGTTGCGTCTTCGGGAAACCATTGGCGAATCGCTGCTTCATCAAATAATGTCTCCTGGGAATCGATTTTCCACCCATCCTCAGTCATCACAAGCGCATAAATTTCGAACTCGCTACTGCCCTGGTTATTCAGCAAGTCACTCGCGTGTAAGACATTCGACACCTGAGCCGTGGCCTCACACATAAACAAATTTTCCAGCTCGCGGTACTTGCGCCTAACGTCAATTTTATTGATAACCACCCGGCCAATTTTAAATACTTTGCGCTGTTGCTCCGCCCATTCATCTATCTTTAGGCCATCCGTCATATTGGCGGTCATAAACGGGTATGCGTCTTCGAAGCGCTCATCCTTCATGGCAGTAAGATAACCTTCCACCGCCATGCGAGGCCCGTCATCATTCAGGCACTGCGTGCGGCTGTAATAACCACCTCCGACAATAATGGCCACTACAACCACGAAAACGCCAAGCAATCTTCCCATCGTCTATTCCTCTATAAAAGTCTCAATCGGATAAAGTACTGTCGAGCCATCGTGCACTCCAGCCCAGAAGTCCGATTCCAGCTCACCATCGATACTGACATGTCACTCTTTGTCACAATTTCTGTCCTGTAGATTAACACTATATTTCATAACACTTCTCCCAATACCGGTGCAATCCTGTAACAAGCCCGGTAATAAAATCATCCGGTGCTTGCAACACACTAAGCGCTAGGCGATGGGAAAACTGACGCTGAACAGCAGCCAAGCGCGAGCTAGAGTGCCACGCATCCTCTCAACCCGGTAGCAGCACCTCTCTAATTCATCTCTAGTATTGAAAAATTCAACCGTGCAGATGGCAATACCATGACGACAGGCAACCTCACTCATGCTAACTTAACAACCTCGTGATTAACTCAAGGGGCTCACACACCACTTATGGCACTGCGACACAATAAAAGGGCCTGAACCACGCGAGCCTATGTCACCAAATTTATATGTCATTCTGGGAACAATTGATATCTCACCTATCTCTTATAATGCCTCTCTCCACTCACAACAAAAGAAGCCAATGAAATTACTACTTCCCCTTCTCACTGTATTCTTTCTCTCTCCAGCTCTCCGTGCCTCATGCTTTGATGAAAGCTCAAGTGCCGAACAAAATTTTAAAACTTGCCATATCGCCGCAGAAAGAGGTGAGGCCGACGCCCAAAAAATTCTCGGCAACTTCTACGCAGCCGGGAAAGGCGTGCCACAAAACTACCAGCAGGCACTGCACTGGTTCACACAAGCTGCAGAGCAAGGTCACGTAGTCGCTATTTACAATATCGGAGTGCTGCACGATAAGGGCTTGGGCGTCAAAAAGGACTACCACGAAGCCAGAAAATGGTATCGCCAGTCCTCCGACATGGGTTATTCCTCCGCCCAATACAACTTGGGCATCATGTACGAATACGGACAGACCGTTGAAGAAGATCATTCTCGCGCCATGGAGCTCTATCTCGAGGCAGCAGAGCAAGGTGAAGCTGCTGCACAGTTTGCAATTGGGCTAATGTATGACAAAGGTACCGGTGTCGCCAAAGATCCCACCCGAGCCTATATGTGGTGGCAGATCGCCGGTGACGGACACCCCTATGCTATTCACAATCGCGACTCCATTGCCGAAGAAATGACCCCCATGCAAGTGAGCGAAGGCAAGCGTCTCGCCAATGCATGGCTGGATGCTCGCCCAGGGCTGGTACAATTGCCCTCACCTGAACTTCAGTAAACAATTTAATTAGGAGAAAGAATCATGGCCTCAGCAAGCGCAAGACATATATTGGTTAGTAGTGAAGAACAATGCCAACAGCTAAAAAACGAAATCGAAGCCGGTGCCGACTTTACCGAACTGGCCAAGCAGCACTCTTCATGCCCCTCTGGTAGCAAAGGTGGTGATCTTGGCGAATTTAGCCCCGGCATGATGGTTCCCGAGTTCGATCAAGTGGTCTTCAGCGCCGACGTTAACACTGTGCAAGGCCCCGTGAAAACCCAGTTTGGCTACCACCTTCTGGAAGTCACCGCTCGCAGTGAATAAAGTACACCGTCATCAATAGACAATAAAAAAGGGGCTGTCTACCAGTGTAAGCAGCCCCGTTATTGACACCAAAAAAACCACATTTAATAAGCTGAGTGCGCCGTCGATCAACAATCATCACTATGAATAAAATTGCTATTTTCGTCGACGTACAAAATATTTACTACACCACCCGCGACGCCTATGGCCGCCAGTTCAATTACAGAAAGTTGTGGCAACAAATTGATTCTCAAGGCGACATTATCTGCGCCAATGCCTATGCCACCCAACGCGACGACAACCAACAAACCCGCTTCCACGATGCATTAAAACACATTGGCTTCACGCTAAAGCTGAAACCTTATATTCAACGTAGCGACGGTTCGGCGAAAGGTGACTGGGATGTTGGCATTACTATTGATGCCATGGAAATAGCAAAGAATGTCGACACTGTGATTTTACTATCTGGCGATGGTGATTTTGACCTACTACTTAAAAAGATAAACAGTAAATACGCCGCTAGCACTGAAGTTTACAGCGTACCAGCACTCACAGCCCGGTCATTAATGGATGCCGCGAATGCTTACCACCCTATTAATGAAGATTTATTGCTGTAGTAACACACCCGGCACTTTAATCTGCTTAACAAGGATTATGTTCATAATAACCAAACCCTTCTTCTCTTTAGCCTTGAGTCGTAGCACTGCCGTTATCTTTCTCACTTCGCCCAAAGTTACGACGTAATTCGGCAAATTCTTGCAAACTCACCAGCACTTTAGCGTTAATACTATCCTTGGGATAATCACCATTGCCCCTAGCTTCACCGGCAGGAGTCCCTGTGAGAAGTTCGATGGCCTCATCGACATGAGTGATAGGATAAATACTAAAGAGCCCTGCTTCGACTGCCTCTTTTACGTCGTGGCGCAACAATAAATTCCCAACATTGTTAGCGGGAATTAACACCCCCTGCTCTCCACTTAGGCCACGCGCACTGCAAATATCGAAAAAGCCTTCAATTTTTTCATTTACACCACCGATCACCTGCGCCTGACCACGCTGATTCATCGAGCCCGTAATGGCAAAACACTGCTTGATCGGGACATTGCTGAGCGAAGATAAAAGCGCACAGAGTTCGGCGAGAGAAGCACTGTCTCCATCAACACCACCGTAGTTTTGCTCAAAGGCGAGACTAGCAGTAAGTGATAACGGTGCCTTTTGCCCGTACCGCGCCCCTAAAAAGCTACTCAAAATAAACACGCCTTTGGTATGAGTCGGGCCACCCATATCCGCTTCACGGGCGATATCTATCAATTTTCCATCGCCCAAGCGGGTAGTAGCGGTAATGCGCGAGGGCTGGCCAAAACTGAAATTACCCATTTGCAATACTGACAGGCCATTGACCTGACCCACAACTTCACCTTCGGTGGCGATCATTATTTGTTCGCGTAAAATACCTTCATGAACTTGGTCCCGCACCCGGTCGACACGACTAGTTTGACTTTCAACTACCTTGCGCACATCGTCTTCGCTGGCCACTTTTCTACCCGCTTCACTAGCCCAATAACTAGCCTCTGCGAGCATGTCGGCAATACTGCGCATGTGTGTGGAGAGTTTTGTTGAATCATTGACCAAACGCATACTTTGCTCGATAACCGCCGCCACCCCACTGCAATCAAACGGCAGAAGATCCTTGTCGCTCACCATAGTGGCAATCATTCGAGCATAGAGCATGTCGTTTTCGGGACTGCGCTCCAAGCTCGCCTCAAAATCTGCAGGAACTTTAAACAGCTCAGCGAAATCAGGATCGTAAGCGTACAGCATGTAATAGAGCATGCGGTCACCAAGTAAAACAACCTTCAAATCGAGGGGAATTGGCTGCGGCTCAAGTGATGCGGTGCTACCCAAACTCAGCACTTGCTCAAGCGATTCAATACGCAGTTCCCGTGAATAAAGTGCTTGCTTAAGGCCCTCCCAGGCATAGGGTTGCATCAATAATTTACGTGCCTCGAGTATTAAATAACCTCCATTTGCCCGATGCAGTGCACCGGGTTTGACGAGGGTGAAATCGGTCATCAATGCACCCATAAAGGCTTTGTTTTCTACCCGGCCGAGTAAATTGCTATAACTGGGGTGCTCCTCAAACACCACCGGTACACCTTGGGCCTGAGACTGATCGAGCATCAGGTTGACCACGTAACGACTGAGAGTATCCTCTGCGTTAAACGTCATTACTTGTGCTTGCGGGGCACTGTCGGGGCGAAAAGCCACCGCGTTGACAACAATGTCAGCCTGCACCTCGCTCAGGTAGTCCAGTACTTGCGGAAGATCGGCATACTTTGCACTCAAAGCCTCCATATAAAGCCTGACGGCCTCCATGGTGACCTCGTTATTCAGCTTCCGAAAATGCTCCCCCGCCTCTTTGCGCCAAGCGGGGATTTGCTTGGTAACAATATTGCGCAATTCTGCACGCAAAGTTGCAATATTTTTTTCAATACGCTCCTGTTCACTCTTATCTAGCTCTTCAAAAACAGCCGGCGTTAATTCCTCCTCATCGAGGAGGGGAATGAAGGAGAACTCCCCAGGGGCCTGATACACCTTGATGTTTTTTTCATGGGCCAGGTCATGGAGGTGTCTAAACGCTGTCTCTTGACGTTTTTGCAGCTCGGCTTCGATTTGCTGCGCACGGGCTTTGTACTCATCGCTATCAAACGCAGTGGGAATAGCATCCTGTAGGTCCTCGACGAGACGACGCATATCATTACGCAGCACGCTGCCTCGGCCCGGGGGCAATTCAAGCAATGTCGGCTTGGTGGCATCTTCAAAATTATTGACATAACACCAGTCGGAAGGGACAGGGCCTGCGCTGGCAAGGCCCTGCAGGTACTTATTGATCGCGGTAAATTTGCCGGTTCCGGGGGGACCTAAGACAAAGAGGTTGTAACCTTCATTCTTCATGCCCACGCCAAAGCGAATAGCCTCTAGAGCTCTGTTCTGACCAATGATTTCGCCCAGAGGTTCTAACTCGCTGGTCGTCTTAAAATCAAACTGCTGTGGATCGCAGCAACGCGGGAAGTCTTCTATTTTCAATGCTGCCACAGGATTATTATTCATAGACACAACCTTCCTTGAAGTTACAGCGACTATCGTAAAGGGTCCACCATAGCAAAAATTATTGGTATTTTTTTCCAGTATTCGACCTTTGGTTGTGGCCGATCAAGACTTGCATCATAAAAATAAACGACGCAACCAGCCACCTTCAAGACGTTTTTTACAACCCTTGTACTGGGCGCTATATGTTTTAGAGCGGTGTTCTACTTTACGAGCAACGCGTTTGAGCCAAGTTTTATTTTTATACGTTGCCCGCGCATAACCAGTATGGCCCTCGTGATAATTCAGATATTGATTATAGGCATCCCACTTGGAAACACCATTGCGCCGCTGACTGATATCCATATACCAGAAGATAAAATCAATAGCGTCTCCGAAATCATCCCTGTCGCTGAATATTGATCCTGCATCTTTTTGATAGTCAGCCCAAGTACCCTTTTTAGCTTGAGCATAACCATAGGCCGAACTAGCCCTGCCGTAGGGAATAATCCATAAAAAATAGCGCATCGGTGGTTGCGCGTCGTGCTGATACCCCGACTCTTGGTACATAATGGCCATCGGTACAGCAATCGGTCCACCCCAGCGTTGACTGGATGAACGAGCCGCTTTATACCAACTACGTTTTTCTGCAAATATATCGCAAAGATTATCGGGCCGGGCCGGCGGGGAAGCGCAACCTGCCAGCATAAAAAAAACACTTACCAACAATACAAAACACAGTGTATTAAAAATTTTCCCCGACAATTTCTTTACACTCAAGGGCTGTACCAGCATCAAAATTTAAGTTTTATTTAACTTATATATTTTAAACAGACGTCAGATAAGAGCCTATTTCTCTTCTTTCTTAGCATTAAATTTTTCTAGCTGTTCAGGCGTTGCGGAAGTTTGATACTTACCCTTCCACTCGTTATAAGGCATGCCATACACCATCGTGCGCGCAGCTTCATAATCAACTTTTTCGCCGAGCTCCTCAGCCTCAGCAACATACCATTTTGACAAACAATTACGACAAAAATCTGCAAGGTTCATCAATTCAATATTTTGCACTTCTTTATGTTCGTCCAAATGTTTTAACAAACGACGAAAAACAGCGGCTTCTACTTCTGTTGTCTGAGACTTATTCATTAATTAACTTCCTCTCCGTGCGCCTGTTTATCCGCATGATACGAAGAACGCACTAGCGGGCCTGAGGCAACGTGAATAAAACCAATGGCCTCGGCGTGTTCTTTATACTCAAGAAACTCATCGGGATGCACAAAACGCTCCACCGGTAAGTGATTTTTTGAGGGCTGTAAATATTGCCCTACGGTCAACATATCGACATCGTGGGACCGCAAGTCATCGAGGGTGGCAAGCAGTTCACTTTTGGTTTCACCCAAACCCACCATCAAACCCGATTTTGTCGGCACTTGCGCATTCCGCGCTTTATACTGCTGCAATAATTTTAACGACCAAGCATAGTTGGCCCCGGGGCGAGCTTGGCGATAGAGGCGAGAAACTGTTTCAATGTTGTGATTAAACACATTAGGGGGGGTGGCACTGAGAATATCGAGCGCCGGCTCCATTCGCCCACGAAAATCAGGCACCAGTACTTCTATTTCCAACGCTGGGTTAAGCAAGCGCGCCTCACGTATGCAATCAGCAAAATGTCCAGCACCGCCATCGCGGAGATCGTCTCTGTCAACTGAGGTGATGACCACGTACTTAAGCTGCATTTCGGCAATAGCCTGGGCCAAATGAGCAGGCTCTTCAGTATCTAGGGGGTTGGGCTTGCCATGACCAACATCACAGAAGGGGCAACGACGCGTACAAATATCGCCCATAATCATAAAGGTCGCAGTGCCGCCGCTAAAGCATTCACTGAGATTGGGACAAGCCGCTTCTTCACAAACGGTTGACAGTTTATTTTTGCGTAAAATTCTCTTTATGCGTGCCACATCAGGAGAACTCGAGAGACGAATTTTCAGCCACGGTGGTTTGCGCAGATAGGTCTCAGTGGGGATCACTTTAACGGGAATGCGTTCAACCTTATCGGCGCTACGCAGTTTCTCACCCTGGCGTAGCCGCCGCGTACGCTTGACCGGATCATTTCCTCTCCCACTGGTGGGAGCACCGCTCACTGCACCGGCTTCGAAATCATTACTGGCATTACCGTCCATTTATTTCACCCAAACCGTTAATACACCCACTTATGATATTGCCACTCCTGCTTTTCCAGACCCCGCCGCTCCATCCGCCCAGCCCCAAAACGCAGTACCAATTCGTTAATCAATTGTATTTCTAAAGCCTGCCACGTCGGCATATCACTGCTCGCTAACAAGTCTTTCAGCCGTGTCATTTGCAGCCCCTGGTAACCGCAAGGGTTAATCCGCTGAAAAGGCTCCAGATCAACATCAATATTTAAGGCCACACCGTGATAGCTGCGCCCACGGCGTATACGCAGACCCAGCGAGGCAATTTTGGCATCGCCAACGTAGACACCTGGCGCCTTATCTCGGGTTTCAGCGTCAATGCCATAATACGTCAGCAGCGCTTTTACGCTCATTTCTATTGCACAAACGAGTTCACGTACATTGAGGCCAGCCCGCTTTAAATCCACCAGCGTATAGACGACCATCTGACCGGGGCCGTGGTAGGTCACCTGCCCCCCGCGGTCAACTTTTAGCACAGGAATGTCTCCTGGCATCAGCAGGTGCTCTGCTTTCCCCGCCTGCCCCTGTGTAAATATCGGGGGGTGTTGCACAACCCAAAGCTGATCGGGAGAGTACTCAGTGCGCAACTCCGTATAGTCTTTCATTGCTGTGAGCACCTGCTCATAAGGCTTTAAGCCGAGCTGACAAACGGCAATTGGCATTTCATGTATCGCTGGCATAAACCCCCATGGTCAATATAGCTACAGCACCATCCGCACACGGGAACTGGTTTTTAAGTCGACAAAAATAGCCTCTAACTGATCCTTCCCTGTAGCCGTAATAGTCACCGTCACTGATTGATAGGTACCTTTGCGGCTGTCGCGAATACTGACCTGCGCTTGATCAAAATCTGGTGCGTGCCGCTCCATAACGGCAAACACATGCTGGCGAAACTCTTCACAGGTCTCACCCATGACCTTGATCGGGTAGTCACAAGGAAACTCTATACGCGGCGCTTCGGGCTCAGTCATAACGACCTCATGTGCTTAAATTTATGGTCTTAGTTTCCCAGAAACTGGCATTTGACGGCGCTGGTTCTGAGCAAAAAAGAAGCTCATCAGGTGGTGTCTCATAAGAGGCTCAGCACAAACTGCACTAGCCTGTCCCACAGGCGCGAGAAAAAGCCCGCCTCAGCAATGAGTTGATCGGCAACCAGTTTTTTGTCAGCTAGCACTTCATCTTTATAAGTGACCACCAAGCGGCCCAGTTCCTGCTGTTGATCCAGTGGTGCTTCGAGGGTCGCATCAACATGAATATTACTAACCAATTGTTTTATCGCCCCGCGGGGAAACGTCAAAAAGACATCCTCCGCCAGTACTAAATCAACACTGTTTTGCTTGCCAAACCAAACACGATTGTCAGCCTGCAGTACATCTCCGGCACTAAAGACCTTAGCCGTCTCATAGTAACGAAAACCGTAGGTCAATAGTTTTTGCGCCTCCTGAGCCCGTGCCTCCTCACTGCGCGCACCCATTACCACCGAGATCAAACGCATGCCATCACGCTCGGCGGAGGCCACCAAACAATACCCCGCCGCCTCTGTATGACCTGTTTTCATGCCATCAACAGATTTGTCTCGCCACAACAGCCGATTGCGATTAGGCTGTTTAATACCGTTGTATTCGTAATATTTTTCAGCGTACAACGCGTAATGTTTAGGGTGCTCATTAATTATAGCTTGGGCCAGCAACGACAAATCCCGAGCCGTGGTGATATGTCCATCGGCGGGCCACCCTGTGGAGTTGAGGAAGTTACTACTACTCATGCCCAACAACACTGCCTGCTGATTCATAACATCGGCAAAGGCACTTTCGCTACCCGCCAAATACTCGGCGACAGCAACGGTGGCGTCATTGCCCGACTGGATAATAATACCTTTCATTAAGTCCCCGAGAGCAACCTCAGTACCTTCGCGGACGAACATTTTAGAGCCCCCCATTTTCCACGCGTTAACGCTAATGGGCACTTTATCAGTATGGCTATACTTGCCAGTGGCCATCTCACCCGCCACCACATATGCACTCATCATTTTAGTCAGGCTAGCTGGCGGCAAAGGCAGATCAGCATTTTCTTCAACTAATACCCGCCCAGTATTAGCATCGATCAATATCCACGACTTGGCTGCCAATTGCGGGGCGGCGGGGATTAAAGTCTGGGCTTGCGCACTCACCACCACAAAGCACATTGAAATAAGCAGTGCAGGAAGGGTTTTAAACATAATTCTAAACCTTATTTTCAAACTGATTTTGACTAATATGCAGCCAGATTTTAGAAGGGCTTTTACTTAAGCGCAGGCTCTATTGAACGAGCAATATAATAACATGGCGAGCCGTGCCACTCTGTAGCAAGACGGTCAAATAACCCGTTAAATATCTCGGACAGCATTAACCACGAAAGGTTTATATTTCCCCTCCGCAATCAGTCTATCACGCAGTGCTGCTAACTCTAGCTGATCGACAATAGGGCCAATCCAAACTTTATAAATGGGCGATTTTACCGCCTCAAAACGGCGCACAGAAACCGGAAAGCTGGTGATTAATGCCAGCCGAGCTTGCAACTGCTGCGCTGAGTGTGCGGAGCGATAAACACCTACCTGTAAGAAGGGTTCGACATGCCGTTCGCTTGCAATAACCCCAAAAGACTGAGTTTTTTTAGACCTTTCGACCTGGGCACTCAGGCTCGGAAGCGACACACTGTTAGTCTGAAAATTTGCCGGATCTATTACCTCGACCCTGACCCTCGCTGTACCGGCATTGGCATAGCCCAGTTTTTTAGCGCCCGCATAAGACAGGTCAATAATCCGTCCACCATGGAAGGGACCTCGATCATTAACGCGGACAATAATCTGGCGCTGGTTGGCTAAATTCGTGACGCGAACATAGGCAGGAATAGGCAGTGTTTTATGGGCGGCCGTCATACCGTACATGTCGTAGGTTTCACCGTTTGACGTTTTTCGGCCGTGAAACTTAGTACCGTACCAAGAGGCCTCGCCCTCTTCGCTATAACCCTTTGCCGCCGGCAGCAATTGATAGGTGATCCCATTAATGGTGTAGGGGTTTTTGTTACCTGCAATAGTAATTGGGTCGACCCGAGGCACGGCATTTTCAATCTGACTGACGTCAACATCGTGACTCGGCCCGCTGTCTTTCACGCGCGCGAACGAATTATTATTTTGACACCCCCCCACATTCAACAATAGCAAGGCCATGCCCATCAGCGCCAATAAATGAACAAACTTTACGACGTCAATACGGGCCTTGTTGACGCCCCAATTTCTGATAACACAAGGGTAGACCCTTTCAGTCACGCTCGTTCATCTCCTTCGCAATTTGCTCGGCCAGCTGGGTTACAGCCATGGCATAGCGAAAGCTGTGGTTATAACGTGTGATCGTGTAATAGTTTTGTAGACCGAGCCAAAACTCAACCCCCGCCTGTCCCTGCAGACGCAGGGGAATCGCCTTTACCTCGGCGTTTAATTCAGGCACAGGCGTAAATCCCTGCTCAGCCAATTGCGCCAGATTCAACGTTGGTTTCACCAATTTATTAACAGCTTCGCCATTGTAATCAGCACTAATTTTAGCTCGCACCACTACCTGTTCGCCACGCTGCCAGCCATGGCGCACAAAATAATTGGCAACACTACCAATAGCATCCGCCGGGTTAGACCAAATATCGCTCACCCCGTCCGCGTCATAGTCAACGGCATAGGCCCGGTAACTAGATGGCATAAATTGCCCGTAACCCATAGCTCCAGCATAGGAACCCTTCAGCGTAGCCGGGTCGAGGTTTTGCTCTTTGGCCAGAAGTAAAAAGTGCTCCAGTTCTTTAGTAAAAAAAGAACTGCGCGGGGGATAGTCAAAGGCCAGTGTAGAAAGAGCGTCGATGACGCGATAATTGCCAGTGATCCTGCCGTAGTAAGTTTCAACACCGATAATCGCCACGACATATTCAATAGGCACACCGTAGTCGGCCTGCATTTTTTCTAGCCATGGACGCTGCTCGCGCCAGAATTGCAGTCCCTGACTTAAACGCTTTTCGGTCACGAAAATCTTGCGGTAATCCTTCCACAACTTAACCTTTTCCGCGGGGCGAGTCATGGCGTCAATAATGGATTGCTTATACTGCGCGCCACTAAATAAAGCCTGTAATTGCGCCCGGTCTGCGCCGTGCTCAACTACCATGCGCTCGATAAAAGCCTCTGCTTTAGCATGACTGGAGTAGTTTCCCCCCGAGCCGGCCTTTACCGGACCCGCACAAACCAATACAGCTAGCAACATACTCACGAGTTTTGTTTTTACTACTAATTTCACAACTGCTCACCCATTCTTCTTCTCTCCTTGCTGACTGCCATCAGCATACCAAAACCCAGCATCAGGGTCACAATAGACGTACCCCCGTAACTCACCATCGGCAGGGGAACTCCCACTACCGGCAAGATGCCGGAAACCATGCCCATATTGACAAAAATATAGACAAAAAATGTCAGTGTGATACTGCCCGCCAATAGGCGGCTAAACATACTCTGGGCGTTAATACTAATCATCATGCCCCGTAAGATAATCAGCAGATACACCAATAACAAACATAAAACCCCAACAAAACCAAACTCTTCCGACAAGACCGCTATAATGAAATCGGTGTGGCTCTCGGGTAAAAAATCAAGCTGCGACTGCGTCCCTTGCATCCAGCCTTTGCCGGAGCTACCGCCGGCACCTATAGCGGTGGTCGATTGAATAATATTCCAGCCAGCCCCCAATTTATC
Organism: Porticoccaceae bacterium; assembly: GCA_041622675.1. Classification (GTDB taxonomy): domain Bacteria; phylum Pseudomonadota; class Gammaproteobacteria; order Pseudomonadales; family Porticoccaceae; genus Reddybacter. The sequence continues at coordinate 15,403 of JBFJYH010000022.1, forward strand.
TGACTGCGGATCGAGCAAGGTTAAAATGCGGGTTTTCTGATAGTCCCGCAATAAATAAAACCAAAATACGGGCGTCACACTGAGAGCAAGAAATAGCGCACTGAGCAAATAAATCTTTCCCAGACCGGCAAGAAAAAGCACAAAGAACCCCGCGGCGAGAATTAGTAACGCGGTGCCTAAATCCGGCTGTATGCCTACCAACACGGCTGGTACGCCGATCAACAACAAAGCCACAAGGACATGATTCAAGCGCGGTGGCAACACCCGTTGTCCGAGGAAACTGGAAAGCATCAGGGGCACACCCACCTTTAATACTTCTGAGGGCTGAAAGCGAAAAAAACCCAGATCAAGCCAGCGTTGGGCACCCTTAGCGCCGGCCCCGACAAAAATCACAGCAATCAACAAACCCACACCGCCAATATAGAGAACAAAGGCCCAGCGCTGCATAAATCTAGGCTCAAGCTGCGCCACCCCCAACATGGCAATCATACCAATGCCCATGAAAACACTTTGCCGTTTAACGTAATTGAGGTCCTGACCACTCGCGCTATAAAGCACAAAAATACCAACCATCATCAATAGCAAAAGCAACAGCAATAGAGGAAAGTCAACACGCAGAGCCAGCCAGCTCTTACGCTCACCATATACAGTGGAACCGTGTTCTTTCAGACTACGCCTGAAATCATCGTGACTCACAAGCACCCTCGATAAGGTTTCATGGGATTCACAAAGTATTCCTCTTCTCGAGCCCTGTCTTGCTCGTTTCAAGCAACTCGGGATAGTACTTGAAATAAGCATTAATCACATCGCGCGCTACCGGTGCCGCTGTAGAGCTACCATGTTCGCCATTTTCAACAATCACGGCCACCGCTATGCGAGGATTTTCAGCGGGGGCAAAGGCAATAAAAAGGGCGTGATCGAGCTGTAATTTAGCGAGCTTACTGGCATCGTACTTTTCATCCTGTTTAATACCGACCACCTGTGCTGTGCCGGTTTTGCCCGCCATGGTGTAGTCGAGTTTACCAACGGCACGGCGCGCGGTACCGCGCAAATCCCGCACGACCCCGACCATAGAATCGAGCACGAGATCCCAATAGCGATCGGGGATTTCAATCATTTCAGGCTCAGCCTCCATCGGTGTCACTTCGCTGCCAATCCGTTTAACCATTTTCGGCTTATGCACTTCACCCCGCATTGCCAGGCGACTTACAGCTACCGCCATCTGTAGCGGAGTCGCCAGCATAAAACCCTGGCCAATGCTGACATTAATGGTATCACCGGGATACCACACTCGTCCGCGAACACCTTTTTTCCAAGCCCGGGAGGGCATAATACCCTGCGACTCTGCAGGCAGGTCGATACCTGTTTTAACCCCATAACCAAAGCGTGTACCGTAGTCGTGAAGTACGTCAATGCCAGCGCGAAAACCTGTATCGTAAAAATACACATCACAAGACTGCACAATGGCATCGTAAAGACTAATTCTGCTGCCGTGACCACCGCGCTTCCAGTCTCGATATTTATGTTCCTTTTTCTCCAACTGGTAAAAACCTGGATCATAAATACGATAACCCATGGTCACTGTACCCGAGTCTAGAACGGCAAGGCCAAACACCGGTTTCACTGTCGAACCCGGCGGGTATTGCCCCCGCAAGGCGCGGTCAAAGAGGGGTTGATCAGGTGAACTGGTTAACGCTTTATAGGCTTTTGTAGAAATCCCAGTAACAAAAAGGTTGGGGTCATAAGACGGCATGCTGGCCAATGCCAGCACCCCTCCGCTCACCGTATCGAGAGCGACCACCGCTCCGCGCTCCTCACCCAGAGCATCGATAGCGACCTTTTGCAGGCGACTATCGAGATACAGCTGCAAATCTGTGCCCGGTACAGGATCTGTCCGCTCAAGCACCCGCATCACTCGACCACGCGCATTAGTCTCAACGTTCTCATAGCCGACCTCACCCAATAGCTGATCTTCGTAAAACTTTTCCAGTCCGGTTTTACCGGTCATGTGTGACCCTTTATAACGTTTGGGGTCAAAGCGCATTAATTCACGTTCGTTAATACGTCCTGTGTAACCGAGCACATGAGCCAACTCCTGACCCAGAGGGTATTGACGGATAAGTTGTGCAGACACCTCAACCCCGGGTAAACGGTGTTCATTAACCGCGATAAGGGCTTGCTCTACCTCGCTGAGGTTAAACCGCAGGGGCACAGATTCATAGGGACGACGGCGCTTAACCAGTTTTTCAAAACGAGCTAATTCAGCCTCTTTAAAAACCAGTAATTCACCAATATCGTCGAGCAATTGTTCAAGATTGTTAGTGCGCTCGACAACTATAGAGAGGGTAAAACTAGGGCGATTATCGGCCAGTAAGATGCCATTGCGGTCGTAAATCAAACCGCGCGCCGGCGGCAGGGGACGAACGAGAATGCGATTGTTATCCGCCAGGGTGGCGAAATCTTGGTGGCGATTAATTTGCAAGTCGTGATAACGCCATAATAAAACACCCAGCATCAATGCCACAACCACCAAGGTAAAGCCCGCGCGCGAGGTGTAGAGCCGGGACTCCAACTGGGGGTTTTTCAGAGTGCTGAAATCTGACATCTTTTGCTGAATAAATTCCCGGCTAGAAAATTTTGCCTGTAAAAATTAAAGCGACTTATGATGCCAAACACACCCTCGCCCGTATATTTTTTATTGTTCGTTATTTAGCGCTGGCTCTATTGTTGATACTTGGCGTTCTAACTATCTATGATAAGGGTGCCCCGCATTAATTGACCACGCGCGATAGAGCTGCTCAATCAAAATAACACGCACGAGCGGGTGAGGCAGGGTCAACGCCGACAGCGACCAGCTAATATTCGCCCGTCTAATACAAGATTCCGCCAAACCATCGGGGCCGCCAATCAGTAAGCTAAAGTTATCACCACTACCCTGCCAATCGCGGAGATTCCGTGCCAGCTGATCAGTTCCCCAGGGCTTGCCCTTCACTTCCAAAGCAATCACTCGGTCACCCTGATCAATGGCTTTAAGCATCGCCGCGCCTTCTTGAGAGATGGCCCGCTCTGGCGCCTCGTTTTTACGCCTCGCAGCCAGTGGAACCTCCACTAGCTGAAGATTGAACTCCGCCGGTAGGCGCTTAGCATATTCCTCGAAGCCACTTTGCACCCAACCAGGCATTTTGCTGCCGATAGCAATAATCCGCAGCCTCATTTCACGCAGTCTAGTGCTAACGGCAACCAATAACTAATCATTCTCATCAAAATCGACATTAACGTCAGAATTATCAATCGCAGAATTAGGGCGCAACGACCAAAGTTTCTCTAGCTCGTAGAAAGCCCGCGTTGTCGGCTGCATAACATGGACAATGACATCCCCAAAATCGACTAGCACCCATTCGCCCTCGTCTAACCCTTCGACACCAATAGGTTGGAATCCCGCTTTCTTACCTGCTTCCACAGTGTTTTGCGCCAACGCTTTGACCTGGCGATTACTGCCACCACTAACGACCACCATGGTATCAGTGATATCGCTGAGCTCGCGCACATCAATAGTGACCACATCCTGACCTTTGATGTCTTCCAGTGCTGCAATAACAATTTTGTAAATATCACTACTCATGATTTTTCCTGCTTGTACAAGCCGTGTTGGTGAATATATTGAATGACCGTATCGGGCACTAGATAGCGTATCGAATGGCCCGCAGCGAGGTTCTCGCGAATTTTTGTTGACGACACTGGTAGTAAGGTCATGGTTTCAACTAGCACCCGCCCACTCGGTGAATGTGACAGTAATTGCACATCATCGGTGTAACGCCCGACCAACCACTGTGCCACGGGGCCAGCCTCTGGCAAGTGCCAGCCAGGGCGAGCGGCCACGACAATATGAGCGTAATCGCTCAATTCTTGCCAACGCTGCCAAGTGTGCAAATTAACCAGTGAGTCCATACCAATGCAAAGACAAAGGGCAATATCGCCACCCAATTCACTGCGCAATTGCACTAATGTCTCTACTGTGTAGGACAGCCCTTCGCGGCGCAGCTCTCTGTCATCTGCGAGTAAGCCTTCGCAATTGAGACTACCGCCCGGCGTGGCACCACCAATCGCCAGACGCAACATAGCGAGGCGTTGCTCGGCACTGACGCCAGGCTGCTCGCGGTGGGGCGGGCGAGCCGAAGGCATTAAATGCAATTCGTCGAGACCAAGGTGCTCGCGCAGCTCCACGGCGGTGCGTAAATGCCCAATATGTACGGGATCAAAAGTGCCACCAAAAATACCGACTGCTTTCAAGCTTTGCGAACTCGCTGCTTATAAGCTCGTTGATAGCTAGAGCTACTCACGGCTGCGTTTTTATTCACGCCTACTTTATTCACGTATGTGCCCATCGCCCAGGACAATATATTTCTGGCTGGTGAGGCCTTCAAGGCCCACCGGGCCACGGGCGTGAATTTTATCGGTCGAAATGCCAATCTCTGCACCGAGGCCATATTCAAAGCCATCGGCAAAGCGGGTGGAGGCATTAATCATCACCGAACTGGAATCGACTTCGTTCAAAAATCGCCGCCCTCTGGTGTAATCCTCGGTGACGATGGCTTCGGTGTGACGCGAGCTATACCTCTCGATATGCTCCATCGCCCCGTCCATATCAGCCACCACACGGATCGCCAAAATCGGCGCCAGATACTCTGCCTGCCAATCAGCTTCGCTCGCCGCTGAACACGCCTGTTTTGAGGCGGCAATAATTGCTCTCCCCCGTTCACAGGCGCGCATTTCAACACCCTCTTGCGCATAAGCGGCGGCCAGGCGAGGCAAAACCACCTCAGCTACAGCCTCTCCAACCAATAGCGTTTCCATGGCATTGCAGACGCCGTAACGGTGGGTTTTAGCATTAAAGGCGATATTAAAGGCTTTTTCGAGATCGGCCTTATCGTCGATATACACGTGACAGACACCGTCTAAATGCTTGATGACAGGAATGGTGGCCTCACGACTAATGCGCTCGATCAAGCCTTTGCCGCCACGCGGCACAATCACATCCACATAATCGGACAACGTCACCAATTCACCCACCGCGCTGCGATCAGTGGTTTCCACCACCTGTACGGCCGTATCGGGCAAATCCGCCGCCGCCAGACCTTTGCGAATACAGCCGGCAATCGCCTGATTAGAGTGAATAGACTCACTGCCGCCACGCAAAATAGCGGCATTGCCAGATTTTAAACACAGGCTTGCCGCTTCCACCGTCACATTGGGGCGGGATTCATAAATAATGCCGATCACGCCTAATGGCACCCGCATTTTACCAACCTGGATACCGCTGGGCCGATAGTTCATGGCAGTGACTTCACCGATGGGGTCGGGCAATGCCGCCACTTGGCGTAAGCCCTCTATCATGCCATCGATACGAGCGGGCGTTAGTTCGAGGCGATCGAGCAAGGCCGCATCGAGGTCATTATTGCGGCCATGGTCCATATCCCGGCCATTGGCACTGGCTAACAGGGCACGACCTTCATCGAGAGCCCCAGCAATCGCCAGTAAGGCCTTGTTCTTCACACCACTATCGGAGCGCGCCACCACCCGGCCGGCAGCGCGGGCACTAACGCCCAAGCTTTGCATATACGCTTTAATATCCATTCAATCTCTCTGCGCTATTTCTTTTGCTATTTCTCTGCGCTCTTATCCCGGTCAAGGTGAGCTCATCATGGTCCTCATTATAGCGCGAGGCCCGCGCCTACCGCGAGAGACAAAGGCCGTTCTACAGGCGTTATTTGCACAGAGGTCATTTGCAGGCCGCAAACATTTTCTGCACTATCAACCGCACTTTCTAATCAATCAATACATTCGTTATCAGGAGAAAAGCGTGAAACAACTCGGCCAAGGCTTCTACTGGCAGGATCTGCAAGTTGGCGATACCTATAAATCTTGGGGCAGAACGGTACTGGAAGCTGATATCTGCGCCTTTGTTAATCTTATCGGCCTACACGAAGTGGTCTTTAGCGACCGGGAGTTTCTGCGTGAAAAGTCGGTAATTAAAGAGCCCTTCGCCCCTGGCGCCCTGGTTTACAGTTTTGCCGAGGGGCTGTTGCTACCCACCATGCAGGGCACCGGTATGGCTTTTCTCAATATGGAGTTGGACATGAAGCGCCCCTGCCTGGCGGGTGACACTATTCACGTCGAACTGGAGATTACTGAAGTACGAGAAACCAGTAAGGGTAATCGCGGCCTGGTGCGCACTTTTAATAAGGTGGTCAACCAAAACGGCGACATTGTACTCACCTACAACCCTCTGCGTATGCTGAAAGGGCGGCCGAGTGACGAATGACCATCCATACTGCATGGCACGAAAATAGCTGCGTTTGATTATTTGGTGGGCTTAGCGCCACGCATACGCAACTCTATCACCCAGCTTTTAATTTCCAGCAAACGCTCATCCACCGTCGCCATGGCCAACAGCGAGCGTTTGCGCGCCGGGTCAACCGGCAGCACCCCGGCTAAGCGCCAAACCAGACTCGCCCTGGTTAAACCGGTCAAAAACAATGCCGTGTCGACTCCCATATGCTTAGCAAGACTTTCCAGCATATCGACCAAGTCATCTTCAGCGAAACCGATGGGCCCATCGTCATCGACAGGAAAAATCTCAGCCTTGCCAAACATAAGGCCATCGTCTTCAACACGAGTAGCGCCGACATGAAGACGTTGCTCACCCTGCACCGTAATAGAGAGCAGGCCATTAGGCTGTTGTTCAAAATCACGGATCGTAACCAAAGTCCCCCAGGGAAAAATTTCTGGCGTAGCGCCCACTTCTTTACCTTCCACGATGGGCAATATGCCAAAAGGTTTGTTATCAGCCATCGACTCTTTCACCAAACGCAAATAGCGTTGTTCAAAAATTTGCATGCGACTGGCAATGGTCGGATACAGAATAATTTGCAGAGGGAACAAAGCGATTTCTTTGTGACGCAACATCTGTAATGTCCCCTATAAAAATAGTCTTTTATTTCGCACTTAGCCTATCAATATTCTCACACCACCAAAGGATTTACAGGCGGTATAAACCATTGAGCGCGGCCATTCGATACGCTTCTGCCATGGTAGGGTAATTAAAAGTCGTGCTAACAAAATATTCAATCGTATTTGCTTTCCCCGGCTGTTTCATTATCGCCTGGCCAATATGAATAATCTCTGCGGCCTGATAACCAAAACAATGAATACCCAGTATTTCGAGGGTCTCCCGGTGAAAATAAATCTTCAGCATCCCCACCGCCTCCCGTGCAATTTGAGCGCGCGCTAAATTTGCAAAGCTGGCAGTGCCTATTTCATAGGGAATATTTTCCTTTGACAACTCCTCACCCGTCTTACCTACGGAGCTAATCTCCGGGATGGTGTAAATACCAATAGGGACATCATCGACAAAATAATTATCTTCACCCAGCAATGCCGCGGATGCCGCCCGCCCCTGATCATAAGCAGCACTCGCCAAACTGGGCCAACCAATCACATCACCCGCTGCATAAATGCTGGGGTTAGCCGTCTGGTAATGCTCATTGACCTCCAACTGCCCTCTATGGTTTGCCTGCAAATTGACTTTATCGAGTCCCAGATTACTGGTATTACCACTGCGGCCATTACACCAAAGTAAGGCGTCCGCTCGCACACGCCTGCCAGAATTGAGGTGTAAAGTAATATTTTTATCGGAGGTTTCCAGCGACTCAAACGCTTCATTTTGGTGAATCACCACTCGCTGATCCCGCAGGTGATAACTTAAAGCATCTGAAATTTCACTGTCTAAAAAAGACAGCAAGCGAGAGTTGCTGTCGACAAGATCGACCTTCATACCAAGCCCAGCAAATATCGATGCGTATTCACAACCGATAACGCCTCCCCCATACACCAAAATACGTTTCGGCGTATGCTCCATAGACAGTATTGTATCGCTGTCATAAACCCGCGCGTGTTCAAAATCGATGTCGTTTGGATGATACGGGCTTGAGCCCGTTGCAATCACACTTTTTTTATAAAAAATTAAATCCGTCGAACCCTGTTGTGTTTTAACTTCAATGCAACCCTCATCACGAAAAGCAGCCTGGCCAAAAATAATATCGATACGATTGCGTGCATAGAGAGAAGTGCGTAACTTAACCTGACTTTCGATAATTTTTTCTGTGCGCTTCAAAAGTTTTGGAAATGAGAACCAGCGTGGCTCGCCCACATCGCGAAACATACTGTCGGAGTTGTAGCGGATAGTATGGCGCACCGAATGCCTGAGCGCTTTGGAAGGAATCGTGCCTAAATGAGCGCAGGAGCCACCCACCTCACGTCTATTTTCAATAATCGCAACCCGATTACCTCGTTTTGATGCCCTCATCGCAGCGGCCTCACCCGCCGGGCCAGCGCCAACAATCACTAAATCATAGTTAAAACTGGACATATTAATTCCTATTAAAGCAACACAAGAGGGCAAGTTAACACAGCGTTTTTCAAAAACTGCTCAATGCCAGTCGTAAACGCCCTCATTATATTTCTCAAAGACATCAATCTCTTTTCAGGATTTACCACTAGGGATCGTTGGAGTAGCATAACGCCTCCACCAAATAGAGATAAGAATAATGAACACACCAGACATACTGACCATGAGCCCCGCCCTCCTCGCCCTCGCCGGATTTGCCGGTTGGACGATATTGCTGTTATTAACCGTGGCCAATTTACGTGTCGCAAATTTTGCCACCGGGAAAAAAGCCATTAATGCCTTCTCACCCACCGGTGACGATCTGCCCGGTTTTGGTCAGCGTGTTACTCGCGCCCATTTAAACTGCACTGAAACCTTGCCAGTTTTTGCCGCATTGGTCGCCGCTGCTGGTCTCTCAGGGCAGCTGGCAATTATGGAAAGCACTGTAATGTACGTGCTGTATGCGCGCATCGGACAATCCATCGTTCACATGGTTTCGACTGCGCCTCTTGTGGTTTGGGTGCGAGCTACGCTTTTCTTTGTGCAGATCCTATTGATGGCTTGGTACGCCATACAATTAGTCTTCTAAAACACAGCACGATAAATTACTGGGTTGTTGCTAACACCACAGGCGTGAACAACCCAGTAATTATTCCCAAATGTTTAATTACAATTTATTCAGCCCAAGCAAACCGTTCTATCAAGATATCTAATTTGCTATTTCAGTATTTTTTTATTCCCGCTTACAGGCACCCTTTCTCTTACACGCTATGGGTATCAAGAACGACATTTACACCCATTAGCCAAAACCTTTCGCCTAGCTGGACAGGGCTTACACGTAACCGCCAGTATTGGCATCAGCATTCTACCTTCGACGGGGAAGGTGAGAGAACATTGATGAAAAGCGGATATCGCGGTGAACTCGTGCTCCGCTACTAGAAAGAACATGATTTACGCCGTGGCCAAATCACCAGTACCGAAGCCCTACTCCGCTGACGACACCCCACCCTCGGACTGATACACCCCATGTAATTCCTCCCTCTTGCCGAAGAGACAGGGCTGATCATACCGATCGGCAATTGGGTATCAGTTTGAACTAAAAATCACCGAAAACTCCTACTCAGGCACCTTGATAAAGCTATTAAAGCGTCGAGCAAAATCAAAACTCTGGGTGTGCGCATCACCATCGACAACTTCGGTACTAGCTACACCTCACCATCAACTTTGGAAAAACTCCACTTCGACACTTTAAGATCGACGGCTTGGTGATTCGCGATATTGCCAACACGCCCGCAGATAAACAATTGACTGAAGCTATTATCCCAGTGAGCAGAACAATGGCCATAGCCATTGTTGCCGAAGGTGTAAAGATCCAGAAGCAGGCGGATTTTCTCCTTGCCAACGCCTATGATCAAGTACAAGGTTTTTATTACAACAGGGCCACGCCCCAATATAAGTCCACACGAACTCGCCTGGCCCAAGCCTATGTCTTCAGAAAAACCTACTTACCCAGTGGCCGAGTGAGCAATATCAATTTCGGTAGTAAAGTTTGTGAGGCCAGCAAAGCGGCGAACATCGCCAAGCCCGTTAAAAAGCCAAAGTATACAGAGGGCATAAAGTTGGACAGAGCGAGAATAGAGAACCCGACAATAATCACGATCGACGTGTAATACATGGCTATACCAATAGACTCGTGGCTGCGGTGCATACTGGCAATATAGTCCCTGTCTTTGGCAAATTCTTCGCGGAAGCGATAAATGTAATGCAGGGTGTCGTCCACACCAATGCCCACGGTAATTGAGGCGATCGTAATAGTCATCATATCGAGGGGAATGCCCGCCCAGCCCATCACCCCCAACACGACAGCGGCTGCGAGGATATTGGGGAAAATGGCAATGAAGGCAATTAACAGCGAGCGGAATAAAACCACAAACATCAACATAATGCCAAAAAACACCGCCCCGAGCGTCACAATTTGCGAATGAAAGAGGCTTTGGAGCATGTTGTTATAGAGAACCATCAAGCCCGATAGTCTAAATTGCTCGGGTTGTAATGCCATTTCATCGATCAAAAAGCTATTAATTTCATCCAGTAATTGCTGGCGATTTAAATTACTACTGCTCTCGACGGCACGCATGGTGAGGCGCGTTTCATCCGTTTCCTCATTGAGATATGGGGCCAGTAAAAAACGATTCATCTCCGGTGACAAGGTCTTCTGCATCACTGCCAGCTCAAAGTCATTCATACGATGGCCGGTGAGATCATTCGCCACATGAAAAGCTGTCACCAGAGAATCAATGCGACCAATTTCGTCCATATCATCGAGATAACTTGTAATTTCTTCCAATTTTTCAAGGCCGCTGCGACTAAACCAGTAGCTTGGCTTATGCTGGTTGGGGTCTTCTTCGCCAAAAACGTCATCGGCAAAAGGGTCCTCTTCAAAGGGATCATTTTCAAAGGGATCATCGCCATCGGGCACACCGAGAGTATGGGGAATTGCAGCGCTCGACGGCGCCTGAATAATAATATCCAGTGGCGTGGTACCCCCCAATTTCTGATCGATAATCGACAAACCCTGATAAATTTCGGTATGTTCTTTAAAGTAATCGATAAAACGGTTATCTACCTGCAACTTGCTAATGCCGACGACTGAAATAAGACTGACCACCAGTGATAAAACCAGCACCAAGTTGCCATGGCGCTCGGTAAAATTGGAAAAATGTGCTGGCAATTGTCCTCCCTGGCTACCCGCTTGCACAACCTTTGCCTTGCCCAGTACCAGCATGCCAGCCGGAATAACCAGAAAACCCAGCACCAGAGAGACAGCCAAACCAATGGTCATCATCCAGCCAAAATCGATCACTGGACGGATGCCGCTCACCACCAGTGAGGCAAAAGCCACAATGGTCGTCAACACGGTGTAAATACAGGGCCGCGCCATAAACCGCACCATCTCTCGCACCAGCTCCAACTGACTCGCTTCGGGGGTTTCATGGTGCAACTCGCGATAGCGTACGATGAGATGGATGGTCAGCGCCATGGTCAATACGAGCAGTAGGGCGACAAAGTTCGATGAAATAACGGTTAAGCGCCAGTCAATCCAGCTCAACCAGCCGAGCATCATGACAATGGAAAAACCGCAGGTCACCAGAGGTAACATCACCCAGCGTGTTTGGCGAAAAATCACAGCAAGAGTAATGACGATAAAAAGGGTAATACCGGCGCCAAATACCTCGAGATCACCGCGAATAAAATCCACCATATCTGCAGTGATCATGCTCGGACCGCCAAGAAAAATCTGCGCTCGGTCACGATAATTGTCCATTAGGGCTCGTACCGCTTTAACCCGATCTTTTTCGACCACCGCTCGCGCTGTGCGGTACTCGAGAAATTCTTGGCTAAGCCTTTCCAGCTCAATGGTTTCCTCAGCACTTAAGACCTCTGTTTTACGCTTAAAACGTAGGGCATCGCGACCGCGTACTAAGTCAATATAACGCTGATCGACTGCTATAGACGCGAGCAGGGCTGTCGTCTGCCCCTCGGGGCCAAGAATCAGCTTGCGAAACACGGGGCTGTTGAGAAACTCCTGTTTTGCCATTTCACGATCGACACCTTCGGTCAGTAAGGTCCTGGGGGTGTCGTGCAATTGGCTAACTGAAATTTTCGGGCTATACAACAACGGAACGTTGATCATCGAGAGGACATTGACCACGCCTTCAATTTTTTCAAGATCCTGTGTTAAGGCAGTGAGGGTGGCCAAGCTTTTATCGGAAAACAAATCATCCCCGGGTAGCGGGCTATAAGTCACGACCAAAAAATCACCACTGCTATAACGTTCGTTAATTTCACGAAAATAGTCGAGGTCAGTATCATTTTCCAGCGTCAAAGAATCGGCTGAAGCATCGAGTTTAAAGTTAGGCAACCCCATTGCCAAACCCAAGGTCACCACCAAGACCAGCGACAGCACGAACTTAGGGTGCATTAAGACAATTCGCTCGTAGGCCTGAAGTACGCGATCGGACATTATTTTTCCTTAGTTCTTCAATATTAGTGATATGGCCAGCAGGGCCAACAGCACGCCATTATGCCTAAGCTATCAACAAACTGCTTTCCTCTTACAGCGGGAGAGGCAGAGCAAGTCATTGCACCGCTCATCCAACCGCTCATTCGCCTAACAACACCAAACACTCATCTTCTCGCAATACTGACCCTCAGGGCAATACACGTGGAGTTATCCGCTATAGCGGGCCGGCCCGATATAACCCGTTTAATCGAACAACGTCAACGCTTCGTGGGTATAGCTCACGGCAAGATCTACAGTTTTTACAACAGTATCGATCAAAAAACTAATAAATCAGAAAGCAGTGAAAATTTGCGACAGGCCACTAATAAATGCACTCCCGCTCTGTATTCAATCAGTCGATTTTGTAACGATGCGCAGACGATTGAAAGACTTTTATACGCCCTACTTAGGCTAGGCGCACTTAACAAGGACAGGGAAGCAAGGTATGCCAGACGCCATTGGCTTTGAATTTGTTCAAGCACTGAGCAATGAACTCTCTAAAGGGGAGGTGAAACTACCCGCTTTCCCTGAGTCCGCGATGCACATTAAAGAGGCTCTCGAAGACCCCGATATATCGACACAAAAAATCGCCAAACTGGTAGTTTCAGACCCCATATTTTCTGCCCGCTTACTAAAAGTTGCAAACTCGGCAGCCATGAATATCAGCGGCAACCCCATTAAAGACATACCCACAGCTATAACTCGCATGGGGTTTAAAATGGCGCATAGCATTGCCGTCTTCATCGCCGTGGATCAAGTCATGGACGCACCCACAAACCCCGCGTTGGCAACACAATCTCAACGACTCTGGCAACACAGCGTCAACGTCGCGGCACTGTCTTTTGTCATCAGTAAAAAACAAGCGCGCCACCCAAATTTGAAAACAAACAGAATCAATCCCGACGAAGCTATGCTCGCTGGGTTGATGCACGATATTGGCAAAATCTACATCCTAAACCGCGCCGAAAGTTACCCTGCATTGATTGAAAACCCCGAGACCCTTGAACAAGTGATGAGCGATTGGCATACCGGCATCGGTAGCGCCATTATTCAAAACTGGGCATTTGACGAAGCGATGGCGAATGTCGCCGATGAACACGAGTTGTACGACCGACTACCCTTTACACCAGGTCATGCAACGGATCTCACCGATGTCGTACTCGCCGCAAATCTGATGGCCCACCTACTTGAAGAGGGAGATCGCGCTGATGAAGAGCTCCACCTTAATGCGTGGCGACAAATCCCGGCTTTTGAGCGACTAGGCCTAGATGACGCAGCGATTAGCGAGATCAAGGATAGCTGCAGAGCTGAAATTGACTCGATTATTTCCTCTCTCGGTTAAAGGCAAAAGTCCTCCTGAACGTTCCTAGAGTCGTTTTTAACATGCGGTCAAAATCTGATCCCCAACACAGATCACGCCACTTGCCACCACATCGGCCCGTAAGCCACCCTGTCCCCGAAGTGCCGCCATAACCCCCGGACGAGTGAGTCTATCGAGGTGAAAACAAGGATCGCAAAGCCGCACGCCGTACAACACCACCGCCCCCAAGCAAAAATACTGGCCCACTAGATTATTCAAGCCAATACCCTTAGTGAGAATATTGCGCCGCGTTTGTGTTGCACTAATAGCACACGACAGGGGTAGTGAAGCCAGCACCTCTGCCTCAATAAGCGTTACATGTCGGCCACGACCCGGCCAATGGGAAAAACTCCCCCGATTATAAAAATAGCGGTCACCCTCCAGCCCGCGATCAGCCACGGCCACAACCTCTGCCCGACTCTCCATTTCCCCATTTGCCCGCCCAGTCAGAAATAAACCTTCGACACAGCCTTCAAAGATCACAATAGAGACCCCGTTCAAAAAAATGAAATAGTTTCTTGATAGGCAACTGGCCCCATTGTCTATTGCTATACTCATGCGAAAAACTGACAAGGATGCCTCGATGCTTGCTCGTCTCATCACCACCTTGCTACTGCTTCTTACCGTCGCTATTAGCCATGCCTCCAAGGCAGTTGCATTACCTGCACCCCCTGCACTCGCTGCTTGGGAAGATTGGGTATTGCGTGATCAAATAGAGCACCCTTGTCCAAGAATAGCTCAACAAACCGCGCAACGTCGTTGTGTCTGGCCTGGTCAACTGACCATTAACACCCACCCCCGAGGCGCTGAGTTTTCGCAACACGTAGAAATCATTGCCCCTAGCTGGTTAATGCTGCCCGGTGACAGCAAACACTGGCCACAGTCAGTCACAATTAATGATAAGGCGGCCGTTGTTCTCGACCTGAAGGGCAAACCGGCGCTGCGAGTAAGCCCCGGCAACTACAGTATTAAAGGGCAATGGCAGTGGCCGCAAACGCCACAGTACATCAACGTGCCGCCAGAGACTGCACTCATTAAACTCAACGACAAAGGCCGGCAAGCAAGGGCAAATATCGACCTCCAAGGACGTTTATGGCTGCGCAGCCAGAGTACTCGAGCACCACAAAAAGGTAGTGATAATACCGTTAAAGTCAATGTCTTCCGCTTGCTCAATGATGCCATTCCCATGCAACTAGAGACCGAACTACGTCTCAGTGTTGCTGGCAAACCCCGAGAAATCACCCTCGGTCAGCTCCTGCCCGACAATGCAGAGGCTTTGTCTTTTAAGTCACCCTTACCCGCCCGCATTGAGCCTGATGGGCGCCTTAAAATACAAGCCCGTGCCGGGCAATGGGTGATCCAACTACGCGCCCGTTATCTCGATCAACCCAGTCAGTTCACCATGTTAAGCATGGATAAAGCGTGGCCGACACAAGAGATTTGGAGCTATCGTAGCGCCCCCCATTTACGCGGTGTTAAGCCCCTTGGGCTACCTGCTATCGACCCCTCGCAAATCGACATCCCTCCACGCTTTGCCAAATTACCCACTTTTTTAATGACCCCGGATGCAACTCTTGAGTTACAAGAACAATACCGGGGCGACGCCACCCCCGCGGCTAATCGGCTCAATTTACAACGCACCTTGTGGCTCGATTTCGATGGCTCTGGCGCCACCAGTAAAGACAGAATTCACGGTACCATGACCCACGGCTGGCGCTTGCATGCCTCACCCGATTTACAGTTGGGACGCATTGTCTCTAACGGCACCCCTCAATTGGTGACACAAATGGAGGGAGAAACCGGTGCGGGTATCGAAATTCGTCAACCTCAGGTCGATGTTGAAGCGATTAATCGCATCGACTCATTGACTAATATCTCTGCCAATGGCTGGCTCCATGATCTTGATAGTGTCGCAGTCACTTTACAACTGCCCCCCGGCTGGCAATTGTGGCACGCCGGTGGTCCCGACAGCGTCTCGCAATCCTGGCTATCGCGTTGGGATCTGTGGGACGTGTTTATCTGTCTGTTAATTGTGGTTGCACTACTGCGCACATTGAGCTGGCGCTGGGCATTGGTCGGCGCGATAACGCTGGCTTTGACCTACCATGAAGCCAATTCACCCCTGGTGAGCTGGGTCATTCTCGTTGCCGTGCTACCCCTGCTAAACGTACTACCCAATGGCAAGTTTAAACAGTTGACCACTAGTTTCTCTTACCTGGCACTCAGCGGCTTACTGATTATTATTCTCGCTTTTTCGGTACAACAAATTCGTCGAGGGCTCTATCCACAATTGGAGCAAAACCGCGCCATTAACGCCTCTGGTTATAATTACTCCCAGGCACCAACAAGCTTCGCCCGAAGTCTGCCTAACAAGGCCAAGGAAGCAAAGGTTCTACAGCAAATGGATGTCGCCTCTTCACCGGAGCTTGCAGAAAAAGCCCAACGTAAACGCTACCGCCCCAGCGACAACGTGCAAACAGGCCCGGGTGAGCCCAACTGGCAATGGCAGCAAATACACCTGCGCTGGAGTGGCCCAGTGAGTATTGGCGAACCCTTAAAACTCTATTTATCCCCCCCATTACTCACCCGCTCGCTGAAATTTGTACAGGTAGTACTGACTGCCCTGCTTTTTTACGGACTGGCTGGCCCCCTATTGCGCGAGCACCGCCTGTTTGGCCGCAAAGATGAATCCACACTGCCGGCCGGTATAACCTCGTACCTGCTGCCCGCACTGTTATTGCTAGGTGGCTTGGGGCTACACACACCTCAAGTTTTCGCCCAGGGATCGAGCAAACCTGCTCAAAGCAGCCACAATTTCCCCTCACAACAATTATTGGGGGAATTAAAAGCAGAGCTTCTCAAAGCACCCCAATGCGCCCCCCAGTGTGCAGCACTGCAAAACACCACTATCAGCGTCAACCAGCAACAGCTACGTTTGCAGCTGACCGCTAGCGCGGGTAGCCCAATTGCCTTTCCCCTGCCCCTGCATGAGAGCTGGCGGGCGCAGACTATTCACGTCGACGGGCAGCCAACAACAATGGCCCAGGACAAGGGCAAACTCTGGGTGCGACTAGCACCTGGGGTTCACGATGTGCTGCTCACCGGGCTTGTCCATGGCGACAACATCAACATTCCCTTCGCCCTGCCACCCCATAATACCCAAGTCAATGCACCGGGCTGGCGGATTCGCGGTGGCAACCAGGGTCACGTCAGTGGCAGTAGTGTGCAGCTTGAAAAAGAACAGAAGCAGGTGGTAGCAGACACGCTACTTCCAGCACCCATCCAGCCCTTTGTGCAGGTTGAGCGCCAACTCAATGCCGATATCGACTGGCAGCTGGTCACCACCGTGCGTCGTATCGCCCCCCAGAATGGCAGTATCAATTTGCGCATTCCCCTCCTGCCCGGTGAATCAGTGGTGAGCCAAAACAAGGTGGTTGAAGATCGCCATATGTTAGTCACGCTCCTGCCCAACCAACGACAGATACAATGGCGTTCGCTACTGCAACCCACTGCGGAACTGAACTTAAGGGCTGCACAAACCACCGACTGGGTCGAGCGCTGGTCCGTTAATGCCTCCCCGCGCTGGCATATTACTGGCGAGGGTATTCCCGTTCTCAAGATGGCGTCGGGCCAACAGCAAGCCAACCAACGCTGGCAACCCTGGCCTGGAGAGACCCTCAGCCTACGGGCCATAGAGCCGCAACCCGTGCCCGGCGCCAACACCACCATCGAAAGTATCGCCCTCGACTACAGCCCCGGCAAACGCAGTGCAGAGCTAGAACTCAAGCTGAAAATTCGCACCAGCCTCGGGGAAGATTACCGCTTTAAACAACCTCCCGGTAGCGAGCTGCAAAGCATCAGCATCGATGGCGTCGAGCAAACCCGCCCCAAGGAAGAGGGATTTGTGGTGATTCCTCTCCATCCGGGCCTGCAAACTATTGCTATCAAATGGCAATTGCCCAGTGGGGTGGCGCTACGTACCCTGACACCCAGTTTTGAGCTGCCAACACCCGCTAGCAATATTAGCCTGACACTACACCTACCCAAGGGGCGTTGGCCCTTGTTACTCAGTGGCCCTGATATTGGCCCGGCCATGCTTTACTGGGGTGTCCTGACGGTGATTATTGCCATCGCCTTTGCCCTCGGCATTTGTGTTCAGCGGCTGGGTCTATCGATACCCCTGAAAACCTGGCACTGGCTGTTGTTGGCCATTGGCATGAGCACTGTCAATATGGTCGGCAGCTTGCCCGTTGTACTCTGGTTTTTTGCCATGGAGGCCCGCCGCCGCTACCAGCCGGCCTCGACATCGAGATTCTTTAACTTGATGCAAATTGGCTTAATCGGGCTATCGTTGGTGGCATTGATGAGTCTTTTTGCAACCATCCCCCAAAGTCTTCTTTCATCGCCCAATATGCAAATCACCGGCAATGGCTCCAGCGCCTATACTTACCAGTGGTATCAGGATCACAGTAGTGCCAGCCTGCCGACTGCCTGGGTTTTCAGCCTGCCGTTATGGATCTTCCGTCTGACCATGCTGCTCTGGTCGATGTGGCTGGTCTTCGCCCTGCTGAAATGGATTAAATGGGGCTGGCAATGCCTCTCGTCAGGTAAGCTATGGGACAATCCGCCACCACGACAGCGACGCAAAAAAGCCAGCAAGAAAACGGCCAAGAACGCTGACGATGAAGAGAAACCGTAAATAAACAGGCAGGGCCATATACTTTTTCAACCTGAGTACTCTGACAGCCCTAAAGAAAATGGCTATCTGAGTGTCTAAGCCGGACTTATTGACAGCATGCCCACGGCATTAGATTGCTTCGAGTAACTCTGCGTAACCGTGTCGATACGAAGGGTAACGCAGCACATAACCAAGCCGCAGTAGCCGGTCATTGCGACAACGTTTATTCATTTTCGCTAGCGTCAAATTCTCAGGCTTGGCTGGTGGTGGCGGGCAAGACATAAGCTCGCTCAACCACAATGCCACATCTGCCTGTGGAATAGGCGTGCTATCACTCGCCAAATACAGGTTTTCTAAGGGTTTATCGGCTAGCGCTCTAGCGATTAAAAAGCACAATATACCGAGACAATCCTCTTCGTGAATACGATTGCTAAAGTAAGGGGGGGCATACTGCACAGGCTTGCCTTCTCGCACTCGGCGCAGCAGGCTTTCTCTGCCTGGGCCATAAATCCCACTAAAACGGATCACGATATTGTTGGCGCAATGTGCCCATAATTGCTGCTCAGCCTGTAACAACGCCTTGCCATTAAAGCGACTGGCTTGAGTGGGGCTACCTTCATCCACCCATTCACCATTTTCTTGCCCATAAACGCTAGTCGACGAAACTAGCAAGCAACGCGGCCTAAGCCCCGAAGCCGGCAATGGCGCACGGGCAAAATGGTTGAGCACGTGAGAAACACCCGACCCATACAATGTTTGATAGGCCGCTTCATTGCGTTTAGACGGAGAGAGTATAAAAACGACAATATCGACATCGGTCGGTAATTTTTTGACGTCCTGCGCGACGGTAATATCTGCCAGTACGACCTGCAGACCCATAACAGGTGATTTTAAAGGGCTACGTTTTACCGCAAAGACCGTGTGTTCAGCAGCAAGTAAGCGAACCGCCAATTGACGACCCAGAGCGCCGCAACCCACGAGTAATATATTAGCCATTAGTGGCTAGACGCTTTATTTGCCTATCCTGACAGCGCGCCAATAATAATTGTGCGGCTATGGCCCCCAATAAGGCCAGGAACATATCCCACTGTGCATCCCAAACGTCGCCCTGAACACCTAAAAATTCAATGGATCCATCGCCCGCCAACACCGCCACCCACCATTCAATTAATTCATAAAACGCACTAAAAGCTAGGCAAAAACACAGCACCAGGAAAAATAGCCAGCGCCCAAGTTTAACAATTTTACGACGAATAAATAATTCACGAGCCACTAAGGCCGGCACAAAGCCCTGGGCAATGTGCCCGAGACGATCATAGTTATTGCGATAAAAGTCAAACCACTCCTGCAGCCAAAAACCTAGCGGCACCCTCGCATAGGTGTAGTGGGCTCCGACCAGTAATAATGCCGCATGGGCAAAGAGGAAATAATAGACTAAACGTGTCAACGGAAACGTTTTGCGACTCAGCCAGAGAATAGGCAAACCAATAAATACCGGCAGAGACTCAAGCCACCAGGTCATACGATCAAAGGGCTCAACCCAGGACCAAACCGTCACCCCGGCCAACAGAACTAATAAAAACTGTAATTCCCGGTTATTCGCCATCACATGATCGCCATAGGAGCTTCAATTTAACGGTCTTTAACCGCTTGCAGGTGGTCAAACAAACGATGATGAAAACCACCAAAACCACCATTACTCATAATCAGTATATGACAAGCCCCACCCTTTTCATCTTTTGCAGCGCAGGCCGTTTGCTCAACCAAGTGTTGCAAGTCGTCGACCACGGTATTACTTGCATCACCTTCCACACTTTCGTCGAGAGACCAAGCCATACCTGCATTTTGAAACCAAAACACTTGGTCTGCTTGTGCTACAGCCTTCATCAGCTCTGCTTTGTGCACCCCCAATTTCATCGTGTTAGAGCGCGGCTCTACGACTGCAATGATTTTTTCTTCGCCCACTTTTTTTCGCAGGCCGTCAAGCGTCGTCGCAATGGCGGTGGGGTGATGGGCAAAATCATCGTAAATGCTGATGCCATCAACCTGACCGAGACACTCCATACGCCGTTTAACACCCTCAAAAGTACTGAGTGCCTGACACGCCAGAGACAAACTGACACCGACATGGTTCGCGGCGGCAATGGCCGCCAGGGCATTGGCGACATTGTGTAAACCGCTCTGCTGCCAACGCACTTCGAAGCCACCTTCACACTCGCCACGCCGATCTTTCTGGGTATTGGCCACAGTGAAAACACTACCGTCTGCAGCGTCAAGTTCAACTTGCCACTGCCCACCTTCACCGGTTGTTTGTACCGGACTCCAGACATACTTTTTATCGGCGCGATAACGTCGGTCGAATTTGCCCGACAGGGTGTCACTGATGTTTTTATCGCTTTGAGGATGAATCACCAAACCATCATCGGCAATGGTTCTCACCAAGTGATGGAATTGCAGCTGAATATCGTGAAGGTTTTCAAAGATATCCGCGTGATCGAACTCAAGATTGTTCAACACCGCTGTGCGAGGGCGGTAATGCACAAACTTTGAGCGTTTATCGAAAAAGGCTGTATCGTACTCATCGGCTTCAACAACAAAATATTTCGCGCCACCCAGCCGCGCCGAAACATCAAAGTTATTCGGCACACCGCCGATTAAAAACCCTGGCTCCAGCCCCGCGTAATCGAGTATCCAGGCGAGCATGCTCGAAGTGGTCGTTTTACCGTGAGTACCGGCGACCGCCAATACCCACTTGCCCTGCAAAAAATGATCCCCCAACCACTGGGGGCCGGAGGTATAGGGTAACTGCTCGCGTAGCATATATTCAACGCAGGGATTATCTCGCGACAGAGCATTGCCCACCACCACCAAATCGGGGGCCGGTTGTAACTGGGAAGGGTCATAGCCTTGGGTTAATTCAATGCCTGCATGCTCAAGCTGCTCGCTCATCGGCGGATAGACATTGTCGTCGCAACCCGACACCCGGTGCCCATCAGCTTTTGCCAACTGAGCCAAGCTGCCCATAAAGGTGCCGCAGATACCTAAGATATGAATATGCATCAATTAATCGTTCTCTACTAAGTAGTGATAATTATCACACCACAACTGCCTAACTGCCATGCATTTAAAGGACTAATCCCGTATGATGCGCACTTTTTTTACGACGTTGCTTTTGCAGGAATTTTATGGCCAAGAAAAATGCTTTTTACGCGCAATCTGGTGGAGTTACGGCCGTCATAAATGCCAGCGCCTGCGGTGTGATCGAAACTGCCCGAGCCAACCGCAATAAAATTGGCAAAGTCTATGCCGGCAAGAACGGCATTATCGGCGCCCTGCGTGAAGAGCTAATCGACACCAGCAAAGAGACGCCAAGCACTATAGCGGCTCTCAAACATACCCCTTCCGGCGCCTTTGGATCCTGTCGTCATAAGCTTAAAGACTTCGATGACAGTCCAGCAGAATACGAACGTTTAATTGAAGTCTTTAAGGCCCATAACATCGGCTACTTTTTTTATAATGGTGGTGGTGACTCCGCCGATACCTGCCTAAAAATATCCCAACTGTCGGAAAAAATGGGCTATCCCATTCAGGCCATCCATATTCCTAAAACCGTGGACAACGACCTACCCCTGACCGACAACTGCCCTGGCTTTGGCTCCGTTGCCAAATATGTCGCCGTTTCAACCAAAGAAGCCAGTCTCGATATCGCCTCAATGTGCGCGAGCTCGACCAAAGTTTTCATTCTCGAGGTGATGGGCCGACATGCCGGCTGGATCGCCGCTGCCGGCGGCCTTGCCGCTGACCAGGCCGGCGATCCACCCCATATTATTTTATTTCCAGAAATCGCCTTTAATCGGGAAAAATTTCTCAAGAAAGTAGCCCAAACCGTCAAGAAAAACGGCTACTGCGTGATAGTTGCCTCTGAGGGCGCCCAATATAAAGACGGTACCTTAATTGCTGACTCCGGCAACACCGACGCCTTTGGCCATAAACAACTTGGCGGCGTAGCGCCCACGCTAGCAGAAATGATTAAAAGCGAACTGGGCCTAAAATATCACTGGGCACTGGCTGATTATCTCCAACGCTCTGCTCGACATATCGCCTCCTCCACCGATGTTGAGCAAGCCTATGCCGTCGGCAAAGCCGCTGTTGAGCTTGCTTTAGCTGGCAAAAATGCGGTCATGGTCAGCATCGAACGCGGCAAGGGCAAGCGCTACAGCTGGCGCTTGGGGGAAGCACCTTTGGACAAAATTGCGAATGTAGAAAAAATGATGCCGCGCTCTTTTATCAGTCGCGATGGCTTTGCCATTACTGAGGCAGCACGCGATTACCTGGCCCCACTGATTCAAGGTGAAGACTACCCGCCCTATAAAAATGGCGTACCGGTTTATGCCCGGACTAAAAACCAACTGATCAAAAAAAAGCTGGCGGATACTTTTGATGTTTAAAAAAGACGCCCTTGCCGAAGAATAGACCTACGTCCATTCAAACACCGAGACAGTAAAAGCAAAACTGGATACGCAAAAAGCCATTACGTTTCTAGCAGAAACGTGACTGGTCCATCGTTGCAAAGTGAAACCTGCATATCAGCGCCAAAAACGCCGGTGGCAACAGCTGAATACTGGGTCTTTAAATGACTGACAAAATTTTCGTAACAATTTTCAGCCGCCTCCGGCGCCGCAGCCTTTGAAAAGCCCGGTCGCAAGCCCTTCTTGGTATCGGCCACCAAGGTAAATTGCGACACAACAAGCAGCTCACCGTTGATATCTTTGAGACTGCGATTCATGCGCTCCTGGGCATCGGCAAAAATTCGATAGTTAAGGACTTTACGAATTAATTTTTCGCTTTGCTCAAAGCCGTCGCCGGCTTCGATACCCAGCAATAGTAGAATGCCCTGCTCAATGCTGGCATGGCACTGGTCGTCAATATTCACCGCGGCGGAACTTACCCGTTGAATTAAACCGCGCATGCTTGCCAACCACATTTATTTTTCATCGCCAGTACTCAGTAGCCTCGCCATTTCATCTGTTGCTTTAACCAGGGCGTCGACAATGCCCGGCTCACTCGAGGCATGGCCCGCATCGCGAATAATATCGAGCGTTAATTCAGGCCAAACGGCCTGCAAATCAAATGCCTGTTTCACCGGGCAAACAATGTCATAACGTCCATGTACTGCAATAGCCGGAATTTCGACAAGCCTTGCCATATTTTGCAAAATTGGCTGATCGGCCATATAGCATTGATTGATAAAGTAATGGGCTTCGATCCGCGCCATCGCCAGTGCGACATGGGAGCTACCCAAGCGCTCAACGACATGCTTGTTAGGATCGAGGGTTGCGCAGCGTGCCTCCCAAATCGACCAGGCCTTGGCGGCGCGAATACGTTCTAACTCGTTGGACCCCGTTAGACGGCGGTAGTAAGCCGAGACCATATCGCTGCGCTCACTACTCGGGATGGGTGCAATAAAATCTTGCCAGTAATCAGGGAAAATAGAACTCGCACCCCGCTGATAAAACCACTGAATATCTTCATCGCGACAGAGAAAGATCCCCCGCAAGACCATGCCCTGTACTTTATCAGGGTGAGCCTGGGCGTAAATCAAACTCAACGTTGAACCCCAGGAGCCACCGAATAACACCCACTGTTTAATTCCCAAAAATTGACGAATAAATTCCATATCCGCCACCAACGCTTGAGTGGTGTTTTTTTCTAGGCTGGCATGGGGTGTAGAACGACCACTGCCCCGCTGATCGAAAAGAACGATGCGGTACACCTCGGGGTCAAAAAAACAACGATCTTGCACCGAGCAACCCGCCCCGGGGCCGCCGTGTACAAAAACCACGGGCTGACCCTGTGGATTACCGCACTCTTCGACATAGAGCCGATGACCGTCACCCACATCGAGCTGCTCGGTTCTGAAGGGTTTAATGGGGGGATACAAAGAACGCATGTCACTCACTCCCGTGTAAGCTAAACGCATGGCGTAATAACATTTTGATAAAGTGCCAAAATGCCCCTGAAACAAGCAGAGGCAAATATGGCAGTATTCATTTTTACTCTAAAAGGGGACTCACAATGCCCGCAACACAAGCTTCGCCTCCCACCAAAGTACGCCAGCGCTGTGAATGGGCCAGCGGCGACGCTCTCTACGAACAGTACCATGATGAGGAATGGGGTGTCCCCTGCTTCGACGACCAGAAGCTCTTTGAATTTTTGATTTTAGAGGGGGCGCAGGCCGGTCTGTCTTGGATTACCATTTTACGTAAACGAGAAAATTACCGCCGCGCCTTCGCCAATTTTGACGCGGAAAGAATTGCACGTTTTAATCGCCGGAGCATAGAACGCCTGATGAATGATTCCGGTATCGTGCGCAATCGTCTGAAGATAGAAGCGGCGATATCCAACGCCAAATTGTTTCTCGATCTTCAACAAAGTCATACCAGCTTTAGCCAATATTTGTGGGGATTTCTCGATGGCCAGCCGATTGAAAACCACTGGGCAAGCGTAAACGAATGCCCAGCCACCACGCCAGTGTCTGACGCCATTAGTAAAGATATGAAAAAAAAGGGCTTTCGCTTTTTCGGCTCGACCATTTGCTACGCCCATATGCAGGCCATGGGGATGGTTAACGATCACACGACAGACTGCTTTCGCCACAGAGAGTGCTCAACACTAAAATCTTAAACCCTTCGATAAAAGAACCCGTCACCAATAAAAAACCCCCAATAACATCACGCTATTGGGGGTTTAGCGCCCGTTTCTCTACGGGCGACTAACGGGCAACTCTGACGCTGTGACTAGCGACCCGCTCTTTTACGCTCGTTTTCAGTCAGTAGCTTTTTGCGAATACGAATATGCTGAGGGGTAACCTCAACCAACTCGTCATCTTCAATAAACTCCAAGGCCTGCTCAAGGGTGAAAATAATTGGCGGCACCAGTGTCAGCGCTTCGTCAGTACCTGAGGCCCGCACATTGGTCAGTTGCTTACCTTTAGTCGGATTCACGGCGAGATCATTACTCCGCGAGTGAATGCCGATGACCTGGCCTTCATAAACATCTTCGGCGTGACTGAGAAATAAGCGGCCACGCTCCTGCAGGTTAAACAGTGAATAGCCGAGGGTTTTACCTTTCACCATCGACACCAACACACCATTTTGGCGGGACTGCACCTCACCCTGCTTCACTTCACCGTAATGATCAAAAACACTGGTCATAATGCCCGAGCCAGAGGTCATCGTCAGGAAGCTGCCACGGAAACCAATCAAGCCTCTAGATGGAATCAAAAACTCGAGTTTAACTCGGCCTTTTCCATCGGGCTCCATATTGGTCAGCTCGCCCTTGCGCAGGCCCAACTCCTCCATCACCGAACCCTGGTGTTGCTCTTCAATATCGATGACAACCTGCTCGAAGGGCTCTTGGACCACACCGTCGACTTCGCGCTGAATCACTTCAGGACGCGAAACCCCCATTTCGTAACCTTCACGGCGCATGGTTTCAATCAAAACAGACAAGTGTAATTCACCACGACCGGAGACCCGGAATTTGTCGGGGCTGCCGCCATCTTCAACCCGTAGAGCGACATTGTGAATCAACTCTTGCTGGAGCCGATCTTTAATATTGCGCGATGTCACATACTTGCCATCGAGACCGGCAAAGGGTGAGTTGTTAACCAAAAACACCATGCTCACTGTCGGCTCATCCACAGACAGCGCTGGGCGAGCTTCCACACACTCGGGATCGCACAACGTATCGGATATACCCAAACCCTCGATGCCATTAATAGTGACAATGTCGCCCGCCTCGGCGAGATCGGTATCTACGCGATCAAGGCCGAGATAACCTTTAACATTGAGCACCTTACCTTTGCGCTCGTCACCTTTATTATCGATGATCGTCACTTGCTGGCCGGGACGCAGAGAGCCGCGAGAAATACGACCAATGCCAATAACGCCGATATAGCTGTCGTAATCGAGGGCGGACACCTGCATCTGGAAAGGACCATCGCGATCGACTTCTGGCACAGGGACTTTGTCGACGATCATTTCAAACAGCGGCTGCATATCCTCCGCCAGACTATCGTGCTCAAGACCCGCCACACCGTTGAGGGCCGAGGCATAAATAACGGGAAAATCGAGCTGCTCATCAGTCGCACCGAGACGGTCAAACAACTCAAAGACTTGATCCATTACCCAGTCCGGACGCGCACCGGGGCGGTCAACTTTGTTGATCACCACAATCGGATGCAAACCCTGTTCAAAAGCCTTAGCAGTTACAAAGCGCGTCTGTGGCATAGGGCCGTCGACCGCATCTACCAACAAGAGCACAGAGTCGACCATCGACAGCACACGTTCAACCTCGCCACCAAAGTCGGCGTGGCCGGGGGTGTCGACGATATTGATGTGATAGTCATTCCATTCGACGGCCGTGTTCTTGGCCAGAATGGTAATGCCCCGCTCTTTTTCCTGATCGTTGGAGTCCATAATGCGCTCAGCGCCCTGATCTTTGCGATCGAGAGTACCGGACTGCTGTAGGAGTTTATCAACCAGGGTGGTTTTACCGTGGTCAACATGGGCAATGATCGCAATATTGCGAAGTTTTTCGACATCAGACATGGGATAGGTTTTCGCGGGGAAAAAAGTGGGCGCATTATAGTGAAAAAGGCGCCCAAAGTCATTGTACTGCTAACAAATAAAAATCCCGTTCACGTTTCGCGCCAAGCGCCTTAAAGCGTACCCGGGCGATAAACCGCCAAATTGTCAAAGCCTTGATCTTTCAACAGCTCAGCGTGTAACTGGCTCATCACACCCTTATCGCAATAGAGTAAATACTGCAGGCTGGGGTCGAGGGTTTTATAGCTATTTTGCAGCGCATAAAAGGGCACCCTTTCAATGTCAGTGGCACCGGCCTCTAGAGGCTTCCGCTCCACTTCATCGGGATGGCGAATATCGAGAATAACCGCGCCTGGTTGAGGCGCGGAAAAAACCTCAACACTCGGTAGGTCGATCCAGTCATCCATCATTTGATCGATGTTTTCTTCGCGGCGCCCGGCAATCGCGGCATCGAGAACGGCAAAATCAAATTTTGATTCCTCGTATTCGATTCTCTCTGGCTTAGCTCGGGTGGTTGGCTTAACCGAAATCACCCCACAATACTCTGGCATATTAGCTGCAAACTCTTCGGTACCGATGGCCCGAGCGACATCAATAATGGCGTTTTTATCCATCGTCACCAATGGCCGTAACGTCAGCATATCGGTAACA
>JBFJYH010000023.1:0-41278 GCA_041622675.1 Porticoccaceae bacterium
GATATTATCCGCTGTGTGAATTGCTTTGGTTTGAATTTAACACCACTGGATATTCGCCAGGAATCATCGCGCCATGGCGAAGTGCTCGATGCGGTCACCCGCTACATCGGTGTCGGCAGCTATGCCCAGTGGAGCGAAGAAGAAAAATTAGCTTTTTTAAGTACCGAGCTAAAGCAGCAAAGGCCGTTGATTCCCACGGCTTTTTTCAACCAAACCATCGACACGGCGTGGATTGAGTCTCTTCACAAGCAGGTCGATTATTCCATCGACAATGTTTACGAGGTGCTGCAAACCTGTCAAACCCTGTGCAAACACCCGCGCAGTAGCTTTGCCAATTATATTATCTCTATGGCTCACTCTGGCTCTGACGTGTTGGCGGTGATGCTGCTACAGCGAGAGGCGGGCATGTCAGAGCCATTGCCAGTGATGCCGCTGTTTGAAACCCTGAGTGATTTGGAAAATGCACCCGGGGTGATTGAAAATTTATTTCAGATCGATGGCTATGTCGACGCGATTAGCCACTGCCAACAAATCATGGTGGGTTATTCCGATTCGGCTAAAGACGCGGGGTTTTTAGCGGCTTCGTGGGCGCAGTATCAGGCCCAGGAAAAGCTGGTCGAGATTTGCCATAAGTATAATGTGCAGTTGCGTTTGTTCCATGGGCGCGGTGGCTCCATGAGTCGTGGCGGTGGCTCTGCCCACGATGCGCTGTTGTCACAACCCCCCGGCGCAGTCGAAGGTTATGTGCGCATTACAGAGCAGGGCGAGATGATTCGCTTTAAATTCGGTCTGCCCGGTATCGCTTTTCGAACACTGGAACTCTATACCTGCGCAACATTGGAAGCGACACTACTACCGCCGCCTAAACCATTGCCCCAGTGGCGGGCCTTGATGGATAAGTTGACCACCTACTCGTTGCAGAGTTATCGCAACGAAATCCACAACGCCGATTTTCTCGAATATTTTCATAAGGCAACACCAGAGCAGGAATTACAGCGCCTGTCGCTCGGTAGCCGCCCAGCGAAGCGCAAAGCCAGCGGCGGCATTGAAAGCCTGCGCGCCATTCCCTGGGTCTTTGCCTGGACGCAAACCCGTTTGTTGATTCCCGCATGGTTGGGTTCTGACAGTGCCTTGCAAGCCGCCATCGAAGAGGGGGATTTGCCCCTGGTGCAATTGATGGCGGGGCAGTGGCCCTATTTTGCCTCGATTATCGACATGTTAGAGATGGTGTTGGCCAAAGCTGAACCCCAGGTGTCCGAGTATTACGAGCAACGTCTGGTGGGTGAGACGATGCAAACGGTTGGTGCACAGCTGCGCACTCGCCTGGCCAATGTGGTCGGCGCGGTGAATACGGTGCGAGGCTCGGAAAAGCTCTTACAAGGCAGCGCGGTGATACAGAACTCGATAAACGTCAGAAATCCTTATGTGATGCCCCTGCATTTTTTACAAGCTGAGATTATGCGTCGGCTACGGGCAGAAGGCGAAACCGAGACGGCGGCGAAAGCGATTTATGAGCAAGGGCTGAAAATATCGATTACCAGTATTGCGGCGGGGATGCGTAATACTGGTTGAGGCGGGTTGTTGTCTTATTACATGATGAAGGACCGTTCACTTTGTATAGGCTGCTTTTTTCAGCTTGCTTTCTATAGTCAGAATTCTATAGCCAGAACTGCAGCAACAAAAAGCCAAGGCAAATAACAGCACCGCAGGCCGGTATAATTAGGGACATAAAGTTACGGCGCAGGTCGCGCCAATTGAGCCTAAGCAAAGCCAGGTTGACCAAGGTAAAGATGCACAAAATGGTGCCGCTGGTGGCCTGGGCCAGGGTGACGAGTGGAGCGAGTAGTGCGCCACTCAGTACTAAAGTACCGACCAAGAGTGTTGCCCTTAATGGCGTTCGCCTGCGGGGGTGAACCTTGGCCAAAAAGCCGGGTGCCATGCTTTTTTTACCCATGCCGTACAGTACTCGAGCGGCCATAATGATTTGTAGTAAGGCACCGTTGACCACGGCGACGATGCTGATAGCGCTCATTAGAGCAATCGGAATAGTGGTATTTTTTTCAACCACCAGCACCAGCGGCGCTTTTGATGCGGCTAAGTCCTGCAATGGCACGGCGGCCAGTGCACAGAGGGTGACAATAAAATACAAGAGGCAGGCCGTGGCCAATGCCAGCAGAATGCCACGGGGCATATTTTTCTCGGGCTGCTTAACTTCTTCTGCCATATTGACCATATCTTCAAAGCCAATAAAAGCGTAGAAAGCGAGAAAGGCACCCGCGCTGATACCCTGCCAGGCGACGATGTTTTCGGGTATTAAGGTGCTGTTTGTTGTATTGAACAGCGCGGGTAATTTATCGGCACCGGCATAAATTACAAAGGCGAGGCCGAGCAGCTCGAGTAGGGTAGTGGCGATCGCTACTGTTACCGATAACTTAACGCCCCAGGCAGCAATGGCCGTGAGCAGAATAATGAGCATTGAAATAGTCAGGGTGTCAGGTAGCGCTAAAAACACGGCGAAATAGCCGCTAAAACCCCGGGCAATGGTGGCTGCCGAAACAATGCCAGCAAAGACAATGGCATAACCCACTGCCGTGGAAAGACTTTTCAGGGCGAAGGCCTGCTGAACGTAAACCGGTTCGCCAGCGCTAACTGGATAAAGCCTTGACAGGTGTCCGTAGGAATAAGCACTAAAACTGACCACCAATGCCGCAAGAACAAAGGCTAGAGGCATATGGCTGCCGGCGATATTGGCGACCTCACCTACCAGAACATAAATACCAGCACCGAGAATAGTGCCTATGCCGTAGAGTGTAATCTGCGCCAGACTCAGGGTTCTCAACAGGGGCGTGGGATTGGGGCTTGGTGTAGACATGACATGATAGTATCAGCTTGGCAAAATCGATATTCGTTGTGGTGCTAATAGTAGTATTAATATTAGGCTTGGTCTTGGTGGGCTGACACTACTGATTGTACAACCTTGATTTTGTAAGTTAGAAAACAAATGTTCCCTTAAGAACGGTGGTAATCGATCAATGCGTGGCATGAGAGCAAAAATAGCCCTAGTGATTTTTGGTACCGATACACCTGCCGGCAAGCTTTTTGATCTGGTATTAATTTACGCCATTTTGATTAGTGTCGCTGCCGTGGTGCTCGACTCGGTGACGAGCTTACACGCGCGCTTCGGTTCTTGGTTCTTTTATATTGAGTGGTTTTTTACCCTGTTATTTACGATCGAATATTTTCTACGCATCTATATTTCACCGCGGCCCCTGCGCTATATCTTCAGCTTTTTTGGCCTAGTCGATTTGATTTCTATTATCCCCTCTTACTTAGCGCTGGTGGTGACGGGGGCTAATTATCTGTTACTCATTCGTATGCTACGGGTACTGCGTGTTTTTCGGGTGCTCAAGTTGGTGCGTTATATGGATGAGGCGAATGTTTTGATGCGCTCACTGTATATGGCACGGCGAAAAATTTTAGTTTTTTTTGTCACCGTCATTGTGCTGAGCTTTATCTTTGGTTGTTTGATGTTCGTGGTCGAGGGTCCCACCCACGGTTTTACCAGCATCCCGAAGAGTATTTACTGGACCATCGTCACTATCACCACTGTGGGTTACGGTGACATCACACCGCAGACAGTACTCGGTCAGTTTATATCGACGCTGGCAATGCTGCTGGGTTACTCGATTATTGCCATTCCCACTGGCATTATTACTGCCGAATTGGCGAGTGAGATGGGTCGGCTGCGTGTCAATAGACGCTGCCATAATTGTGGCCGTTCAGGCCACGAAAGCGACGCCCATTACTGTCGGTATTGTGGCGTAAGTTTGGCGTCACCTGATTCAACCCATGTTTGAATGTGTCGTACGCTATTTCGACAAGGATAAAAATAAGATCGACAGTTTTTTCATGGCGCAAACATGAGCTTTTCTTGAAGCGTGTTTACCGTCGGTGTTTAATATGCACTGAAAAAGACCCGCTTTGAAGGCAGAAATAGTATTGTTGCTGGGCGGTGATAAAAAATAAAGGGGACTTACATGGCAGAAAATTACGACGAGGTTTATCTCGCCTCGCAGGAAAACCCTCGTGCTTTCTGGGGAGAAGCCGCCAAGCTTGTCCACTGGTACAAGGCCCCCTCGACTATTCTCGATAACGCCAATCCGCCTTTTTTACAGTGGTTTCCCGATGGTGAAACAAATGCCTGTTACAACGCCCTCGACCGGCATGTCGCCGACGGCCGTGGCGAGCAGGATGCGCTGATTTACGATAGTCCTGTGACCGGCACGAAATTGCGTTTTAGCTACAGTGAGCTGCTCAAGCGGGTCTCAATATTTGCTGGCGCGCTACGTTCAGAGGGTATTGCCAAGGGCGATAGAGTCATCATCTATATGCCAATGGTGCCGGAAGCCGCTATCGCCATGCTCGCCTGCGCGCGCATTGGTGCTGTGCACTCGGTGGTATTTGGCGGCTTTGCGGCCAATGAACTGGCGGTGCGCATTGATGATATTGAAGCGAAAATGGTGATCGCTGCCTCCTGTGGCATCGAGCCTGGGCGCCTAGTGCCCTATAAACCCCTGCTCGATGAGGCGATTGAGTTGGCGAACAACAAGCCCCAGACGTGCATTGTGTTACAGCGCGAGCAATCGCGGGGTGAAATGCAACCAGGCCGCGATAAGTGTTGGCATGAGCTGGAATCGCTGGCTAATCCAGTCGATTGTGTGCCAATGCTGTCTACTGACCCGCTCTATGTGCTCTATACCTCGGGTACCACGGGTGAACCCAAAGGGGTAGTGCGCGATGTCGGTGGCAGTATTGTCTCCCTCAATTGGAGCATGCAAAAAGTCTATGGTGTTGCCCCTGGGGATGTGTTTTGGGCAGCTTCGGATGTCGGCTGGGTGGTTGGTCACTCTTATATTGTTTACGGCCCGCTGTTTAATGGTGCCACAAGTATTTTATTTGAAGGCAAGCCGGTGGGCACACCCGACCCCGGAACTTATTGGCGAATTATTGCAGAGTACGGCGTGAAAGTGTTTTTCACCGCACCGACGGCTTTTCGAGCGATTAAGAAGGAAGACCCTAAGGGTGAGTATTTAAGTAAATACGACCTATCGAAGTTTGAGTGTCTGTTTCTCGCCGGTGAGCGTTGTGATCCTGATACTTTGGGTTGGGCGATGGAGAAACTGCAAATTCCTGTTATTGATCACTGGTGGCAAACAGAACTGGGCTGGCCCGCCTGCGCCAACTGTCGCGGCATTGAACTGCTGCCTGTAGTGCCTGGCTCACCCACTAAGCCGGTGCCAGGTTTTGATATTCGGGTACTCGACGAGCATGGCGAAGAGGTGGCGGCGGGTGATATCGGTGCGTTGGCCATTAAGCTGCCTCTGCCGCCCGGCGCTTTTACCACCCTGTGGGGCAATGATGAGCGCTTCGTCTCCTCTTACTTTGCGACTTTCCCAGGCTATTACGAAACCGGTGATGCTGGCTACATTGATGATAATGGCTATGTCTTTGTTATGGCTCGCACCGATGATGTTATTAATGTCGCCGGACACCGTCTTTCGACGGGCGCGATGGAAGAGGTGTTGGCGGCCCATCCGGATGTTGCCGAGTGCGCGGTGGTGGGTGTGGCCGATACCATGAAGGGGCAGGTGCCGCTAGGCTTTGTGGTGCTTAATGACGGCGTTGACCGAGCTGATGTGGATATTTGCACTGAAGTAGTGCAGTTGGTGCGGGAAAAGATTGGTCCTGTTGCAGCTTTTCGCCTCTGCGGGGTGGTTAAGCGACTACCGAAAACCCGCTCAGGCAAAATACTCCGCGCTACGATGCGTAAAATTGCCGATGCTGAACCCTGGAAGATGCCCGCCACCATTGATGATCCACAGATTCTCGACGAGGTTGCTGATGCGTTGAGAGCTCTTGGTTATCCTGCTGAAATGTGAGGCCTATAATTGGCATGGTAATTGCTTTTATATGCCCGGTTTCGCGACCTGTTAATTGCTGGCGCTTTCCATTATTGTGACAGTATATTTACAGAAGCATGTGGGATTGATATTTACATGGCGGGGTTATTTCCGGTATAACTTCGCCGGTCTTTTGTGTGTCAAAAAAATTGACGGAATTCACTAACGGCCCCGGGAGGGTTGAGGTTGAAGCCTACAAATATAAGTAATCCAGAATATTTTCATAAGGTTGTGGACTGCCAGCATGCCTGTCCAGCGCATACACCTGTCCCCGAATACATTCGCTTGATTGCAGCCGAGCGTTATACCGACGCCTATATGGTCAATTGGGAATCCAATGTGTTCCCCGGCGTATTGGGTCGTACTTGCGACCGGCCCTGTGAGCCCGCCTGTCGACGTGGGCGAGTTGAAGAAGAGCCTGTGGCGATTTGTCGTCTCAAGCGTGTGGCAGCCGATAACAAAGCCGATATTTCGAAATTATTACCCGCGGCGGGTGCTCGCAATGGCAAAAAGCTGGCATTGATTGGTGCGGGTCCGGCCTCGTTGACGGTGGCCCGCGATTTGTCACCTTTGGGATATGAAATTCATGTTTACGATGAAAACGCCAAAGGCGGCGGTTTTATGCGTAGCCAGATTCCCTCCTTCCGCCTACCTGAAGAGGTTCTGGATGAGGAAGTGGGTTACATCACTGATAACCAAGCAGTCACCACTTTCTATAACACTCGGGTCGATAGCCTGAAAGCGTTACTCGAGAAAGATTACGATGCCGTTTTTGTCGGCTCTGGTGCCCCTAAGGGTCGAGACCTACCCGATTTACTCGGTCGTAAAGAAGGTGATGACAACATACATATCGGTATCGACTGGCTGGCCAGTGTTGCCTTTGAGCATCGCGCCAGTGTTGGTAAAAAAGTGATTGTTCTCGGCGGTGGTAACACCGCGATGGATTGCTGTCGCACAGCGCGACGGATTGGCGGTGCTGATGTTAAGGTGATTGTGCGTAGTCCCTTTGCGGATATGAAGGCATCACCCTGGGAAAAAGACGACGCTGTGGCCGAAGATATTCCGATTATCGATAACCACACTCCGTTGGAGTTCGTTGTTGAGGAGGGCAAGCTGGTTGGTATGCGCTTTGATAAAGTGCGGGCCGAATACGACAAGAAAGGCCGTCGCAAATTAGTGTCGACTGGTGAAGAGCCTGCCTTTTATCCCTGCGATGAAGTCCTGGTAGCAATCGGTCAGGAGAACGCCTTTCCGTGGATCGAGAGTGAAACAGATATCGAGTTTGATAACTGGGGGCTGCCAGAACTCAATAAAAACACCTTTCAATCGACTAATAGCAAGGTTTTCTTCGGCGGCGATGCAGCCTTTGGCCCTGAGAATATTATTACTGCGGTGGCCCAGGCCCACCAGGCGGCGATTTCCATCGATCTTTTTTGCCAGGGTGAAGACCTTAATGTACGCCCTGCACCCAGCACTAACTTGGTGAGCCAGAAGATGGGAATTCACGAGTGGAGCTACAGCAATGTCGTTGGCGATGATCAACGCTTTAAAGTGCCCCACGCCGACAAGGCCGCAGCACTAGGCGACAGATTGCTCGAAGTGGAATTGGGATTTTCCACCAAGACGGGCTTTGAAGAGGCGCAGCGTTGTCTGAACTGCGATGTGCAAACGGTATTTTCTGAGGCTCTGTGTATTGAATGTGACGCCTGTACCGACATCTGCCCAACCGATTGCATCAACTTTATAGACAACGATAAAGAAGAGGCGCTTCGCCCGCAGCTGCGTATGCCCGCGAAAAACCTCGAACAAGATCTTTATGTTTCCAGTGACTTGCCGACCGGACGGGTGATGGTTAAGGACGAAGATGTTTGCTTGCACTGTGGGCTTTGCGCTGAGCGCTGCCCGACATCTGCCTGGGACATGCAGCAATTTCTCTACCAAGTTACCAAGGCATCTCAAATATGAAAAGCATAGAGGCAGTTAACGAATTCGTTATTCGCTTTGCCAACGTCAATGGTACGGGCTCAGCCAGTGCCAACGCGATGTTCGCCAAGTCGATTTTTCGCATGGGAGTGCCAGTCAGCCCGAAGAATATTTTCCCCTCGAATATTCAGGGTCTACCCACTTGGTATGAAGTGCGGGTCAGCGAGAAAAACTATCTGGGCCGTCGAGGCGGCGTTGATATCACCGTGGCGGTCAACCCCCAGAGCATGGCTCAGGATATGTCTGACCTGAACCCCGGGGGCTTTTTTATTTATGACAATACCAAAGCTCTGGACCTGCGCTTGCAGCGCGATGATATTAACCTCGTTGGCATACCGCTAACGGATATTTGCCGTCGAGAATACACTCAGGCCCGCCAGCGTCAACTGTTTAAAAATGTGATTTATATTGGTGCGCTTGCGGCTTTACTCGATATCGACTTCTCGGTACTTAAAGACCTGGTCGGGGCGCAATTTAAAGGTAAAGATAAGCTTGTCGCGTCGAATATTCATGCCCTTGAATTGGGTTACCAGTATGCCCAAGAGCATTTTTCATGCCCACTGAGTATACGCCTTGAGCGTCGCGACTTAATCGGCGATAGGGTGATGCTTGAGGGCAACGATGCCCTCGCCCTGGGTGCGGTTTATGGTGGGGCTACCGTGGTGCCCTGGTATCCGTTGACACCTTCTACGTCAGTAATCGAAGGCTTCGAGAAATATGCTAACCGTTTGCGCATCGACCCGGGCAGTGGCGACCGTCGCTTTTGTGTGGCACAGGCCGAGGATGAGCTCGCCGCCATTGGTATGGTTATTGGCGCTTCGTGGAATGGTGCCCGAGCGTTTACTGCGACCTCTGGACCAGGCCTTTCCTTAATGGCAGAGTTCTTAGGTTTGGCCTACTTTGCTGAGGTGCCTGCGGTGCTTTTCGATATTCAGCGGGCTGGCCCGTCCACAGGTATGCCAACACGCACACAGCAATCCGATATCTTTGCCGCGGCGTATGCCTCCCATGGCGACACCAAGCATGTCATGTTGATTCCAGCTGATCCGAAAGAGTGCTTTGATATGTCTGCCGATAGTTTCGATTTGGCGGAACGTTTGCAAACCCCTGTGATCGTGATGAGTGATCTGGATCTCGGTATGAATGACGGCTTATGTGCACCTCTGGAATGGGATGACAGCCGCGAATACGACAGGGGGAAAGTACTGTCTGCGGAAGATCTCGACAATATGAGTGAACGCTATGGGCGTTACCTCGATGTCGATGGTGATGGCATTTGTTATCGCACGCTGCCTGGTACTCACCCCGAAAAAGGGGCCTTTTTTACCCGTGGCACTTCGCGCAATGAGTATGCTGTGTACACAGAATTTGGCGATGCCTATGTACAAAACATGGAGCGGCTCAATGCTAAAATGGAAACCGCAAAAAACTACGTTCCCGGCCCGGTATGCTATGAAGCAGCGAAAAAAACTCGCGATGGTGTGATCTTTTACGGTTCCAGTACCGATGCTAGCCTTGAGGCACTGGATTTGTTAGCGGAACAAGGTTTGCACCTCGACGCCCTGCGCTTGAGGGCTTTCCCCTTCAACAAAGAAGTCACCCACTTTATTGATAACCACGACAGAGTGTTTGTGATTGAGCAAAACCGTGACGGACAAATGCGTAAGTTGTTGATTATCGAATGCGATCTTAATCCTAAGAAGCTATTGTCTGCCGTTCACTATGATGGTATGCCGATGACGGCCCTCGGTGTGTCTCGTCAAATTGCTGAAGTCCTTGGTAAAAATAATGTAACGCCCCTGCGCAAGCGCAAGGCTGGAGCTAAAGTATGAGTTATATCCGCCCCTCATTTAGACACCCCAACGCTCAGGCCAATGCTAAGGGCTTTACCCGAGAAGATTATGAAGGTGCCTTGTCAACGCTTTGTGCTGGTTGCGGTCATGATTCGGTCAGTAGTGCCATTATCCAGTCCACTTTTGAATTGAGTATTGAGCCTCATCGGGTCGCTAAAATCTCTGGAATTGGTTGCTCTTCAAAAACGCCGACCTACTTTCTCGGTAAATCCCATGGCTTTAATTCGGTGCATGGGCGTATGCCTTCTGTAGCCACCGGGGCGAGTATGGCTAACCGCGATTTACTCTATGTGGGTGTTTCAGGTGATGGTGATAGTGCCTCTATCGGCCTCGGCCAATTTGGTCACATTGCCCGCCGTAACCTAAATATGAGCTATATCGTTGAAAACAACGGTTGTTACGGACTGACCAAGGGCCAGGATTCGGCCACCACGGATATTGGTTCGAAGAGTAAAAAGGGCGATCCCAACCCCTATGAACCCATCGACCTCTGTGCCATGGCCTTACAGCTTGGTGCAACATTTGTTGCCCGCAGTTTTTCAGGTGACAAAGAACAGCTGGTGCCTTTAATTAAAGCGGCCATGTCCCACAACGGTTTTGCTTTTATTGATGTGATTTCACCCTGCGTGACCTTTAATAACACTGCGGCGTCGAGTAAGGGCTACGAGTTTGTGCGCGACCATATGCAAGCTACGGGTAAAATTGATTTTGTCCCTGTGCGCTCTGAAATCACTGCAAATTACCCGGCAGGCTTTAGCGAGGAAATTACTTTGCACGACGGTTCTGTTATTCATCTCTACAAGGATGACAAACTCGATTGCACTGATCGTAACAGCGCAATGAATGCTATTTCTGAATTTAATGATAAGGGTCAAGTGCTGACTGGCCTGCTGTATGTCGACCCAGATAGTAGCGATTTCCACAAAATTCAACAGACAGTATCACAGCCGCTTTCTAGTCTTAATGAAAGCGATCTCTGTCCGGGCGCTCGAGCCTTAGGCGCGATTAACGCAAGTCTACGGTAAGGCTCTGGCCTTCCGAATTCAGTAGGTCAATGTCAAAATGGCAATTCTGGGTTGACCGGGGAGGTACCTTTACCGACCTGGTCGCCAGAACGCCTAACGGCGAACTGCGCAGTCTAAAGCTTCTCTCCGAAAACCCCGAACGCTACGATGACGCGGTGCTTGAGGGTATCCGCCAACTGCTGGCAGCTCCAACCATCCGCTCTATTTCCACTGCGCTAATTGAGAGTATTCGCATTGGTACGACAGTGGCAACTAATGCTCTGCTCGAGCGTAAAGGGGTGCCAACGCTGTTGGTGACTACTCAAGGTTTTGCCGACGCTTTGCAAATTGGCTATCAACATCGCCCCGATTTGTTTGCCCTTGATATTCAACTACCCGAACCACTTTACGAGGATGTGCTTGAAATTAATGAGCGTCTGGCGGCTGATGGCAGTGTTATACGCCCTCTACAGGCGGAGCGTTATTTAAAGGTCTTTCAGTCGGCCTATCGGCGAGGGCTGCGCGCTGTGGCGGTGGTCTGTATGCACAGCTATAAAAACCCAGCCCATGAGCTAGCTATCGGCAAAATTGCTGAGCAAGCCGGTTTTAATCAAGTATCACTTAGCCACGAGGTCAGTCCGCTGGTGAAATTTGTCGGCCGCGGCGACACTACCGTTGTCGATGCTTATATTTCTCCCGTATTGGCTAAATACGTGCAGCGTCTTTCTGCAGCATTGCCTGATGTCCCGCTACTATTTATGCAGTCCAGTGGTGGCCTGACGGATGCTATCAATTTTAAAGGTCGAAATAGCTTGCTCTCAGGCCCAGCTGGAGGTGTGGTGGGCGCTGTAAAAACTGCCGAGGCGGTGGGCTACAGTAAAGTACTGGGCTTTGATATGGGCGGCACCTCCACCGATGTTTGGCATTACAAAGGGGCGTATCAACGGGTTTACGAAACCCAGCTTGCCGGGGTACGGCTACGGGTGGCGATGATGGATATTCATACCGTGGCCGCTGGTGGTGGTTCCGTGTGCTATTTCGATGGTTCACGTTTTCGTGTTGGACCAGAATCTGCCGGTGCCGATCCGGGACCTGCCTGTTACCGACGGGGCGGGCCGCTAACGATTACCGATTGTAATCTGGTGCTTGGCAGGCTGGCTCCTGACTATTTCCCCGCAGTGTTCGGCCCGGCGGGAGACGAGCGACTGAGCGTTGAAGCTGCTCGGGCGAAGCTGGCCCTTGAGGCAGTGAAAATTAAAGCATGTGGTAGTGGTAATCTGTCCCTGGAGGAGGTCGCCGCAGGCTTCGTCGATATTGCCGTGCAGAGTATGGCCGGTGCCATTAAAACAATTTCGAGCCAGCGCGGATACGATGTGGGTGAGTACGCCCTCAGCTGTTTTGGCGGGGCCGGCGGTCAGCATGCCTGTGCCGTTGCTGATGTGTTGGGTGTCGACAAAGTATTGATTCATCCGCTGGCGGGGGTCCTCTCGGCTTTGGGTATGGGCTTGGCCTCGGTCAGTGCGTTGGCTAATCGCAGCTTGGCATGGCCAATGCAGTCGTTAGACGACACTAAGTTGAACACGCAATTCGAGGCTTTAAAAGTCGAGGCTCTTGCTCATCTGCCTGAGGAAAAAAACGGCGAGTTGCACTTTATTGAAACCGTGTATATCCGCTATACAGGCGCCGATACCGTACTCGCAGTAGCCCGAGGCGACGCAAGCTCAATGCATACCGCATTCGAAGAAGCTCACCGCGAGCGCTTTTCTTTTCTACAAAGCGGCAAGGCACTGCTAATTGACAGTATTTCTGTCGAGGCGGTGCTTCAACAAGTAGAACAGGCCCTCGCTTTCGCGCAAACTCATCAGGTGGATGCTGAACAGCTCAGCACCCGGATTTATAGCGGCGGCGAGCACTTGACCGTGCCCGTTATACGGCGCGAAACCCTTTGTCCAGGTGTTAGTATAAATGGCCCTTTGATGCTGGTTGATAAGAATTCGACCACCGTGATTGATCAGGGTTGGCAGTTTGAAGTATTGGCCGATGGTATGCTGGGGCTGAGTAAAGTCCAGCAAGTGGATAAGCGGCATAAGGTGACAACCCAGCGTAATCCCGTGCAATTGGAAATTTTCAACTACCAGTTTATGGCCGTTGCCGAACAAATGGGTGCTGTTCTGGCCAATACCGCTCATTCGGTCAATATTAAAGAGCGGTTTGATTTCTCCTGCGCTCTATTTGATAGTCGCGCAAACTTGATCGCCAACGCACCCCATGTCCCCGTCCATTTGGGGTCGATGGGTGAAACGGTGGCGCGTTTGATTGATAGTAGAGTCGATAATATCCGCCCTGGCGATGTCTATTTGGTCAATTCACCTTATGCCGGTGGCACGCATCTACCGGACTTAACTGTGGTTAGCCCCGTGTTTTGTGACACAGTTGATCGAGCAAGTGGCACTGAACCTGCTGGGTCTGCTTGTGCATTGGCTATGAAGCCTAAATTCTTCGTCGCGACCCGCGCTCATCACGCTGATATTGGTGGTATTACCCCGGGCTCAATGCCCGCGGAAAGTCAACATATCGAAGAGGAAGGGGTGCTTATAAGCGATTTTTTGCTGGTAAAGGCAGGTCAATTTCGAGAGCGAGAAGTACGTGAGCTGCTGGCTAGCGGCCCTTTCCCGGCACGCAATATCGATCAAAATATTGCCGACTTACAAGCCCAGGTTGCCGCTAATACCTATGGACTTAACGAGTTACATGAACTTGTGGGTCGCTATGGTAGTTATGTCGTTAGTGCATATATGCAGCATATTCAGGACAATGCAGAAGAAGCGGTGCGTCGTGCAATTGTCAAATTACACGATGGCGATTTTGAAAATCTCATGGATAACGGTGCACTTATTAAAGTCGCCGTGCGCATTGACCGGCAAGCCAGTCGCTTGTCTATCGACTTTAGCGGAAGCTCTGCCCAGTTGCCCGGTAATTTTAATGCCCCGGCAGCAGTGTGCCGGGCCGCTGTACTCTATGTACTTCGCACCTTGGTGAATGAACCTATTCCCCTCAACGCCGGTTGTCTGCGCCCCGTCGATGTTATTATTCCTTCAGGTAGTATGCTCAGTCCCCTCTATCCAGCAGCGGTGGTTGCTGGTAATGTCGAGACTTCGCAGTGCGTCGCCGATGCACTTTACGGTGCACTTCAGGTATTGGCGGGCTCACAGGGCACCATGAATAACCTCACCTTTGGCAACGAAAAATATCAATATTACGAAACAATATGTGGTGGTGCTGGTGCGGGCGATGGCTTTTCTGGTGCCAGTGCTGTGCAGGTACATATGACCAATTCGCGGCTGACCGATGCGGAAATACTCGAGCTGCGTTTCCCCGTGGTTCTTGAAGAATTCTCCATTCGCAAGGGCAGTGGTGGTGCGGGCAGATACTCTGGTGGAGATGGCGTACTACGAAAAATACGTTTTCTCGAAGCTATGACTTTGAGTTTATTGAGTAGTCATCGCCGTGTGCCGCCTTTCGGTTTGGCCGGTGGCGGGGAAGGTGCGCTCGGCATTAATCATGTGACAAAAAAAAATAATTTGATCCATGTGTTGGATTCAACTGCGAGTATCAATGTTGATAGGGGGGATAGTTTGACGCTATGTACCCCGGGTGGTGGAGGTTACGGCACCCACGACTGAAGCTGTCGGAAATAGACGGGTTTAGCTCTGTGTTTAGCGACTAAACTATTTAGTGGCAGTGTGAATAAGTGCCAAACTTACTAAGTCTTGCTTGTCAATGAAATAATAGTACAAATGAGCTTTGGGTCTCTGAGTGACTGTTTATGCAGGCCAGATAGCGTCCATTAGAGTAAACCGCTTGACACAGTAAAACTCAAGAACTACATTTTATTAACACCACGTCAAGTGATAAATAATCGTGATGGTGATAAATAAAGTTCATAAGTTGGGGGGTGTCACTTGAAGTATTTCAGCTTCAATTCTGTGCAATCTTTTAAGGGTTTCTCGACAATAGCCAAATTGACTGTTGCTGCAGTTTTACTCGCAAGCACTCAGGCGCAGGCTTTTCGATTCAAAGTCGGAGAATGGGAGGGTTATGCTGATACTGTGTTTTCTGCCAGTGCAGCGATGCGGGTGGAGAATGCAGCCCATTACGGCACCGCTGACCCGACGGGCAATCATAATCTGTTTCGCGATGCGGGGGATGTTTACTCAACCCCCGTTTCGCTGTTAACGGACTTTGGTATGAGTAAAGACGGTTTTGGTTTCTTAACCCGTTTCTCCTATACCTATGATTACACCATTATGAATAAGGATTGTACCAATTGTGGGCGACCAAATGTTTGGCCCTACCCCGCTGGTAGTGTTACTGGTGGTGGCCCAGAATCCGTTTTTCATGGGTATTTTGATGGTTCCCCGGTTCCCGAAACCGTTGATGGTATTGATCATGAATCTCAAAAGCTAGCCGGTAATAAATTCACCCTTTACGACGCTTTCGTCTACGGCAGTTGGGAAGTGTTTGGTGGCCATCCCCTAAATATACGTATTGGTAAGCAGGTTATTAACTGGGGTGAAAGTAACATTCAAGGTGGTGGTATAAGTCAGATGATGAATCCCACTGATTTGTCAAAGGCCACAACTCCGGGCACTGACG
Organism: Porticoccaceae bacterium; assembly: GCA_041622675.1. Classification (GTDB taxonomy): domain Bacteria; phylum Pseudomonadota; class Gammaproteobacteria; order Pseudomonadales; family Porticoccaceae; genus Reddybacter. The sequence goes on from JBFJYH010000023.1 coordinate 15,457, forward strand.
TTAAAGAAACGTTGATACCGCAGGAATCGGTCTATTTAAACTTCGGTTTTAGCGATGACGTTAGTTTGGAAGCGTATTACACCTGGAACTGGCGCAATTCCACTTTTATTGGGGTGGGAACTTACTTTAGCCCCTTTGACTTTTTGGGCGCTGGTTATAACCCCGACCTCTTTATTCGGGGGATAGAAAAGTCAGGTGAGGAGGAACCCAGTGGTGGTATGTACGGTATCAATATGCACTTTATCATCCCTTCGTGGAATTTTGCAGACTTAGGTATTTACTATGTTCGCTCTCACGCCTTTAACCCATATATCGGTTTAGACCCCGACTATATGACCCGTCCTGACCCTGAAAACCCCGGCTTTGATACTTTGGCTGGCTATCAGTGGATTTATGAAGAAGACCAAGATACCTATGCCATCTCATTAAATGGTGAGGGTCCATTAGATTCTTCTTTTGCCATTGAGCTAAATTATAAACCTGATTTTTATGACACGCGTGAAGGACGAAACCTCTTCGGTATTAGTGGCATCACAGTGCCCTATACACCGATAGCTGGTGCGCAGGTCGGAGAGGTCTTCGGATTTTCAACACCAGAGGGAACGGCCCCCGGCTTGCGCTTTGGTGATATTGTCGACGAATACGGTGTCATACCGGGTAGTGAATCAGGTGCCGCAGACGTCTGGACACTTTTGTACAACTTCACTCGCTCTGTGGGCACAGACTTCCTTGGAGCCGACAAGATAAGCACCATTTTCGATGTCTCGTTGGTCTGGATCGATGGTGTATCTTTTGGTGACAACATGGATAGAGTAAATGATTCACCGGAATCACCAACCGGGCAAAGTAATGCGGTGGTAGATCCTGGTAGGTTTGACGGTGTCGATAATTTGGATCGTCCAATTACGGACTTTTCATGGGGTTACACAGCTGTTGTCGCACTTGAATATAACGACGTATTCTCTAATGTGAATGTCAGTCCAACGATGATATTTGTTCATAATGTCGAGGGCTATACGCCATTTAATGCTGGGGCAATGGTGGAAAACCAACGCACACTGGTGTCCAAGCTTGGCTTTAGCTATTTGTCGAGTACGACAGTTGATCTTCAGTATGTGACGTGGCTCGGTACGGCAGGTACGAATCAGGGGAGAGATAACGTGTCGATAGTCTTTAAGAGAAGCTTCTAGGACCTGTGATAGGTTTCCTAGTTAAGGTTGTTCTGTTCATGATATGTATTAGCTAAAAGTGCATAAAATAATGTATGAGGTAGGAATTAACGATGCGCAATACTAATGAAGTTAAAAAGATGGGTAGGTTAAAAGGCCTTATCGCAGCGGGTGCTTTTGTCCTGTACGCCTCTTCACCATATACGTTTGCGGCGCTGTCTCCTGAAGAAATTGCAAAGTTGGGTCTTGAAGGTACTGAGCTGACACCGGCAGGAGCTATACGAGCTGGCAATGCCGAAGGAACCATACCTGAGTGGAAAAATGAGCGCTTGCAGCCGCCGGCTGGTTTTAAACCGGGTACTTATCACCCGGATCCATTTCCAGCTGATAAAGTACTCTTTAAAATTACCGCTGAAAACTACGGTGATTATGCAGATAAATTAAGTGATGGCCAAAAAGCGATGTTCAAGACCTATCCCGATTGGTATATGAATGTCTACAAAACTCGGCGTACGGCAGTTTATAAGCCATATATTTATGAAGCAGCCATTAAGAATGCAGGTGCTGCAGAAATTGTGTTAGCGCCAGATAAGGGGCAAGGGATAGTAGGGTTTAAAAATGCGCACCATTCATGGGCTTTTCCTATCCCCAAAAATGGCAATGAGTTATTAATGAGTATGTCAACACGCCCGCTAAATGTTTGGGTTGACAGTAATGAGTTAACATTGGCTATTACCTCAACAGGTAAATATACAGTGAATCAACTTTCAATCCAGCAGCACTATAAGTACAGTGATCCTGAGATTGAAAATTTTGATCCTGAAACGGATCACCTCCATTATTATCAAACATTACTTGCTCCCGCTAAAGTAGCAGGACAGGTGGTTTTGGCAAAAGATCCTGCCTCTTTTACCAAAAAATTTCGTGGTGCATGGGCTTACAGCCCTGGTCAGCGTCGTGTGAAGAGAGCGCCGCAAATTGTCTATGATAACCCGCTAACGGCAAGTGATGGGCTGGCTACAACGGATCAAAAGTGGGGATATAATGGACCTAACGATAGGTTTCACTGGAAAAGTCTTGGCAAAAAAGAGATGTATGTTCCCTATAACGCCTACAAACTTCACGCTCCAGATGCGACTCCAGAGAATATTATTACTGAGCAAGGTCGCTTGAATCAGGAGTATGCACGCTATGAGTTGCACCGAGTATGGGTGCTTGAAGGTACATTAAAAGAGGGGACGAGTCACGATTATGCAAGACGAGTACTGTATTTAGATGAAGACTCCTATTTTATTATGACAGCAGACGGTTTTGATCGGCGCGGTGATATTTGGCGTTATTGGGAAGATCATGATGTCATGTATTATGACATCGGTTTCATGGCTCCTGCCGCAGAGTTTCAATATGATATGCATGCGGGACGTATGTTAGCTTTACTTTTTGATAAGAATAATCCTCCAGACTTCACGGGGCGCTGGGAAGATAAGTATTTTACCCCCGCTTCAATTCGGCGCAATGGAGTGAGATAGTTAGAGTTACTACAAAAGAAAATGGTAGGTGGACAACACCTGCCATTTTTTTTGCCTAAAAATTAATAATTTTTTCAATACTATGAACGTACGTGTTTTTTATTTATCTTAAAATAAGGTTAAATAGAAAAGAAATAGATATTGTAAAGGCGATAAAATTAACTATGTCAATTAGTTGACATTACTGGGTTGAGTGAATATTATCTGCGCAAATAAATACTTGAGTTGCGACTATTTTTATATTGTATAAAAAGGATTGAGAAAGTTTGGGGGGTAGATAATTGAAAAATATCAAGATAAAGGGTGAATATTTTAGGACGCTACGCCCCCGTTTAAACACGCTGAGCCATGCTCTAGTTAGTACATTATTGTTAACTGTAACTTGTGTGGCTATGTCAGAGCAGTCCTTGCAAATGCCAGTAATGAAATCTGATCTGGTTGATAAAATATTGTTAACAGACTCAACACATAGCGGTAGTCGTTTTCTTGCACCTGGATTGTACGGGAATATTGTTTATTCGAGCGATGGGATAAATTGGCAGCAGGCTAATTCGCCGACACAGGCCTTATTGACAACTATATTTTTTATAAACGATAAAGAAGGCTGGGTTGGTGGTCATGATACCTTGATTCTTCACACTCAAGATGGCGGCGAAAACTGGGAAATTCAATATGAAGACCCTATCACCGGTGGTGATATACCAAAACCAATACTTGATATCGTGTTTAAAGATAAAAATAATGGTTTTGCTGTCGGTGCTTACGGGTTGATGCTCAGGACTACCGATGGTGGGGAAAATTGGGAAGAGGTTGAGACCTCTGGAGATCTCTATGACCTGCTAGAGAGCAAGGAAATGGAGCCTGAGCCAAATTTCAATAATGTAATTTTGTATAAAGATAAACTGCTTATAGTGGGTGAGCTTGGGACTATTCTTCTGTTTGATGATAATGCAGAAGGTATTGATCGATGGCAAGTTCTAGATTCTCCTTACACAGGTTCTTTCTTTGGTGTGAAACAGTTGAGTACGGGTGAACTCTTTATTTATGGTTTGCGTGGAAATTTGTATCGTTCATCAGACGGAGCCAAAAATTGGGAAAAAATTGAGACTAGGACCATCGCAAATATTTTTGACTGTGTAGAAACTATTGATGGAACTTTAATTTTTTCAGGCGCTAGTGGAACAATATTACGGATGAACCGGAAAGGATTGGTAGCAGAGAAAATGCCATATCCTCATTTTGATTCGCTAATGTCAATGCAATTGATAAGAGGCAGCGAATTACTGCTATTTGGTAGTTCGGGTATAAAGACGATTGCTCTTCGTTAGTGAATTATTTATTTGTGAAAATATTTTGATTAAAGCGGACTGTTTAAGGCAGCATTGAGAGTGCTAAGCAGTTTTTCACAGTAAGAAAACAGGGTAGTAGTAATGCTAAAAGCTAAAATTACAGCTTGGGTTCAAGAAAAACTATTTTCACATCGTATGTTAATTTTATCAATATTTTGTTTGGTAACCCTGTTTATGGGTTATCACGCCTCGTCCTTGCGAATGGAAGCGGGTTTTGAGAAGTTACTTCCTTTGAAACATGGGTATTTGCAAACTCTTGTAAAATACAGAGAAGAGTTTGGTAGTGGTAATCAGTTAATTGTTGCTCTTACTCAGGACGAAGGCGATATTTTCAATGCTGAGTTTTTTGAGGCGCTTAAAGCTGCTAACGAAGAAGTCTTTTTTTTACCAGGTGTAGCACGTCACACTGTGACATCTATATTGACTCCTAATGTACGTTATATAGAACTAGTTGAAGATGGTTTTGCAGGAGGTAATGTTGTTCCGGCTGAATTTCGCCCGACGGAGGAATGGTGGCCTGTATTGCGTAACAATATTATTAAATCAGGTCGTCTCGGCAGTTTGGTCGCCAACGATTTTTCCAGCGCCCTGATTCGTGTTGAATTGTTAGATATGGATCCCTCCACACGTGATCCCCTCGATTACCAGAAAGTTTCTCGAGATCTAGAAGATAAAATTCGTAAAAAAATTGAAACCGATAAAATTAGTGTGCGAATCATTGGCTTTGCCAAGTCTACTGGTGACATTGCCGACGGTGCGCGAATCGTCATGCTTTTTTTTGGCGTCACGTTTGTCTTTACCGCTTTATTTCTTTACGTTTATACCGGATCTCTAAAGGCTACCCTTTTACCCTTACTCAGTGGTTTGGTTGCTGTAGTCTGGCAAATGGGCTTGTTGCCGCTGATGGGTTTTGGGCTCGACCCCATGAGTATTTTGGTGCCATTTTTGGTATTTTCAATTGCTGTTAGCCACGGTATTCAGAAAATCAATGCCTGGCTTTGGCAGACTATGTATGGAGGCGCTGAAGACGACCAGGGGAACCTGGTTGACCCTCCGCCTAAAAAGGCGGTGGGTGTTAGTGGTATGACTGCCGCTCAGCGCGCTTTTCACGCGCTCTTTATTCCGGGTATTATCGCCTTGATTAGTGATACGGTTGGTTTCTTAACCGTCCTTTTGATCGATATCGGAATTATTCAGGAAATGGCTATTGCTGCTACTTTGGGTGTCGCATCCATTATTTTCACCAACATGGTGTTGCTGCCAATCCTTCTTTCTTACATCAACCCGAACAATCTTGAAAAGCTGAGAGCGAAGCATGAACGAGGTGAAATTCGTCGAGATAAGTGGTGGCGAATGCTGGGTAAGCTGACTCATACAAAGCCCTCCATTATCATTATTGTGTTATGTGCTGTCGTTACAGTATGGGGAGGCATTGCCAATAACGCTTTGAAGATTGGTGATTCCCAAACAGGGATACCTGAGCTACGCGAAGATGCACGGTACAATGTTGATAGCCGCGTTATTACTGAGCGCTTCTCAGTGGGTGTCGATAAACTTAGTTTGGTGATCGAATCTCAAGATAATGCCTGTGTCGATTTTGATGTGATGAATGAGATTGATCGATTTGCTTGGCATGTGCGTAACTTGCCGGGGGTGAAGTCGGTGAAGTCGCTGGTCGACAACATGAAAGTGATTTTAACCGCTAATAATGAGGGTAGCCCTCGCTGGTTTTCCCTTTCGCGCAATGCGAGCACGATGTCCTCATCGCTTTATCATATGGGTGCAGGCGGTGATGAATATATGGATGCGGCCTGTAAAGCAATGCCAATTAATATCTTTACTGAAGATCATAAGGCTGAAACGATCAATGGAATTATTAAAGGCATCGCTGCGTTTGAGTCGGTTTTGCCTGTAGAAAAGTTTAACCCACTGCTGGCCACCGGTAATGTCGGTATTATTGCTGCAACGAATGACGCTGTCGAAGACGCGCAGTTGCCGATTATGTTTTGGGAGTACTCTGCCATTATTGCGCTGGCGATTATTACCTTTCGGTCGATAGGTGGAATGCTCTGTATTGTGTTACCACTGACTATGGTTTCAATACTCTGTTATGCGCTAATGGCGATTTTAGGCATCGGGCTTAAAGTAAATACATTGCCTGTTGTTGCACTGGGTGTTGGAGTCGGTGTTGACTACGCCGTATACATTTACAGTAAATTGGGACACTATATTGAGGAGGGTGAGTCCATTGAGGATGCATTTATTCACGCTATGCATACCACCGGGCGCCCGGTTATCTTCACAGGGGTAGTTCTCGGTGTTGGCGTGGGTGCATGGATATTTGCCCCTCTAAAGTTTCAGGCCGATATGGGTATTATGCTGACTTTCATGTTTGTCGTTAATATGCTGGCTGCAATTATAGTGATGCCGGCTTTGGCTCGATGGTTGTTAGCCCCGAAATACAAAGCTGCTCAGGCTGCTTTGGCTAATGGCTCTGGTTCATAAAGCTACTAACTTGACGTAAAAAAGCCCGCAGATTTTGCGGGTTTTTTTGTGCAATTTGTTTTTCTTTTGATGTTTACTCTGAAAAATAGAAGTGCTGTTTGAATAGCAGCAAGTGGTGTAGTTGTAGATGGCGCCCCCGGAGAGATTCGAACTCCCGACCAATCGGTTCGAAGCCGATTACTCTATCCAGCTGAGCTACGGAGGCGTAGGTGGATCTCAACCCGCCAATTGGCGGGCCGCTATTGTGCCAGCTTTGGCAGGTAAAAATCTATCGGATTTTGTGGTGTGTCGAAAAATCCTGGGCTAGTTAAAATCCAAATTTATTAAAGTAAGGTATAGCGTATGGTTGAAGGGCCTATTTACCCTGCCACCGGGGCTTACGCTTTTCTGCAAAGGCAGTGGGTCCCTCCTCAAAATCACTACTGCTCATCAAGGTTTTGACAGAGGGCAGGGAGTGTGAATCTTTGATGGCACCTTCTAGGTCCGGTTGATCCAGGCCCGCCATAACCGCATTCTTACTGGTGCGTATAGAGACTGGCGAGCACTCTAAAATCATCTCTGCCCAGCGCCGTGCTTCGTCCATGAGTTCTACCTGGGGCACTACGGTATTGACGTACCCTAGTGTCATGCCTTCTTGCGCGCTGACGTGACGGCCAGTGAGAATCATCCCCATTGCGGGCTTGAGGCCAATCTGGCGGGGTAGGCGTTGTAGACCACCAGCGAGTGCAGCGAGGCCTACCTTAGGTTCTGGCAAGGCAAATTTGGCGTTGTCAGCAGCAATAATCAAATCACAGGCTAGTGCGATTTCAAAACCTCCGCCCATGGCCACACCATTGATGGCGGCAATAATGGGTTTGTCGCAATCAAAACGCGAGGTTAGTCCTGCAAAGCCGCTTTCGGGTGTGCCGCGCGGGCTACCGCTGGCGTGGTATTTCAAGTCATTGCCGGCACTGAAGGCACGATCACCGGCACCTGTGAGAATTGCCACCCATTGCTCGGGGTCTTCTGCGAAATTGTTAAAAACCTGCTCAAGTTCGAAATTGGCGGGTGGGTGCAGTGAGTTCATTACCTCGGGACGGTTGATGGTCACCGTGAGTATGTGGCCATTGAGTTCAACGCGGCAAAATTCAAGATCATCGTAATTCATGACAGGTTTCCTATACTTTTATTATGGCTGCTGAGTATTCTTGATAGTCGTTGACATAAGTACTCTTGCGAGTAGTTATGTCTTGGCACAGATTTTCGTCGCAATTAGTTGGGTGCGGGTGTAGAGCGATAGTGGTACTTGATGACCCCGTTGTGTTCAGTCGCAACGAGATGTCCTTCATCTTCAAGAATGTCGCAATGACCGATGATTTCCGACATCACCGGTACGATTTGTTCTTCCCAAGCTTTAGGAAACAATTCTTTGCCAACGGCCATTGGCGTCATCGGCCCACCAGCTTCGAGAATGCGACTGATCTTTAGCAGGCGCCGATCCGTCGATAGGCCATAAGATTTGATCAATTCCAGGTGATCGGTGATCGGTGCGCCGTGTGAAGGGTAGGTAACCCGAGCCGGATAAGGTGCAACTTTGGCCAGGGAGCTCTGGTACTCACTCAGTGCTCGGGGTCGTTCATCGCCTGTTTTGCGGGGCATTTGAGTCAGGCAGACAGGGGTGATATCAGGTAGTAGATGGTCTCCTGAAAAGAACACTCGTAGATCTTCCTGCCAGTAAACCACTTCGTCGGGACAGTGCCCCGGTGTGTGTATTGTTTTCAAGTCAAAGCCAGCAATGGACACGATTTCGTTGTCTTTTAGGAGGTGGTCTGGTTCCATGGGGTGGTATAGATCGGCGATTTTTGCCCGGCGTGAAATGGCTTTATCGGCCAGTTCTCGGTCGACACCCCAAAGTGCGTAGTAATACAGTTCGAGTTCTTTGCGCTCTGGGGGTGGGCGCATGCGCTCGTTAGTTAGCCAGAGGTTTTCATGGGCCCATAGTTTGCAGTTCGATGCCTCATGTATGCGCTGGGCTTGTCCATAGTGATCGGTATGGCCGTGGGTAAGGAGAATCCTGTCAATATCCTCGACTCGCAAGCCTAATTTTGTGAGGCCGTTGTTGAGAGCCTGCCAAGCCTCATCTGAACAAATACCGGTATCGATGAGGACCAATTCGTCACCGGGCTTCTCGGGGAAAATCAGGTAGCTGTTAATGTCCCCTAAGCCGGGATAACCGGTGGGGGTAGGGATGCGACCAATTCTGCTGGAACTCTCTTCTTCGCTAAAGCGTTTAACGTCAACTTCTTTTTTACTCATTGTTTGTTTTAGCGACCTACTAGGGCCGCTACCCATAATTGTTAGCCAGCCATAATGACTAAAAGTTGTGCAAATAGGAAGTAATACTAGATATTAGAGTCTGTACCTCCAGATTGGCGACGGTTTTTGTTTAGATCAATGAGCGCTGGCCGCCATCGATCACCAGAGTTTCGCCGGTTACGAAGCCGGCTTTTGAGGTCGATAAAAATGCGATCAACTGGGCAATTTCCTCAGCCTTACCAAAGCGTTTCATGGGGATACGTGATACCACCAGTTTTTCTACTTCAGTGCCGCCAAAATTATCGCCCACCATATCGGTTTTCACAAAACCTGGGGCGACGCAAATAACGCGTATTTGGTCTCTAGCCCACTCGCGAGCCAAAGCGCGGGTCAGCCCTTCGATGCCTGCTTTTGAGCTGCAATAGGGAGAATTATTGGCAACTCCGCTCGAGCCGTAGGTTGAACCGACATTAATAATCACACCACCGCCGCGAGCTTTCATCACCGGTTGTACGGCACGGGATAGCACCCAAGGGGCCACCAGATTGATGTTGAGTACTTCGCGAAAGCGCTCTGGGGATATGTTCTTTGCCGCAGCGCCCTCGGTAATGCCAGCATTGTTAACCAGTACATCGATACCCCCATGGTGTTGGCTGACGTCATCAACCAGTGCTTGTAGGTCATCATCGCTGCTGACATCGCCGGTGTGTACGCTAGCGTTGCCACCGACGGCTTCAATCATCGACACCGTTTCTTCGAGTTTGGCTTTATCACGGGCAAAGCAGGCAACGTGATACTCGTATTCCGCCAGGGCGATGGCGATGGCGCGGCCGATGCCTCGGCTGGCTCCAGTGACTAGTGCGACTTTTTTCATGGTAACTGTTGTCCTTATAGTAAATGGGTATGGCAATTATGAGGAGCTGTTGGGTAAGGGTTCGTTGATCAGTACGCCCTGTGTGGTTAAAGCGTTAATTTTGCCGCTGTCCATGCCTAGCAAGGTGGTGAGCACTTCGCCATTGTGCTCGCCAAGATAGGGAGCGTGGAGTTCTAGGTCGTTATCAAAGGCAGAAAATCGCAGTGGCATGCCGGGCATGTCAAAACTACCGGCCCCTCTGTCAGTGACGGTTCGTACTGTGCCACGCTCTTGCATGTGCGGGTGTGCCATCACTTCCTTGATGGAGAGAATAGGCGCCACGGGGATATGTTTGTCACCGAGCATTTTTATGGTTGCCGCGTCACTTTCCTGGGCCTGTAACCACTGCTCAATAATAGGGGTGAGTTGCTCTTGGTTTTGTGCCCGGGATAGATCGTCAACAAAACGCGGGTCATCCATTAACTCGGGCATACCGATGACTTCACAGAAATCGGACCAGCGCCGTAAAATCGCAATTAATACGATGTAGCCGTCTTTACTTTTATAGATCCCGAGGGGGCCAACGGCACTGTGGTGGCGGCCGGGCTTGGGGGTATAAGCACCCTGGCTGGCGCTCACTGTACCCACATTCATCTCGTGGCAATGGAAGTAACAGTCGAGCAGGGAAATGTCGAGAAACTGCCCGCTGCCGCCGGTCGCGCGATGGTAGAGCGCGCCATTTATGGCTGCCAACGCGTGGGCCCCGGTCATGGTGTCACCCAGTGCGGCAAGGGGAATATAAGGGCCATTTTCTTCATCGCCAATCATGCCGGTTATGCCAGCGTAGGCTTGACCGATAAAATCGTAGCCGGGCAGTGAAGCCAGTGGCCCTGCCTGCCCAAAGGTGGAAATGGAGCACATAATGCACTCCGAGTTGAGCTGTTGTACTTTTTCCCAACTTAATCCCAGGCGGGCAATGGCACCGGGGGCAAAATTCTCGAGCACAATGTCGGCCTGTTTCACCAGACCGTAGACAATATCGCGGCCCTCATCTGTTTTCATATCGACACATACACTCTTCTTACCGCGGTTTTGCTGAATAAAGTAAATACTGCGGTCGTTGATTTTTAAACCAACCTGGCGAATTTGCTCACCAAAGGGTGCCAGCTCAAGTTTGATAACTTCTGCACCCATCTCTGCCATCATACGGCTGGCACTGGGGCCCGCGACATGTTGGGAAAAATCGAGTACTCGAACACCATCGAGAATATGCTGTTTTTTCATATCTACTGTCTGCCTTTTCTTGTTTTTATGGGCTTAGTTGTTTGCAGGGTAGTTCTATAGAATGTGCAGATCATAAAGTCTTAAGTGCTGTGCTGCCAGTTTCATTTGAAGTAGAGATGTTGGGTGTGGACTAAAATTTAAGGGCTATTTCTATCCAGTAATGGCATGATTTTATTCAATCGTCTAATTATTTAATCACGATAAGAAATCAATGACTAAAAAGGTAAATTCAAAAATGGGAAATTTATTACAGGGGCAAGTCGCTATCGTAACGGGTGCAGGTAGAGGCATGGGTCGCACTCACGCTCTGGCACTAGCGGCAGAAGGTGCAAAAGTGGTGGTCAATGACCTTGGTGGTTCTGTGCTCGGCGCAGGTGATGACGCCAGTCCAGCCGATGACGTGGTGAATGAAATTATCGCCGCCGGGGGTGAGGCTGTTGCGAACTACGGTAATGTCACCAGCGTTGCCGATGGAGAGGACATGGTGCAACAAGCGCTGGATGCCTTTGGGCGCCTCGATATTGTGGTCAATAATGCTGGCAATATTCGCAACCAGTTGTTTGTCAAAATGACAGAGGAAGAGTGGGACAGCGTAATCGCTGTTCACCTCAAAGGCTTGTTTGCTGTGACTAAGCAGGCGGCAGAAATTTTTCGTAAGCAGGGCAGCGGTCGCATTGTTAACACTGCATCAGAGGCGGGGTTGGGTGGTTATGCAGCCTCCAATTATGCGGCGGCAAAAGAAGGTATCGTCGGCTTCTCTCGCACCTTGGCATTGGAGTTGGGGCCCTATAATGTCACCACTAATGCTATTCGTCCCCGCGCGGGGACGCGTATGGCCGGTGCTGTCGATATGAAAAAGGCTTTAGAGATGGCCCGCGCTGGTAAACTGCCCCTGCCCGAATTTATGTTTGAAATTGAAGAGATGACAGAGGACTCTGAAACCTTTGCTCCGGAGCAGGTTTCACAGCTGGTGGTCTTTCTGTGTACTGATGCGGCTTCACATATCAATGGCCGCGACTTTATTGTCGGCGGTGGTGAAATCACGCTGGTCTCCCTGCCCACCAAAGAACGCAGTATTTTCAGTGACACGCGCTGGACTCAAGAGCAATTGCAGGACTTAATGCCGAAGACCTTGGCTAAAGGTTTGAAAAACCCGGCGGCACCGCGTACTTAGTGTCTGTATAGATAGCAATAACAAGAGATTGCAGAAAACATACTGTGGGTGCGGGCTAGTACTATGTAGCTCGCGCTCCCATCTGTTTCAGTAGATCGGTTGGAGCTTAAGCGGTTTTGAGATGTTTTGCATTCTCAATGCCGGTCGAATGTCAGAAGCAGGTATAGCCTTGATGCAGTCTGGTGCAAGCGGTATGTGGAAGCCCTCTGTATTTATTCCAGTAAGGCCCGCAAGTGGGTTTTGAGGATTTTCCCGTAATTATTTTTCGGCAGTTGGTCGACAAAATGGTAGTTCTTGGGACGTTTAAAGCGGGCCATATTGTCAATGCAGAAGGCGTCGAGTTGTGCGCTGTCTAGGATTGCCGTTTCACGTTGCACGACAAAGGCGACGACTTCTTCGCCCCACTCGGGGTGGGCTTTGCCAATGACTGAAACTTCAAGCACATCAGGGTGCTCGAGAAGGATCTCCTCAACCTCTCGGGGGTATATATTAGTGCCACCACTAATGATCAAATCTTTTGAACGATCTTTAAGCGTTAAATAACCCTGGGCATTGAGAACACCCATGTCTCCGGTATAGAGCCAGCCGTCAACGATAGTTTTTGCCGTTGCCTCGGGGTTTTGCCAGTAGCCACGCATAACAGTGTCACCACTGACCAATATTTCGCCGATTTCGCCATCGGGCAAGCTAGTGCCCTCGGCGTTGGCGATGCGAATTTCAACCGGGACTTGAGCACACCCCACTGAAGCGAGGAGCTCGTCGAGAGGGAGGTCCTCGCGTCCGAGATGGTCGGCCCGATTCAGGCAGGTGATGGTCATTGGTGTTTCACCTTGGCCATAGATCTGGGCAAATTTATTGCCGAAGCGATCCATGGCGGCTTTCAAGTCAGCGACATACATGGGGCCGCCACCGTAGATAATCACTTGTAAATTATCGGTGTTTTCATCGTTCGCCGCGGGTGTTTCGACCAAGCGCTTAATCATGGTTGGTGCGGCAAACATCGATACCTGTGGGTAGTGCCGAATGAGGTGGAAAATTTCTTCTGGCTCAAAACTGCCACTTTGGGAAACCACCTGGTGGGCACCCGCGGCTATAGTGGGGAAGGCGTAAAGGCCGGAGCCGTGGGACATGGGAGCAGCGTGTAACAAGGTGGCGCCGGGTTCTATGGTGTCGACACTGGCGAAGTAGCTTTGGGTCATTGCCATTAAATTGCGGTGGCTGAGCATCGCGCCCTTGGGCTGGCCGGTGGTACCACTGGTGTAGAAGAGCCAGGCGATAGCATCGGGTTTACAGCGCTGCAGGGCTAAGGCGGGTGATTGATAGAGCCGCTGGAAAGCCGCTGAGTCAACGCTGATATAAGATTTCAGGGTGTCGATAGTGTCAGCTAGCTCACCGATAGTCGCGTTGAAATCATCGCTAATAAAGACGTGGCTGGCGGCACTGTTTTCAAGAATATAGGCGAACTCTCTGCGGTGCAATTTGGCATTGACGGGCACGGCGGTCAGCCCTGCGTGCAGGATGCCAAACAGCACCTCGATGTACTGAGGGGAATTTTTCATCACCAGTGCGATGCGCTCACCGGGTAGGCAATGCAGCTTGTTTTTTAAATAGCTGGCAATGGCGGCGGCACGTCGAGCCAAGGTGACATAGTCGCAGTGGGGCTCAAGGCCGCTGGAAAGGGCGCTGTGGTGGGGGTAACGGCGAGCAGATTTTTCAAGCAGCGAGGCAATGTTCATGGGTTAAAATCACTCAGTCAAAGACAACAGGCAAAAAATAGTCTTAACAATGCGTCGTTATCAGGGGCTATTTTTTGACTCGGGTATCAACAAATGAATAGCCTTCGATAAGCTCAGAGGTTTTTTCATCGGTGGTAATTTCGGTAAATTTTATTTTGTCATTACTAATAAATTCGAATGAATATTTATCGGCTTTGTCATACTTGCCATTTTGTTTTTCGTAAAAATAGGGCCCATCAAGCCACCAGGTGCCTTGGTTAATTTCCGTGCTGCTCAGTACGCCGTGTTGATGCACTTTATAGACAAGTTCAAACACCCCATCTACGGTTCTCGTTTGTACCCAGCTATCTCTGCGGTTTTTGTTTTTATGGACATATTCACCAGACCATGCGCCGACAAATTGTTCCATTGCAACCTTAGTGCTTGACGTATTGCTATCTTCTGCGTTGCAACTGAGGCAGAGGCAGCTGAGTGCAACCAGTGTAAAAAGTGTGCTTAATTTCATGGCCAAAATCCTCGCGGGCTGGGGCTTAATAAGTTAAGTATAGAGGGGAGTGTCCGGTATTTTCTCCCGGTTTGCTACTGAGCGTCAAAAGATTGCCCACTAATCCCTCGGCTATCTGGCCCTAATAAATAGAGGTAGGCCGGCATTATATCTTCTGGGCTGAGCAAGGTGCCGGGGTCTTCTGCAGGGTAGGCGACGGCACGCATGGCAGTGCGGGTAGCACCGGGGTTGAGACAATTGACGCGAATATTACTGACCTCATCAAGCTCGCCGGCAAGCACTTGAGCGAGGCCCTCGGTGGCAAACTTTGATACCGCGTAAGCACCCCAGAAAGGGCGACCCTTGCGTCCGACGCCTGACGAAGTAAAAACAATCGCTGCATCGCTTGCTGTCTTCATTAGCGGTAGCAGGGCTTTAGTGAGTAGAAACTGGGCGTTGAGGTTGACCTGCATAACCTGTTGCCAAATTTGTGCTTGATAATTGCCGATAGTGGTGCGCTGTCCGAGCAAACCGGCGTTGTGGAGTAGGCCATGTAAAGCGCCAAATTCTTGCTCAACTGTGCTTGCCAGAGTTTGGTAATCCTGTTCAGTGGCACCTTCCAGGCAAAGGGGGTAAATGGCCGGAGTCGGTGCCCCGGCACTTTCTATTTCATCGTAAACCGCCTCGAGTTTTTCGACGGTGCGCCCGAGCAAAATTACCGTAGCGCCGTGGTTGGCGAAACTGAGGGCCGCAGCTCGGCCAATGCCACTACCAGCACCAGTGACGAGAATAGTTCTGTCTTGCAGGCAGTTTGTCGGTGGCTGATAGTTACGAGGTTCTTGAATACTCATAGTGTGGATCTTTCGTTAAGTTGGCTTGCTAGTTAAGTGGGTGCAGGATTACTTTCATCCTAGGCGATCACTAGGCCGATAAGTTGCCGGGAGTCGGTGATCAAATAGTCAGCCCCCCAATCCTGAGGGTGCTCATCTGTGTCAATATAGCCATAGGCAGCGGCGATGGTTGTAGTGCCGGCGTTGCGCCCGGACTCGATGTCGCGCAGGTGATCGCCGATAAATACCGTATGCCGGGGGGAGACACCAAGCTGCTCGCAGGCCAGCAGCACGGGTTCAGGGTGGGGCTTGTTGTGTTCGACGTCATCGGGGCACACCACAGACTGAGGTGCGGATTGCAGATCGAGTCTTTCCAGTATTGCTTGGGTAAAGCGCCGAGGTTTATTGGTGACGATGCCCCAGGGAATGTCGCGTTGGTCGAGGACTTCGAGCAGTGTTGCCAGGCCAGGAAAAAGGCAGCTTTTTTCAGCCAGTTGGGTAAAGTAAATATCGAGAAACTCTGCCCGTAGAGTCTCGAAGTTGGCGTCATTCTCATTGCATTGGAAGGCATGGCTGAGTAGCCCAGCCGAGCCGTGGGTGATGGTGGCGCGAATGTCATTTTCTGTCAGCGCTGGCCGTTGATGCCGTTTTAACATCTGGTTTATTGAGGTGGTAAAGTCGGGCGCGGTGTCCAGAAGGGTGCCGTCGAGGTCAAATAATACGGCTTGATAGTTTGCGGGTGGCATACGCGACTGTCCTTTTTTTATTAATGGGCCGGGGCTTTGCTAAGGAGTGAATCAAGGACTTTGCCTAAGCCGGTTTGCGGGCGTGCACCAGATAGTTGATGCTGACATCGCGCTGGTTAAGGCTGTATTTCTTGCTCAGGGGGTTATAAACCATGCCAGTTATTTCGGCCACTTCAAGTCCAGCCTCGCGCGCCCAGCGCGTCAGTTCAGAGGGGCGAATAAAATGACTGTAAGTGTGAGTGCCGCGGGGCAGCATATTGAGCACATATTCGGCGCCAACAATGGCAAACAGAAAGGCTTTGGGGTTGCGATTGATAGTGGAAAAGTAAACATCGCCACCCGGCTTAACCAGCTGCATACAGGCCTTGATAATAGATGAGGGGTCGGGCACGTGCTCGAGCATTTCCAAGCAGGTAACCACGTCGTAGCTTTCTGGTGCTTGCTCGGCGAGCTGTTCGGCAGTAATTTGCTGATAGTCGACAGCGACACCTGACTCAATGCTGTGTAGGCGGGCGATTTGCAGTGGCGTTTCGCCCATGTCGATGCCTTTTACTTGGGCGCCGCGCTGGGCCATCGCTTCGCAGAGTATGCCGCCACCGCAGCCGACATCGAGCAGGGTTTTTTCCGCCACGGGTGACAATTGGTCGATCCAGTTAGCGCGTAAGGGGTTGATGTCGTGTAGGGCTTTGAATTCACTGTTTTTGTCCCACCAGCGGCTAGCAAGGGCTTCAAATTTGGCAATTTCTGCTGCATCGACATTGTTGTTGTCAGGTGATTCGGTGCTGCTCACGGTTTATTTCTCCTGGAATCTCTTTGCGTACCTGGGCTGTCGGTTAGTGCTCAAGGCTGCCGGTTAGTGCCCAAGTCTGTCAGTTAGCGTTCGGCCTGTATCTTTGTCCGCCAGTTTTGAGCTTTGCTGATGAGCTCATTTTGGTCAATGTTCAGCAGTTGTCCGTTTTCTACCAGCAGTTTGCCATCGACCCAGGTGTGGCTGATGTGGCGGGCGCTGTCGGTATATATTAATTGAGAGAGGGCATTATACAGGGGCTGACTGGCAATATTGGCAAGGTTAATAGCGACTAAGTCGGCGGCTTTGCCTACTTCAATGCTGCCGGTTTCATGGTCAATGCCGAGGGCTCGTGCGCCATTAATAGTGGCGAGTTCGAGCGCCTCGTGGGCGGGTAGTAATTCTGGGTTGCCCGATACGCCTTTGGCGATGAGTGCTGCGCTGCGGGCTTCGCTGAGCATGTTGAGGTCGTTATTACTGGCGGCGCTATCTGTGCCCAAGGCAATATTGACCCCGGCTTTTTGCAGGCGTTCTAGGGGGCAAAAGCCGTTGCCGAGCTTGAGGTTGGATGTCGGGCAGTGAACGACATGGCTGCCACTTTCAGCCAGTATCGCAATATCACTGTCGATAAGTTGAGTCATGTGCACGCACTGGGTGAGGGGTGTTAGCAGGCCGAGTTGCTGCAACCGCGCGATGGGTCGCTGGCCGTGTTCTTTCATGCTTTGTGCAATTTCATCGGCACTTTCGTGAAGGTGGATTTGGATGGGCGCGTCGAGTTCACCGGCAAGGGTGGCTATTTTTTCTAGCGCTGGGTCATTCACGGTGTAAGGTGCGTGGGGGCCAAAGGCGATAGAAATACGGCTGTCGTCGCGTAGTTCATCGCGCAATGCAAGGCCTTTGTGAATGTATTCGTCGGCATTGCGCGCCCAGGCACTGGGAAATTCGAGTACGGGGAAGGCTAGCTGACATTTAATGTTATTTCTACGCGCAGCGCGAGCGGTTTGGTCGGGAAAGAAGTACATGTCGTTAAAGCAGGTCGTGCCACCAAGTAGCATCTCGGCAATGGCGAGTTCAGCGCCATCGTAGACGAATTCTTCGCTCATCCAGCGGCCCTCGGCAGGCCAGATCGATTCATTGAGCCAGGTGTGCAAGTTTTGGTCGTCGGCGTAGCCGCGTAGGAGCGCCATGGCGCCGTGTCCGTGAGCATTGATCAGGCCGGGAATTAACAGTGAATCGGGTAGATCATATTGTTGGATTGGGTTAAAACGTTGTTGCGCCTCGCCACTGGGTAACAGGTAAATAATCCGGCCCCCATGGATAGCGATACTACAGTTGCGCAGTATCGTGTTACGTGGCACTACGGGGATCAGCCAGCCCGCGTTGATCAGGATGTCGACGTTTTCTATAGGCATGTTTGTCAGGGTGCTCGGCATTGGCAACAGGGCAAAAATGCGAAGTATAGCCTACTGGGGGCCTCCTTGACGGACTCGGCCAAAATAGGGGTATTGGCAAAGTTATATGGTATAATTTTGCGCTTATGTGCCGGTAAAAGAGTGCAGTCCCGCTAAGGGGCTGCGGGTGCTGGGCAAGACGTAAATTTCCAGGAAATATGTGGGTATGGTTGAAACAACCGAACAAGTATCGCCGGTCAATATTGAACATGAATTGAGTAAGTCGTATCTCGATTACGCCATGAGCGTCATTGTGGGTCGGGCGCTGCCGGATTTGCGCGATGGTTTAAAGCCTGTGCATCGACGTGTACTGTTTGCTATGAGCGAACTTAATAACGATTGGAATAAACCCTATAAGAAGTCGGCTCGTGTGGTTGGTGATGTTATTGGTAAATATCACCCCCACGGTGATTCCGCTGTTTATGACACCATTGTACGCATGGCGCAGTCATTTTCTCTGCGCTATCCACTCGTTGATGGCCAAGGCAATTTTGGTTCGGTGGATGGCGACTCTGCTGCAGCGATGCGTTACACCGAAATCCGTATGTCAAAAATTGCCCACGCCCTGTTGGCTGACCTCGATAAAGAAACCGTCGACTTTGTGCCTAACTACGATGAGTCGGAGTGGATTCCCGAAGTGCTGCCTACGCGAGTACCTAATCTCCTCGTTAATGGCTCTTCGGGTATTGCCGTTGGTATGGCGACGAACATTCCGCCCCACAACCTGCGAGAAGTCATCGCCGCCTGTCTGGCGCTGATAGAAAACAAGGATATAAGCATTGATGAGCTGATGACATTGGTGCCGGGGCCTGATTTTCCCACCGCGGGTATTATCAATGGCCGGGCGGGTATTGTTGAAGCCTATCGCACCGGGCGTGGGCGCATTTATATTCGTGCTAAAGCCGAGGTCGAGATAGACGAAAAGACGCTGCGCGAAACTGTCATTATTAGCGAAATTCCCTACCAACTAAATAAAGCGAAGTTAATAGAGAAAATCGCCGAGCTGGTTAAAGAGAAAAAAATTGAAGGTATTTCTGAGCTGCGCGACGAATCTGACAAAGACGGCCTGAGGGTGGTGATTGAACTCAAACGTGGCGAGATGGGCGATGTGCTGCTCAATAATCTCTATGCCCAGACACAGCTCGAAAGCGTATTCGGGATTAATATTGTCGGCATCGTTGATGGCCAGCCGCAAACGGTTAACCTCAAACGCCTACTGGAGATTTTTGTACGTCACCGCATGGAGGTCGTTACCCGACGTACCACCTTTTTATTGCGCAAGGCGCGGGAGCGGGGTCATATTCTCGAAGGCCTGGCCGTGGCTATCGCCAATATCGACCAGGTTATCGCTTTGATTAAAGGTTCGCCAACCCCTGCTGATGCCCGCCAGGGCTTGCTCGATATGGGCTGGAATGCAGCTCAGGTGCTGCCCTTTTTGGAGCGTGCCGAGGGGGCTTGCCGTCCTGATGAGCTCAGTGCTGAGTATGGCTTACGCGAGAATAAATACTATCTCTCAGAAGCCCAAGCCCAGGCTATTCTGGAGTTGCGCCTGCACCGTTTGACGGGCATGGAGCATGAGAAGCTGCTGGCCGAATACCAGGTAAAGCTCGATGAAATTGTTGAGTATTTGCATATTCTCAGTGATACCGATCGTTTGATGGCAGTGATTAAAGAAGAGTTAATCGCCATTGACGAAGAATTTGGCGATGATCGAAAAACTGAAATTGTCGATTCACGCCGCGATTTAACCGTTGCCGATTTGATTCCCGAAGAAGATCGTGTGGTGACTATTTCCCATGGGGGTTATGCCAAGACTCAGCCACTGGCTGACTATCAGGCCCAGCGTCGTGGTGGCACCGGTCGCTCAGCGACAGCGGTGAAGGACGAAGATTTTGTTGAGCACCTGCTAATAGCGAATACCCATAACACCATATTGTGTTTCACCAGTGCCGGTAAGGTTTATTGGCTCAAGGTGTTTGAAATACCTGTTGCCAGTCGTAATGCCCGTGGACGGCCAATGGTGAATTTGCTACCCCTCGAGGAGGGTGAACGCATTACGTCAATGTTGCCGGTGGAAGAGTATCGCGATGATCAATATGTGTTTATGGCAACGGCCAAGGGCACTGTTAAGAAGACAGAACTGTCGGCTTTTGCCCGACGTCGCAGTGTCGGTTTGCGTGCCTTGGAGTTGGAAGAGGGCGACCGACTCATTGGCACAGCCATCACCGATGGCGATTGCGATGTTATGCTGTTTTGTTCAAGCGGTAAGGTCACGCGCTTTAACGAAAACGATGTGCGGGCGATGGGCCGAACCGCGAAAGGTGTGCGCGGTATGCGTGTGCCCGAGGGCGAAGAGCTGATTTCGTTGATTATTCCGGCTGAAGATAAAACGATCTTGACCGTCTGTGCAAAAGGTTTTGGCAAGCGTACGTCGCTGATTGAATTCCCTAACTATAAACGGGGCGGTCAGGGTGTAATTGCGATTCAGACCTCCGAGCGCAACGGTAACCTAGTTGGTGCGGTGCAGGTTGATGCTAGCCATGAAATAATGTTGATTTCCGATCAGGGAACGCTGGTGCGCACCCGTGTCGATGGTATCCCCACGTTGGGACGCAACACCCAGGGCGTGCGCCTGATTCGCGTGCGGGAGGATGAAACTCTCGTCAGTGTGGCCGATATTCAGGAAGAGGAGGTCGAAGCGGTTGTAGAGTCTGGTGCCGAAGATGACGTTGCAACTAATGCCGAAGCCGTTTCACCGAGCTCCGAAGCAGATTCAGGAAGCAGTGATGACTAATGATAAACCTGGAGCAGAGACGACTGTCGACTTGCCCGCCTTGCGAGATCAGATCGATAGTATCGACAGGCAATTACTGGCGCTAATGAGCGAGCGGGCCCACTGTGCTCAACGTGTCGCCGAAGTGAAGGTTGCCACTGGCGATGCGATTTTTTATCGCCCAGAGAGAGAGGCGCAGGTGCTGCGTAAAGTGATGGAGGCCAATACAGGCCCCCTCGATGACGAAGAAGTGGCTCGCCTGTTTCGTGAGATTATGTCGGCCTGCCTAGCGCTTGAGCAGCCGGTTACCGTAGCTTTTCTGGGTCCAGATGGCACCTTTACTCAAGCGGCTGCATTAAAACATTTTGGTCATTCGGTAGTGAGTCGTCCGATGACAGCGATCGACGAAGTCTTTCGTGAAGTTTCATCGGGTGCGGTAAACTACGGTGTAGTGCCAATTGAAAACTCAACCGAGGGCGTGGTTAATCACACTCTTGACAGTTTTCTTGAATCGTCATTAAAGATTTGTGGTGAGGTGGAATTGCGTATTCATCACCACTTTATGCTCGGTGCGAATACCCGGGTTGAAAATATCACTCGGGTGTACTCGCATCCCCAGTCACTGGCGCAATGTCGCAAATGGCTGGATGCCAACTATCCAAATATCGAACGCGTACCCGTGAGCAGTAATGCTGAGGCGGCACGGCGAGTGCAAGGGGAATGGAATTCTGCAGCCATTGCTGGAGACATGGCGGAGCAATTGTACTCGCTAGAAAAAATTCACGAAAAAATTGAAGACTACCCGGATAATTCGACACGCTTTCTGGTCATAGGGCGGGATGATATTCCCCCCAGTGGCGATGATAAAACCTCGATTATCGCTTCGGTCAATAATGCGCCCGGCGCGTTGTACTTGTTGCTGGAGCCATTTCAGGCGCAAGGTGTCGATTTAACCCGTGTTGAGACGCGGCCTGCACGCAGTGGCACCTGGAGCTATGTGTTTTTTATAGACTTCGTTGGTCATCAGAATGACGAAAATGTGACTGCTGCGCTGGATTTGGTGCGTGAAAGAGTAGCGGATTTGCGAATTCTAGGCTCTTATCCCTGTGCTGTTTTGTAAGAACGCTGCACGCGTGTTGCACTAGACTGGCGTCTTTCCCGTTGCTAACCGGTAGATTTTATTTATGTATCTAAACCCTGCTAATTGCTCGGTCAATCGTTGTGGCTGAGTTACCTTCAGCGAATACTGTTATGCCTAACGGCCGGCTGTTAGTTGTTGGCCTCGGTTTGATTGGTGGTAGCTTGGCCTTGGCAGCACGGGAGCGAGGTTTATTTGGCGAGGTGATTGGTGCGTCACGCAGTCCCGCAACCTTACAAAAAGCACTGGAGCTAGGTGTTGTCGACAGGGTTGAAAGCGATTTGCCAGCGGCGCTTGCAGCTATGGGTGCTGGGGACATTGTCGTGGTAGGCGTGCCGACACTGACAGTGCCCAAAATTATTGAACAGTTGCACGAGTACCTGGCGCCAGAGGTGAGCTTTACCGATGTGGCAAGTGTCAAAGGCAGTATTGTCAGTGCGGTAAAAGCTATTTATGGCTCGGTACCAAAACAGTTTGTGCCGGGTCACCCCATTGCAGGCTCGGAGAAAAGTGGTGTTTGCGCCTCTATATCAAATCTTTACGAGGATCATCGGGTTATTCTTACGCCGTTGACAGCAACGGGCGAAGATCACATGGCACGGGTTAGTGCTATGTGGCGAGGTGTCGGTGCAACAGTGAGTGAGATGCCTGTTGACGAGCACGACGAGGTGTTGGCGGCGACCAGTCACTTACCTCATTTACTCGCTTATTCGTTGGTCGACACGCTTGCCGGAATGGAAGAAAATCGCGAAATCTTTCGCTATGCAGCGGGTGGTTTTCGAGATTTCACCCGCATTGCAGCGAGTGACCCGATAATGTGGCACGACATTACCCTAGCCAATCGCACTGCTATTGTCGAGGTGCTGGATAGTGTGACGGGCCATCTACAAAGCCTACGCAAGGCAATACTTTCAGGTGATAGCGAACATTTGCTCGGTGTGTTTACCCGGGCGAAGGAGGCGCGTCATCGTTTTCAAATCATGCTCGACAATAAGGCGTATCTTGAAACTATGGGTTCAACAGAAATACAATACCGTGTAGAGCCTGGCGGTGTCCTGCAGGGCCAGGTCCGGGTGCCAGGCGATAAATCAATTTCACACCGCGCTATCATGCTGGGCTCGTTGGCTGAGGGTATAACTGAAGTTTCAGGTTTTCTCGAGGGCGAAGACAGCCTGGCGACCTTGCAAGCATTCCGTGATATGGGCGTGGTGATTGAAGGCCCAGACAAGGGCCGAGTTGTAGTTCACGGTGTGGGTTTGCAGGGTTTAAAAGCACCTGCTGGCCCTCTGTATTTGGGTAACTCTGGCACCTCGATGCGTTTATTGGTGGGTATCTTGGCGGGCCAGACCTTTGATAGCGTATTGATCGGTGATGAATCACTTTCTACGCGCCCAATGAAGCGTGTTGCCGACCCGTTGGCACTCATGGGCGCAGATATAGAAACGGGTGGAGGTGGTACACCGCCGCTACGTATTGGTGGCAATCGTGCTTTACAGGCTATCGATTATCAATTGCCCATGGCTAGTGCTCAAGTAAAGTCCTGTGTCTTGCTGGCGGGTCTTTATGCGAGTGGCGAAACCTCTGTTACTGAGCCTGCCCCCACTCGTGATCACACCGAACGCATGTTAAGGGGTTTTGGTTACGAGGTGAAAACAGAGGGTGGGCGGGTTACTCTCACAAGTGGTGGTGTGCTACAGGGAGGGGCGATTGATGTGCCGTCGGATATATCATCGGCTACCTTTTTTATGGTCGCTGCTTCAATCGCCGATGGGTCTGATATTACCCTAAGCCATGTTGGCATTAACCCTACACGTATTGGCGTAATTAATATTCTGCGATTGATGGGTGGCGATATTACCCTGTTTAACGAGCGGCTTGCCGGTGGCGAACCGGTCGCAGATATTCGTGTGCGCTCGGCAGACTTAAAGGGCATTGCTATACCTGAGGAGCAGGTGCCACTAGCGATTGATGAATTCCCTGCCATCATTGTGGCAGCGGCTTGTGCCAGGGGTACAACTGTGCTGACGGGTGCCGAAGAGCTGCGTGTAAAGGAAAGTGACAGGATTCAGGCCATGGCCGACGGTCTGGCAATATTGGGTGTTTCAGCTGAGTCGACCGCCGATGGCATTGTGATCGAGGGTGGTCAAATTCAGTCCGGCGAAGTTGATAGTTTGGGTGATCACCGTATTGCCATGTCTTTTGCCATCGCTGGCCTCAGGGCGAGCGGAGCAATTTTAATTCGCAACTGCAACAATGTGGCGACATCATTTCCAGGCTTTGTTGAGTTATCAAACTCGCTGGGGTTGAGGGTGAGTGAGGAAAACCAATGACGACTAGTAATCCCCCCGTAATAACAATTGATGGACCAAGTGGCTCGGGTAAAGGCACGATTAGCCAGTTGCTAGCGAGTAAGCTGGGATTCAACTACTTGGATAGTGGCGCGCTCTATCGTTTGGTGGCAATGGCTGCGAAGCGCCACGCTGTGGCGCTCGATAATGTTGAGGCTCTCGCCGTATTGGCGGCTCATATGGATGTGGCTTTTGAAATGGACAGCGAGGGTGGTTCGCCGAAAGTGGTACTGGAAACAGAAAATGTTTCCGACTTAATTCGTGGCGAAGATGTCGGTGCTCAAGCTTCGATGGTGGCTGCCTTTCCCGAGGTGCGCAGTGCTTTGTTGCAGCGTCAAAAGGCTTTTGCACGTCAGCCTGGTCTGGTTGCCGATGGTCGTGACATGGGTACAGTTGTTTTTCCTGATGCGGAGGTTAAGGTTTTCCTCACAGCCAGTGCGCAAGCGCGAGCAGAGAGACGTTATAAGCAGTTGATTGATAAGGGAGAAAATGGTAGTCTCCGCGACCTAATCGAGAAGGTTGAGAGTAGAGATGAGCGCGATAGAACACGCGCCATAGCACCTCTTCTGCCGGCAGAAGATGCGATCACGGTTGATAGCACGGCGCTGAGCATCGCTGAAGTTCTCGACGTGGTACTGAATACAGTTGCTCAGCGGCTAAAAATTTAGATGTCAAATGTCCGGTGCCTAGGAGATTAGGCACCGCTTTTTAGTAAACGTCTGTTCAAAATTTAACAGGAGTTATTGGTGTTCATGCCAGTATTGCACCAGTTACTCCTTAATGTGAATGACCCGAGAGTCTGGCGACTCGGCTGCGGGCGCTAGCGACGATTATAGCCAATACGCTATAACGCCCTGTTTAATAGAGGTATTACCCGAATGAGCGAAAGCTTTGCAGATCTGTTTGAAGAAAGTTTATTAACCGTTGAAATGGCACCTGGTTCAATAGTGACTGGTGTTGTTATCGATATAGACAAGGACTGGGTGACCGTCCATGCTGGTTTAAAATCGGAAGGCGTTATCGCCGTAGAAGAGTTTTTCGATGACAATGGTGAATTAGCTGTAGCTATTGGCGACGAAGTTCAGGTGTCGCTGGAGACTGTAGAAGATGGTTTTGGTGCCACTAAACTGTCTCGCGAGAAAGCACGTCGTGCTGAATCCTGGATTGCATTGGAAGCGGCGCAAGCAGCTGACGAAGTAGTCATCGGTGTTATCAACGGTAAGGTAAAGGGTGGCTTTACCGTCGACCTCAACGGTTTGCGAGCCTTCCTACCTGGTTCACTGGTTGATGTTCGCCCCATGCGCGAAACATCCCACCTTGAAGATAAACCACTAGAATTTAAAGTTATCAAGCTTGATCAAAAGCGTAATA
>JBFJYH010000024.1:0-38149 GCA_041622675.1 Porticoccaceae bacterium
CAAATTCGCGAGCAAGTGCAAAACCTAGAATAGCAGGAGAGACTCCCCCAATATGATCCAGCGCGGCACCCTCTACACTATCTCAGCACCTTCCGGGGCGGGCAAAACCAGCCTCGTCGGGGCTTTGCTCGAAAAAACACCTAACCTTCAGGTTTCTATTTCTCATACCACCCGGCCCCGGCGTCCAGGCGAAATTGACGGTGTAAACTATCATTTCGTCAGCAAAGAGCAATTTCAAGCCATGCTAGGCCAACGAGCCTTTCTCGAACACGCCGAAGTATTTGATAATCACTATGGCACCTCCGCACAGTGGGTTGATGATACCCTCGCCAATGGTTGTGATGTGATCCTAGAAATCGATTGGCAGGGTGCAGCACAAATCCACCAACAATTACCCGATACCGTCAGTATTTTTGTCCTGCCTCCCAGTAAGGACACCTTACTCGAACGACTCACCCAACGCGGCCAAGACGGCCCCGATGTGATTGCCCAGCGTATTGCTGAAGCACAGGCTGAAATGTCCCACTTCGCCGCTGCAGACTACCTAATCATCAACGATGTGTTTGCCACCGCCCTTGAAGAGCTGGCACTTGTCATCCGCAGTGGCAAACTACTACTCAAAAAACAACAAAGCCAGCACCGTGGTCTGATAAAAGAACTACTATTATAAAGTTACCTTTTTCCTTATAATTGTCTGTCGAGTAGACATTTAATCGCTGCACTAAAAAGGTATAGTTTTAATGGCTAGAATTACCGTTGAAGATTGTCTGGATCATGTTAAAAACCGTTTCGAACTGGTTCTAGTGGGTTCTAAGCGTGCTCGTCAATTAGCCATTGGCGGCAAAGAGGCCATGGTTCCCCTAGAAAATGACAAACCGACTATCATCGCTCTACGTGAAATTGAAGATGGCCTGATTGATGCCAGCATCCTCGAGGAAAAAGAGGATTCCCAGGAAATCCTTTCTCTCGATATGCTAACAGCCAACCTCGACGCTGACGAAAACACCGCTCCACCAACCATCGAAGAGTAAGTCATTACCCGGAGGAAAGACTTGCAAGCGCTCGATCTTCTCAACGACAAGCTTTCCTCCTACCTCGAACCCTCTGAAGTCAAAAAGGTCCTGCGCGCTCACAAATTTGCTGAGCGCAGTCACGACGGGCAGTTTCGACAAAGTGGCGACCCCTACATTATCCACCCAATCGCCGTCACCATTATTCTCGCCGACATGCACATGGACCACGAAAGCCTGATGGCCGCCATGCTACATGATGTTATCGAGGATACAGGGGTTACAAAAGCCCAGCTCAGCTGGCGTTTTGGCAAAACCGTTTCAGAACTAGTCGATGGCGTCAGCAAGCTCAGCGAAATCGAATTTGCCTCTAAGGCCGAACAGCAGGCCGAAAATTTTCAGAAAATGGCCATGGCTATGGCCCGAGATATTCGCGTAATTCTCGTAAAATTGGCAGACCGCCTGCACAATATGCGCACACTTGGTGTACTCAAGCCTGAAAAACGCCGGCGCATTGCCCGTGAAACTCTGGAAATTTACGCCCCACTTGCCCAGCGCTTAGGCATGAACGACATTCGTATTGAGTTCGAAGACCTTGGCTTTGCTGCACTTTACCCCCTGCGCCACGCCCGTATTACCAAAGCTCTAAATCAAACCCGAGGCCATCGCAATGAGCTAGTGACAGAAATTAAGCAAGTCATTGAGCATCAACTCGCCGATCACGACATAGAGGGGATAGTCAGCGGACGGGAGAAGCATCTCTGGAGTATCTACCAGAAAATGAAAACAAAGCAGCGGTCCTTTAAAACCATTACCGATGTCTTTGCCTTTCGCGTCGTGGTTAATACTGTCGACAATTGCTATAGAACTCTGGGTTTACTACACAATTTCTACAAGCCAGTACCGGGGGAGTTCAAAGACTATATCGCCATTCCCAAATCCAACGGTTACCAGTCATTACACACGGTACTCGTTGGCCTTGACGGGGTGCCTATTGAAGTACAAATCCGCACCACAGAAATGGATGACCTCGGCAACTACGGCATTGCCTCCCACTGGTTGTACAAGTCAGGGTTAGAGAGTGCCCAGGGCAATGAGCGCCGCGCCAATCGTTGGCTAAAAGGCCTTCTCGAAATACAGCAACAGGCTGGCAACTCTCTTGAATTTATCGAGCATGTAAAAACTGACCTCTTCCCCGACGAAGTCTATGTTTTTTCCCCAAAAGGAGAAATTATAGAGCTTCCAACTGGTGCAACAGCTGTTGATTTCGCCTACGCCGTGCACACCCAGATTGGCAATACCTGTGTTGCCTGTGAAATTAACGGTCAACTTAGCCCATTATCGGAAGTATTACAAAGCGGTCAACGCATTCGCATAATCACCGCCCCCGGAGCACAGCCTAATCCCTCTTGGCTTAATTTTGTGCTTTCGGCAAAAGCCCGTAGTGCTATCCGCCATTTTTTGAAAACCCAGCAGCACGATGAATCTGTCGACCTCGGCAAGCGCTTACTCGACAGGGCTCTCAATAGCTTTGGTAGTTCTTATAAGAGCATCAAAAAATCTCAAATCAAGCACCTGCTTAAAGAAACAGGGGCCGATACTTTTGAATCTGTATTGCAGCAAATAGGCCTTGGAAACCGTGTTGCCTATGCCGTAGCCAATCTTCTGGTACCCGAGAAAAAACGTAGTGTCGCTCCTACCAATCTCCACTCACCTATTTTAGTTGACAATACCGACGGCTTGATCACCAGCTTTGCACGCTGCTGTCACCCGATTCCCGGCGATTTAATTCTCGGGCATATCAGCCCCGGCCGAGGCTTAGTGGTACACCGGGACACCTGCAAAAATCTCAACGAAATTAAATCCAATACCGAAAAATGTATGCCTCTAAGCTGGTCACCAGCAGTTAAGGGCGAGTTCCCTGTAGAGCTCAAGCTCGAGGTCTATTCAGACCGAGGCATCGTTGCCACCTTGGCAGCACGTATTACTGAACAAGATGCCACCATTGACCAGATTAACATCAAAGAGCAAGACACCCACTCCAGCATCATTAATTTAGTGATTGGTGTTAAAGACCGAATTCATCTAGCCAATATTATGCGCAGGTTTCGCGGTGTAAAAACCGTTAAGGCTGTATACCGCTTAAAAAATTAACTTCAGCGACCTTATAGTTGCAGCCTAGAGAATAGTACTATGCCCAATAAAGCAGTGATTCATACCAGCGATGCCCCCCAAGCAATTGGCACCTATTCACAAGCTATTAAAGTCAATAACACTGTCTATCTCTCTGGGCAAATCCCATTGGTACCGGCAACGATGACCATGGTCTCCGACGATATTGGTGAGCAAATACAGCAGGTATTTACCAACCTCAACGCAGTCTGTGAAGCGGCTGGCGGCTCTCTGGCCAATATTGTCAAATTAAATATCTTCCTGACTGACTTGGTGCACTTTCCCCTTGTCAATGAAATCATGGGCCAAGTATTTGTCGAACCTTACCCAGCCCGAGCCGCCATTGGCGTGAAATCCTTACCTCGCGATGCCCTAGTCGAAATGGACGCCGTTATGGTAATTTAAGGTATCTATTTCGCAGCCCTCTGCCCGACTTCAAAAAGCGATATAAGATAGCCTGTGATATCAAACCCAACAAACCGCCTCGGATAACAAAACCGGGATGGCAACGAGATTAAAGGCTTCAATCATTTCTTTCCCTTTACATGCCGGGACCGTAGCTATACGCCCTCAACCACCATCATATGGGACACCGCCGCTTTATGCCGCGCCATTCTTGCCTCGCGGTAGGCTTCAGAGTCAACCCAGGCACGAGCTTGCGCCATAGATTCAAACTTTAAAATTACCGTGCGGTTAGGTGTGCGGTTACCTTCAAAGACATCAACCGCGCCACCGCGCGCCAGGTACTCACCTCCAAAGGCTTCGATAGCGGCGGGGGCGAGCTTTTTATAGGCCTCATAGGCCTCTGGATCAGTGACTTTAACATCGACGATGACATAAGCGGTCATAGAGTTACCTTGTTGTTAAATAGGGGGGAAGGCTAGGTCTTACTAAATATTCGATGCCGGCACGACCAGTGTTTCAGCGTAGTTATCCAGAGTTTGTTCCATTTGCTCTAGGCTATCGGCAAAGCCCACCAAAATAATTTGCTCGACGCCGAGCTCGGCAAAACGTTTAACTGTATCCAAATCACACGCCGTATCGTAAGGTGAAATGGCAATTTCGATATCGCTCAACGAGCGCTCGTAGGTGGCTAACATCTTCGATAACTTGTCGAGTCGCTCTGGAAGGGAATCGGGGGTTAAGCGATAACCCATCCAACCCTGACCAAACTCGGCTACACGACGTAGGGCAGGGTTGCTTTCACCACCAAAAAACATTGGTGGATGAGGTTTTTGTACGGGTTTTGGCCCCTGCACACATTCGGGTAGTGAATAGTATTCGCCATCAAAACGCGATACTTCATCACACCACAAGCTTCGCACCACATGCAAATAATCCCGGGTGCGACTACCCCGGTGTTCGAAGGGCACGTTCAAAGCAGCGAATTCCTCTGACGACCATCCGGTGCCAATGCCCACAACCATGCGTCCCCTCGATAGCACATCAACATCAGCAGCCTGCTTGGCCAGATACACAGGGTTGCGCTGGGGTAAAATTGTTATACCGGTGCCCAGCTTAATAGTGGAAGTGTGGGCCGCAAGAAAACTGAGCACAGTGAAGGGCTCAATAATACCTGTATCGGCACTAAAAGGCGGTACGCCATCGTCGCTATAGGGATAAGCCGAATCATAATTGGGGAAGTTAACCACGTGTTCGGCGGCCCAGATATGACTAAAACCACGATCTTCCAGTGCTTTGCCAGTGCCAATAATATAGTCTGGTTGTGAGGCTACCGGCCCACCAAATAGCGTTTGAACACCAAATTTCATAAGATGATCTCCCTGCAGCAGCGCCGATATTTATCGAAAAAGTACTGCAGATACCGGCATTAGATTATTGTAATTATAGTTACTAAAACAATTATTCCCGCTACAGGGCTATTTGTCTATCACCGCCGTAAAACGTATTTATCGTCGTGGTGGTATTGAGTCACACGATGTCATTGCAAAAAAACACATCCGATCAGATGATCAATATTGATCGGGGGAGGGGGCTCCAACAGCCTTGAAAGACCTACTAGAAACTTGCACGGATAGAACGCCAAGCGACACGTAAACCACCGTGAGCGAAAGGAGGGCGGAAATAACCATGCAGCTCACCCCTAGGGTTAATCAATATCAAGTTGCCACTATGAGTCACCTGATAATTTTTCTCGTCTCCAAACTCCGGTTCGTAGGCCGCATGTAGCTGGCGCGCAAAGCCCATTAGCGCAGCGTGCTCACCCGTAAGACCCATAAAACCTGGGTCAAAGCGCGCTAAATATTTTTGTAATTGCTCAGGTGTATCCCGCTTAGGGTCCACAGTTACCATAATGACATTGAGGTCGGCTTTCTCGTCGGCCTTTAATGCTTCGTAGGTTTCACCCAGTACAGCCATAGTGGTCGGACAAATATCAGCGCAGTGACTAAAGCCGAAAAAAACCATCGTCCAGTGGCCACGCAACTGCTCGGGCCCAAACGCACTGCCACGATGGTCTACGAGTGAAAACTCAACGAGTTCTGTAGGCTCCTCCAACATCATTGCACCGTAATCACGCAATTCGTAGGTGTTCAAAATACGCGGACTCGATAATTTCTTGCCAACGGCGACAATGGCAAAGGTAGCAAAAATAGCTACAGCTGCAATAATTAACCGTATATTGCGTTTTACCTTCCGGTCTTCAGTCACTTTTTACTTCCTGTCATCGTCGAAATCCAATATTCAACTCGTTGGCCCCAGCAAGGGAGGGGTAATCCAGTAATGGTCGACCAACATAATGGCGAACAGCGCTAATAAATAAACAATGGAGTATTTAAACGTAGCCATACCTAAGCCAGGCTTGTCACTGACGAGTAAAACAATTGCCCAATACAGGAATCCGCCACCCAGCACCAGTGCACCAAGTAGATAGAGCCAGCCACTCATGCCCGTTAAATAGGGCATGACCGTGACGATAATCAATAGCAGTGTATAGAGCAGAATATGCACTTTGGTGTAACCTTCGCCATGGGTTACCGGCAGCATAGGCACATCGGCTTTGGCATATTCGTCTTTGCGGTGCAGAGCCAGTGCCCAGAAATGGGGTGGTGTCCAAATAAACACAATCAGCACTAGTAGCAGTCCATAGCCATCCACATTATTTGTCACCGCCGTCCACCCCAGCAGGGGAGGGGCTGCACCAGCGAGTCCACCAATTACAATATTTTGCGGGGTTGCCCGCTTTAAATAGAGGGTATAAACCACGGCGTAACCGAGTAATGAAGCTAGAGTCAACCACGCGGTGAGAGCATTGATGTAGACCAGTAAAATCCCCATACCCACTACACCAAGCACAGAGGAGAAGACCAGCGCTTGACTCGATCCCACCCGACCTTTGGCAATGGGCCTATTTAGTGTGCGTGCCATTTTCAAGTCAATACGCCGATCAACCAAGTGGTTGATGGTAGCAGCCGATGCAGCACAAAGGGCAATACCGAGATTACCCAATACCAATATATCGACAGGCACCATACCTCCTGCATCCACAGCCATAAACATGCCGATGGCAGAGGTAACTATCATCACCAACACTACACTGGGCTTACAAAGCTCGAGGTAATCTCGCCAGCTTGCGACTTCGTTTTCGTTTTTCAGCTCTACTGTACTCATTTTAATCCTGCTCGGCGGGCTTTTCAGCCATCCACATTTTTGTACCTAGTGTAACAAGGCTAACTAATAACAAGGCGCCGCCTGCATTATGCAATACTGCGACCGGCAGAGGGATCACGAAGAGAACATTTGTAATACCCAAGGCCACCTGTACTGCCAGCACCGTTAATATCACCACAGCCATGCAACGTACACCGCTATGGTCAACTCGAAAGAGAAAAAAACTAAAGGCCAGCAAGTAAATACTGGTAATCAGGGCACCAAGGCGATGCATCATATGGATTGCCACTCGCGCATCACTTTCCAATAGACCACCGAGGTAATTGGGACCAATCCCCTGCGTCACATTAAAGCCCTGAGCCAGATCCATGGGCGGCCACCACTCACCGTGGCAAGTGGGAAAATCGACGCAGGCAACGGCAGCATAGTTAGAACTAATCCAGCCACCTAATGCAATTTGTAAAAAAACAATGATCAAGCCAATAATTAATGCCGGACGTAATGCTTGCAATTGTCGCCAGTTTGCACTGTTGGTTTGCCAACGCTGGTTTTTTAAACGTAGCGTAAAAAGCCAAAGCAATGAAAAAGTGCTGATACCACCCAGCAAGTGTACCGTCACAACTTGGGGCCACAGCTTTAGGGTAACTGTCCACATACCAAATAGGCCCTGCCAAACGACTAGAAAAAGAAGGAATAAAGGCAAGCGGAAAGGGTAGTTACGTGTTTCTCTATTTCGCCACGCAATTACACTCAGCGCTATGATCACTAATCCTAAACTACTGGCAAAGTACCGATGTACCATTTCTGGCCAAGTCTTATCTGTATCTACTGGCATATGGGGGTAGAGAGCATCAGCGCGGGCTACATCGTCGAGGTCTGTCGGCCAAGTTAAATGGCCGTAACAACCTGGCCAGTCGGGGCAACCGAGGCCGGCATCTGATAAGCGCGTAAAGGCGCCAAGCATCACCACAACAGCAGCGAGGCAGGTGGCAAATAGTGCCAGACGATAACCTGGTCTAGCTACTGGGGGCTGTGTAAGTACCATAGCTTATAACTCCGGAGAGTACTTAATAAGGTGTTTCAAGTCGCCGAGCAAATCACTACCATCATGCTCTGGCGTGTAATACATCATTGCTACCCCGTGTTGATCGACAAGAAACAAGCGTGCATTATCACCTGTCCATTGCGAATTCGTTGGGCTTATCAATGTCGAAAAATTCGCCAAATCACCCCGTACAACGGTCAAATAGGGATGTTCTCGTTTGAGAAACTCTTTCATTTCTTCATTGAGAGGGTCACCAAGGTTCAAAAAAACACGCTTTACACGCTGGGTTTGTTTATCGAGGCGAATATGCACCTGACGGGATGTATACAAAAAATCTCGGCAAGCTTTTTCACACGTACCAACAAAGGGTAATAATAACCGCCACTTTGGCGCTTGTTCCTGCCACAGCCAAGCCTCACCCTGTTGATCCGTCAACGGCATATCGGCCATCTTTATCACGGGGTTGAGCAATGTACCCCGATTATTAGTCCCTAAAATTGATAGCAAGCGGTTTCGCTGTGCATCATTATTGGGAAATAACAAAAAGCCGCTAATCATGACAGCAAGGGTGGTACAGATAATCAACCAAAGCGGTAGTTTACTGGTCTTAGATGTTTTTACATTCATAGATCATTCTCATTTAATCACTATTCACCAGTATCATTCCTTGAACTGCGCGCAAAATAGCTACCAACATTTGAATTTGCAAACAACGTTAGAACTATCAGTGCCAAGCTCATTGCAAACCACTGCACTGCATAAGCTGTGTGCTTTTCTGGTTGGACATTAATAATTATCCAATCAGTTTTTAACGCGTTATTGGTACTCTCCTCTAATCGCAGCGAGTAGGGGAAGACTTTACCGCCGAGATAACGTTCGAATTTGTCGTGGTCAAAATGCTGTATCACAAGAGGCGATACACCAGCAGGCCAAACGTCTTCAGCCAGTACCAAGTGCTTACCAAAGGGTTTATAAAGGTAGCCAGTGAATATCGAAACTTCTTCCAAAGGTGGTATGACCGGTAATTGACTACGATCTATACCACCGGCGAGCCAACCCCGATTGACTATTAACCAAAACGGCTCCTCCCCCTTCACAACCATTTTGACGGGAATTAATACCTCATAGCCTAGGCGTCCGTTACGGACACGGTTGTCCATCAAAAATACCTGTTGTGAGTGAATCTCGCCATTCACTACGACCCTGAGATAGCGCTCAGCGACTCTAGGTCTCCCTGATTCGGGTTTACTGTTAGCCCCAATTAACTCCTTACTGCCGACGACATTCGAAAATTCAATTGGCGCATTGTCCTGTAAAGCGGACTGAGCGGCGAGTATTTCTCGCTTTTCCTCTGCACGGTGCAATTGCCAAAAACCCGCAGTTACCGTGATCGGCAGAAAGAACAAAGTAAATGCCAGTACCTTCCAGTTCCACTGCCACTCGAATTTAACGACAGGAGTATTCTGCTCAGGGCTGGTCATATATGCTTAAATAAAGATCTTCATCTGTGAGGTGGTTTGTCATGTGGCTAAAAGTCGTCATTGTTCTGCTGTTCATCGGAATTGTCATTAGCCTAAGTAGCGGGCTGATGTTTCTGGTTAAGGATTTTTCTCACTCGAAACGACGCACACTTTATGCGCTGGGTATCCGCATTACCCTAGCTAGCTTAATGATGGGACTTATTGTCTACGGCTATTATACCGGCCAACTTTTTAGTACAGCGCCATGGGACAAAAAAATTCATGCCCAGCATGCAGAACCCGTGGAGCTACCCTCGAAACCATAAACCCGTTACAAATAACAAAATACAGTGACAAAAATGGCCAGGTTATACCTAGCCATTTTCTTTTTTGAGTTTAATAAGCCTAGTCTAAGCCAATACGTAGACAAACAAAAATAACCCTACCCAAACCACATCAACAAAGTGCCAGTACCAGGAAGAGGCTTCAAAGCCAAATTGATCATCTGAGCTAAAGTGCCCTTTAAGGCCACGAACCAACTGAATCAAGAGCATAAATGTGCCCATGGTCACGTGGAAGCCGTGAAAGCCGGTCAACATAAAAAATGTGCTGCCGTAAATGCCCGACTCTAGCGTCAAACCCATTTCTGTGTAGGCATGATGATATTCTTCATACTGAAGAACGAGGAAGATAAAGCCGAGAAGCACGGTGACGCCCAACCAAATATTAAACTTTTTGCGGTCGTCATGCTTCATCGCATGATGGGCAAAATGACAGGTAACACTTGAGGTGAGCAGAACAATCGTATTCCAGAGGGGCAGCCAACCCAGTAATTTATCCCAACCCGGAAAGCTTAAGTTTTGTCCAGGACCTACAAACTTATCACTACCCGCAGCCTGAGCAGGCGTCTCCATCAGCGGCCACTGGGCAGTAAATTCTGGCCACACCAGATGAATCATGTCGCTTTTATCACCCTCACCACCGAGCCAGGGTAGTGCTAAGGTGCGAATATAAAATAGTGCTCCAAAGAACACAGCAAAAAACATCACTTCAGAAAAGATAAA
This sequence comes from Porticoccaceae bacterium, assembly GCA_041622675.1. GTDB lineage: Bacteria > Pseudomonadota > Gammaproteobacteria > Pseudomonadales > Porticoccaceae > Reddybacter. Next base: position 10,382 of record JBFJYH010000024.1, read on the forward strand.
CCAGCTCATACCCCATACATAAGAGCGCTTTAGCTGATCACTGTTCATCCCCGCAATATTTTCGCGAATAACTGTCCTAAACCAGACATACATGACCGCGATTAACAGTGCTGTACCCACTAGTAGAATAGTGCTGCCACCCTCATTCAGTACAAGCCCTGCACCAAGAGCCATCAAGCCAAGCGCCAGCGCGCCAAGTACAGGCAGGCGACTCTCCTCAGGTACGTAGTAATTGCTATCTGTTGCCATTTTTTTTCTCCAATTCACCGTATTATGAAATACGGTAACTAACAGGTGATTAGTTTATTGTTGCTACTTCGGCTGCCGTAGCTTCCGTCACATCAAAAAGGGTATAAGACAAGGTAATAGTGTTCACACTAGCCGGCAACTCCGGATCAACGATAAACACCAGCCCCATTTTCGTTTCTTCGCCCGCCTTTAATGGCTGCTGGTTGAAACAAAAACACTCAGTTTTATGAAAAAATTCCGCTGCATTGTCCGGCGAGATATTGGGAATTGCTTGCGCAACCATATCTCTCGACGTCGGGTTACGTGCATGAAACTCAACAGATGTCTTCTCTCCAGGATGAACGCGAACTTGGTAATCAACCGGGGCAAACTCCCAAGGCATGGCCCCATTATTGGTTGCAACAAACTGAATTTTAACTTGCCGCTGCGCATCGACTGTCGCTACTGTTCCCTCATACTGTCCTTTAGTTTTACCACCAATGCCCGTGATTTCACAAAACACATCGTACAGTGGTGGCATCAAAAAGACTGCAAAGACAAACATGCCAACCGCTGCTATCACTAACTTTAGTGTGATTTTCTGCGTCGCATTAATTGGCATGTTAGAAACTTCCGCTGCGTCTATTTAACTGTAGGAGGCGTCGAAAACGTGTGAAATGGTGCCGGCGTTGGCAATGTCCATTCGAGGCCTTCTGCACCTTCCCACGTTTTTTCAACACTTGTGGGCTCACCCGCAACAATGGTGCGAACAACGTTGTATAGGAACATCAGCTGTGCTGCCCCGTACATAAAAGCACCAATACTCGAAACCATATTCCAGTCGGTAAACTGCAGAGCGTAATCCGCATAACGACGTGGCATACCGGCAAGACCCAAGAAGTGTTGTGGGATAAAGGCAATATTGAAACCGATAAAGGCTACCCAGAACTGTACTTTACCCATAGTCTCGTCATACATTTTGCCGCACCACTTTGGCAACCAGTAGTAAACTGCCGCTGTCATGGAGAAGACTGCACCAGCCACCATCACATAGTGGAAATGCCCAACTACAAAGTAGCTATCGTGGTATTGAATATCTGCCGGAGCAACCGCCAACATCAAGCCCGTAAAGCCACCAAAGGTAAAGAGGATGACAAAAGCAATGGCAAACAACATCGGCGTTTCAAAGCTCATCGAGCCCTGAAACATTGTCGCAATCCAGTTAAAGACCTTCACCCCCGTTGGTACTGCGATCAACATGGTGGCGTACATAAAGTACAGCTCACCCGCTATCGGCATTCCCGTTGTAAACATATGGTGAGCCCAAACGATGAATGACAAAAAGGCAATTGCCGATGTTGCGTAAACCATTGAGGAGTAACCAAATAGCGGCTTGCGGCTAAATGCTGGAATAATCGCAGAGACTACGCCAAAGGCTGGTAGGATAATAATGTACACCTCTGGGTGGCCGAAGAACCAGAAAATATGCTGGAACAATACAGGGTCACCACCACCTGCTGCGTCAAAGAAGCTAGTGCCAAAGTTAATATCCATCAACATCATGGTAACTGCACCGGCCAAAACGGGCATAACTGCCACTAATAAGAAGGCTGTAATTAACCAGGTCCAAACAAACAGAGGCAACTTCATCATGGTCATGCCGGGGGCACGTAAATTCAGCACCGTGGCAATAATATTAATTGCACCCATGATGGATGAAGCACCGATAATGTGAACCCCAAAAATAAAGAAATTGACCGTATCGGGCGCGTATGTGGTGGACAACGGTGCATAGAAAGTCCAGCCGAAGTTCGGTGCTCCGCCTTCCATAAACAAGGTTGACGCCAGTAGGGCAAAACCGAAAGGAAGAATCCAGAAACTGAGGTTGTTCATCCTCGGTAGAGCCATATCTGGCGCACCGATTTGTAGAGGAATCATCCAGTTCGCTAGACCAACGAAAGCAGGCATAATTGCCCCGAAAACCATCACCAAGCCATGCATGGTTGTCATTTGATTAAAAAACTCAGGTTTTACTAATTGCATACCTGGGGCAAACAATTCGGCGCGAATAATCATCGCGAACGAGCCACCGAGTATGAACATTGCAAAACTGAACCACAGGTACATGGTACCTATGTCTTTGTGGTTCGTGGCGAACAACCAACGACCAACACCCTTTGCGGGACCGTGTGCCATGTTAATTCTCCCCTATTGGCCTTGTTTAAATTTGAGTACGTCGAGAGGCTGAACCATGTCACCGACATCGTTACCCCAAGCATTACGCTCATAGGTGATAATTGCCGCTAGATCCACCTCTGACAATTGACCGCCGAAGGCTTGCATCGCTGTGCCGCTAACCCCGTTAACAACAGCATCAAGGTGTTTATCGACGGGACCAAGGGCAATTGCACTCCCTTTAAGACCGGGAAATGCACCAGGAATACCTTCACCATTCGCCATATGACAAGCCGCGCATGAACGATTGTAAGCAGCTTCACCTTTGACCATCAGCTGCTCAAGAGTAAATGTTTGTTTAGCCATCTCGCGTTCGGCAGCGGCAGCAGCTTTTTTATCAGCCAGCCACTTTTGATATTCACCTTCAGTCACGGCATGGACCACAACAGGCATGAAAGCGTGGCCCTTACCACAAAGCTCCGCACAAAAGCCGCGATAAACGCCCGGCTCATCAATCTTGGTCCAAGTTTCGTTAATAAAACCAGGGACTGCATCACGCTTGACACCTAGGTCTGGTACCCACCAGGCGTGGATCACATCCTTGGCTGTTAGCAAGAAACGTATTTTTTTGCCGATCGGTAATACTAGTGGCTCATTTACCTCTGACAAATAGTATTCTGTTTTTGGCGCCTCGTTGTATATAGAGGATTCTGAGGTCGTCAACTCACTCATAAACTCAACGCCTTCGCCGAGATATTCGTACTGCCACTTCCACTGATAGCCAGTTACTTTAATATCTATATCGGCTTCGCTGGTGTCGTAAAGCTCAATCAAAGATTTCGTCGAAGGGAAAGCGACCCAAACCAATATGACAACCGGCAGTATTGTCCACAAGAGTTCGACCGTCGTGCTTTCGTGGAAATTTGCAGCTTTGTAGCCCTTTGATTTGCGGTGGGCAAACATGCTGTAAAACATCACACCATAGACCACTACTGAAATCCATACACAAATCCAAATGACAGTCATATGTAGGTCATAGATGTCATTACTGACACCGGTTACGCCCTGCGGCATATTCAGTAGACTCCACCCACTTGCATGTGCATCTTCTGCGTAGGCTTGTTGCCCTACAGAAAATAACAGTAACAGCGGGCTTAGCGTATACACGACAAGCTGCTTTACTCTAGATACCATTGCCTATTCTCTCCGGATTACTTTATTGACCTTGTTCAGAAACACGAGAAAACCCTGCGCTGGGCCAAATTGACCCACGCTGGCTATCTGAACTCCCCTACGCTCCCACTTTTTGCATTTTTGAGGGCGCGCCTGCGACATTCTGTCACTTCTTTTACCATTGATTTACACCTATCGTATCTCCCACCTTTCGACTTAAACGGGTAGACGGCAAAACAGGCGTAATATCGACGCGGCGCGCAGTATATCAGAAGGCCTGCAAAAAGGTCACCGACAAAAAGCCAATAAACCAGACTAGCCATGAGATGAACCTAGTTACCGCTTACCGCTTCCCTTGCTTTTTTTCTGTTCTCAACTAAATTTCTAACTATGGACACCTTGAATCTACGCCGTGATATTCAACACGCCAAAATGCTTGAGCACCAAAATGGCTTACTCGCGGCACAATTCCAACTCAAAGCCCCTCTCCTACACCGCGCTATTCAAGTTTCCGAGGGTAATACTATCGCGGTGTTACTCGATTTTGTTGTCCGCTATACGGAGCATGTTGCAGAGTTTCTCGATGTACTGAGCACCATCGGCGTCAACGCGAATTGCTGCGAATACACCGAGGCGGTCGTAAATTTTTGTATTGGCCCATTCGGCGAGACACCTTCCTTATTAAATGAGAAAAATGCGCTCGCCACACTAATGGCTCAGGCCTATATTGCTCACCGCGTGATTGAAGAGGTCAACGAGCACTTTTCACAGCAGTGTAACGAGCCTTTAATCCCTATGGATATGACTCGCTCTAACCTTATTATTCATCAGCTAATCGGCGAACCTCTGGCCAATCAACTCGACCTCGTCGCTCAGGATATTGCCGAACAACTGGAACGCGATTATTTGCGCTTGGATAACGGTATCTTTGATCAAAACGCCAGCCGGGAAATTGCCTGGGGAATCGAGATTAACCACTGGCCCTGTCTCACCGATACGCTAGCCGTGGATTTATTATTAGGGCAGGGTAGTGGCAACGCTGCTTGTGTCCACTAGCCCCGGCTAACTGCTCTATTTTTTCACACCAGCATCGACAAACTTAATGGGCTGTTTGCCAAGATCACGATTGGCCCGTGTTTCAAGTTCTGAGGAAGGCTGACTAAACAAGGTGTCCTCTGCAAAGTCACAATTGACACATTCGCGGCAATCTTTCTCTCCCTCCCGATAGACCACCAGCCGGTCTATTTCGCCACAGCGGGGACAAACAGCGCCTGCAATAAATCGTTTAACCACTTTTGTCACCGTAGACTCCCATTCAAACCCAGTCATAAAGCCCGCTATAATAACAGCCCACACAATGCCTTGGACTTAGTTATGCCACTTGAGAATACGTCTGCCATCCGCCGCTTTAATGGCCACACCCCAAAACTTGGTGAGCGCTGTTTTGTCGACGCAGCGGCAACAATCATTGGCGATGTCGAACTCGGCAACGACAGCTCGGTCTGGCCCGGGGCTGTCATTCGCGGCGATATGCACTCTATTCGCATCGGTCAACGTAGCAGTATTCAAGACGGTACCGTAGTGCACATTACCCACGCCAGCGATTACAACCCCGGCGGTTGGCCCACAACTATCGGCGACGATGTCACCGTCGGTCACAATGTTACCCTTCACGGCTGCACTTTAGGCAACTGTATCTTGGTGGGAATAGGCTCCACCGTGATGGACGGCGCCGTTGTAGAGGATAACGTCATTATCGGCGCGGGCACTCTAGTGCCACCCGGTAAAACCCTAAAGAGTGGCCACCTTTATTTCGGCAGTCCCTGCAAACAGGCCCGAGCGCTGACACAAAGTGAAATTGATTACTTCCCTTACACCGCCGGCAATTATGTGAAGCTGAAAGATCAATACCTAGCAGAAATTGACTGACAAATTGCGAATAAGGCCTTAACCGATTTGTCACGACACATGTGGGGCCACTATCACTCAACCATATCGCCGTAAGGATTTTCTTCCACCAAAGGTACCGGCTTGCCGTAGCCAGGCAGGCTGATGGCCTGGTCAGAAATCAAGACTTCATCGTCGTCAATCATGCCTTCACCAAAACGGTAGATTGGCGCAAGCTCACCATGATCGGCCCTGGCCTCATATTCTGCAGCCCGCTCACGAGTAGCCTCACGGCGTTGGCAGTAATCGCTCCAGTCACTGCTGTATCGTTTAGCCAGCATTTGTTCGACAACAGTGCCAGAAAACAACACACCCGTAGCATTATTACCACCAAAACCCTTGGCATTAATAAAGGCGACATCTTTTGTAGCCGGCAAATCCTTGAGCGGAAAATGTAGGCGCTGCTGGTAAACATCATCGGCAACGGCATCCATGGTTTTAATGCCTGGAATCAAACCGTGACGCATGGCACCAATAGCGGCCATTATTTGATCACCACTGGCCGGGGCCAGTGAATGACCGACATAGGCTTTGACTGCACACACTGGCCAATCAGTAATGCCAAATGCCTCGGCAACACGCTCAAAAATAATCGATTCTGTGACCCGATTTTGCGGTGTACTCGAACCGTGGGCCATCACAAAACTGCGCTGGCGCACAGCTTCTTCGCCTAGAATATTGCGCGCGGTGGCAACCGCCTTGCCAAAGCTAATGTAGTTACCCGGCCCCGGCCCGGAAATAGATTTTTTAATGCCATCAGCATCAACGTGGACATCGGGTACCGCACCAAAAATGTCAGCACCCAGCTCAACGGCCAGCGCATCGTCCATCAAAACAATATATTGCGCAGACTCACCCATAACAAAGCCCGCATTCTCACCAAAGGGGCGGCTGTAGCGGCGGGGGTCGCTATCACCCAAAGCCTCCATTTCAGCCTCCGTCGCCAAGGCCGTCATGTTGGTATAACCTTCCATAATTTCTGGCAGAATAGGCGCTTCACCACAGCCCACAACGGCCACACGACGCGCACCACTGCGGATATCGTGTACTGCCGCACGCAAATTATATAAAAAGCTAGCACAAGCACCGGCCACCGACTCGGTATGACCAAGGTTACCCAAGACATAAGCATTGACGAAATCAGCGGGCATACTAGTCAAGCCCATCGGAACCTGCTTGGAAGTCGGACGACCACCCAGCTGACGTGAAGTCATCAAGCCACCCAGGCCCTCAGCAGCCAACTGCCCCATAGCACTGGAGGCGTAAACACCAGTCTCGTCGGGCTGTACTGTATCGCAAATAGTTTGCCAATCAATACCAATCGAGCGCACAGCATCCGTGGCCCCAAACAAGGCCAGCTGTAAGCCACGTGGCTGAAAACGCGAGTTATAAAGCTCGCCAGGCTCAAAGCCTGTTGGCAATTGACCCGCAGCTTTCACCGACATATTGCGCGTGGTCGGAATGCGCCACTCCTGCAGGCCCTGAATGGTGACTTCGACAGCGCCCTTTTCGCCATAAGTCACTTGCCAGCTTTCGGGTATATCCTCAGGCAGGCTTTTCTTTGTAGTGCGAAATGTCATCGCCCCGTCACACGAATCCGTCACCATGGTTTTTTGACAAAAGGCAGCATCGGGATTGTAGTGACTTTCTTCAATACGCCGAATTAAGGTTTTTTCGCAAACCTCTGTGGCATAACGTGCAGAAACCTCCCCCATGCTGAGGCTTGTGCCCGCACTATCCTCATAAGTCGAACCATTCCAGCTGACCAGCTTCATCATGCAAGCCAGACCGGCAATCGTTTTTTCTTGCTCTTGTTGAGCTAAGTTTTCGAGCACCATACGGCGGTAAGCCTGATCAAATGAGCTTCTACCGGCGGGGTTGACACCACCGTATCCAACAATAACGGGCAATATTGACATTGTGTGTGACTACCTTATGACATAGATTGAACATAACATGGCGAGTGTAAGCCGTACACGGCCGGCCATTAATGGTTATAGTAGCCATTAGATATGGCACTTCAGCCATTAGTATCATACGGAACTTGCTATGAATGAGCCCTACCGCGTCGCTGTCTTGTTGAGCGAAAGCCTACTCGCCACCAGTGCGACCCTGCCAATTGAAATTCTCAACACGGCTGCAGGTTCTGCTCGCGCCAACAAACGCGACGCCCGGCCCATAGAAATTCACTCAATCTCACTCAATGTCGAAGCAGTACCTTCATCATCAGGTTTTAGCCTGACACCTACGGCATCCATTGATGATAAAATAGGTCGCTGCGACCTCATTCTCATTCCCGGTTTCTGGCGCAACCCACGCCCTATCATTCGCCGCCACAGAGCCTTTTTGCCCTGGCTTATTAATCATTACGAGCAAGGCTCGATTATTTGTGCCGTCGGTACCGGCTGTTGTTATCTGGCCGAAGCCGGACTACTCGATGGTAAGCCTGCCACCACGCACTGGCATTATTTCGACCAATTTCAACGTGACTATCCTCAGGTCGAGCTCACCCGCCAGTACTTTATTACCCGCGCAGATAACCTTTATTGTGCCGCAAGTATTAACGCCCTCACCGAGTTAATGGTGAATATTGCCTTCCGCTGGTACGGCCGAACAGTCGCCAATATTGTGCAACGCAATTTCTTCCATGAAATTCGCAATTCTTTCGAGCCGACTAAATACTACAGTGGAGAGGCCATCCAGCACCCGGACGAGCAGATCGTCCAAGCACAAATCTGGATGCAAGATAATTTTCACAAAACCATTCAAATTGCAGCTTTGGCGGAGCAATTTGAAATGAGCCTACGCACTTTTAACAGGCGCTTTAAAAACGCTCTCGGCCATAGCCCGCTGAGCTACTTGCAAGAATTGCGGCTCAATGCCGTTAAAGATTTACTCCAGCACAGCAATCTCACACTCATAGAAATAGCCAGTCGCTGTGGTTATCAGGATGTGTCTTTTTTGACGCAACTCTTCAAACGCCACTTTAATGTGCCTCCTGGGCGCTACCGCGAGACTGTGCGTGCAAAGTTATTCAGTGCTACGAATGAATAGCTCGACCTTTACTGTGCTCAAACTAACCAACAAAAAACTGGTACTGGCAACTCCCCGGGAATATCTCAACAAAGTGCTGGCAAGGCAATAAACACACCCACCACAGAAAGTCGTTGTACGTTGATATAAGGGCCGATTCAAATCAAGGTCGGTCACACCCGTTTAAGACTTGCTATAAAAGCACCGTCTTTCATGCTGATTTAATAGCACCTGTACCTGTTCCTGCGTCCAGCTGTCCGGTGCATTAGTCCAGCACTGGAGAGCGGGAAACCAATGCAAGCCCATACAGCTCAACATAAGTCGGGCGCCCTCTGATACTGGGCAGGAGCGACGATAGGCGTAATAAACGGGTGATTTGTTTTTAAAAATGGAAACAACGCTGGCCACGGCTAACTCCTTTAATGCCCTTAAATAAGTATGGGTCTTAACGAGTACAAAAGCTTAACGTGACCTTATTGTTAGCACTGACTTCTATTCTAAACAATAATTTTAGGGCTGTACTGTGGACTCCGTCCCCAAACGACGGGCTCGATAGTAAGCCTCTTCTGAGATTGCGTGATAATCTGTCGCCTGCACCTGAAAGGCGTGGAGAGAATCCCGTACTTTTTTTGCCAATGGATCACCAGCCACGAGCTCATCGAGCACCTCTTTGGTAATCGCCTTGAGTTTCATCAATACATCATCGGGTAGGCGCCGCAACTGTACGCCGTGTTCGTCAACTAGCTGCACCAGCGCGGCATTATTGCGCGCGGTGTACTCATCGAGCATATCTTGGTTCACGGTTCGCGCCGCCGCCTCCACCATGGCTTGTAGATCAGCGGGCAGGGACTCCCAGGCATCTTTATTAATGATTAATTCCAGTGTTGAGCCGGTTTCGTGCCACCCCGGGTAATAGTAATATTTGGCTACCTGATGAAAGCCAAAAGCTAAGTCATTGTAAGGGCCTACCCACTCAGTGGCATCGATCAAGCCAGTTTGCATGGCGGTGTAAAGCTCGCCGCCGGGAATGGTCACCGCCTCGCCGCCCGCACGGGTAATCACCTCACCACCAATGCCCGGGATACGCATTTTCAAACCCTGCAAATCATCAAGATTATTGATTTCTCGATTAAACCAACCCGCCATTTGCACCCCTGAGTTACCTCCGGCAAAGGGCACGAGGTTGAAAGGGGCGTAGGTTTCACGCCACAACTCCATACCGCCGCCGTGATACAACCAGCTGTTCATTTCCTGTGCATTGAGGCCAAAGGGCACCGAGGTAAAAAATACCGCAGCAGGAGTTTTACCTTTCCAGTAATACGCCGCACCGTGGCCCATTTCTGCCGTACCCTGAGATACCGCATCGAATACTTCTAATGCGGGCACCATTTGCCCAGCGCCATATACCTTCACCTGCAGGCGCCCCTGGCTCATGCGATCAACTAGGGTGGCAAAATTTTCAGGCGCCATACCGAGGCCCGGATAATTTTTCGGCCAGGTGGTGACCAGCTTCCATTTAAAGGTTTGCTGTTCTTGAGCCACAGCACCACCATTGGGGGAGCTCGCCGCTTGTTGCTCACCACAAGCCGTTAATAAGAGAACCAGAAGACTGATTACTATGGTTTGTATCATGGGTTATTTACCTGACGTTGTTATTCATTATATCAATGCTAGTTATACAGGCTGCAGCTTCGCATACTGCAATACCATCCACTTAGTACCCTCGCCGGCAAAGTTAACCTGCACCCGGCCATTGGGGCCATTGCCTTCAAAACTCAGTATTACGCCCTCGCCAAAAATTTTGTGCTTCACCTGTTGACCGAGCGTTAAACCCGAGCCCGAGCCCTCATCGCTGAGCGTCGCTGGCTTTTTGACAAAGCTGGTGGGGCGAGACACATTGGCCGACAGCCGCACCTCTTCGAGGACATCAGGTGGAATATCGCGAATAAAGCGCGACACTCGATTATAACTTTCCTGGCCATAGAGCCGCCGTGTTTCGGCATAGGTCAGGTAGAGTTTTTCCATCGCCCGAGTAATACCCACGTAGCAAAGGCGGCGCTCTTCTTCGAGGCGCCCGGATTCTTCCAATGACATTTTATGGGGAAAGAGGTTTTCCTCCATACCGGCCATAAACACCAGGGGAAACTCCAAACCTTTGGCCGAATGCAGCGTCATTAACTGAACGGCATCTTCATCGCTTTCGGCCTGACGCTCACCGGCATCGAGCACCGCCTCATCGATAAACTGGGGCAGGGCGGGGGTATCGGGGTCGGGCGCCTCGTAGGCCCGACAGGCATTGATCAGCTCTTCAAGGTTTTCGACGCGAGTCTGACCGCGCTCACCTTTTTCACGGCGATAAAATTCCAGCAGGCCCGATGTCTCCAGCACCTGATTCGTCAACCCATCGAGGGTCAGACTTTGATAATCCTCGGCCAGCTCACTCACAATCGCCAAAAAGCCGCGCACGGCATTGCTGGCGCGGGCGGACAGGTTCTCAACCTCGGTCTCTGCCGCCGCCCAAAGCGACTGTTGATTGGCTCGTGCCGTGTCGCGCAAGCGCTGTACGGTTTTGTCACCAATGCCACGAGTCGGGGTATTAATCACCCGTTCAAAGGCAGCGTCGTCATGGCGGTTCAACAACAAACGCAAATAGGCCAGGGCATTTTTGATTTCCAGACGCTCGTAAAAGCGGTGGCCACCGTAAATGCGGTAGGGGATCTGTAAGCGCAACAGCGCCTCTTCAAGAATGCGCGACTGGGCATTGGAGCGATAGAGTATCGCCACGTCGCTACGCATATTGCCCTTGGCAATCCAGTCCTGAATACGCTCGCCAATGAAACGCGCCTCGTCCTGCTCGTTAAAACCGGCGTAGAGCGACAAAAGCTCACCGTCTTGACCCTCGGTCCACAGGGTCTTGCCCAGACGGTTAGCATTTTGGCTAATAACCCCGTTAGCTGCCTTGAGAATAGTCGCCGTAGAGCGATAATTTTGCTCCAGCCGCACCGTTGTTACAGCCTCAAAATCGTGGGTATAGTTTTGAATATTCTCAATTTTGGCACCGCGCCAACCGTAAATCGACTGGTCGTCGTCACCCACCGCCGTCATACCCAATTTATTGCCCGCGAGCACACGCAGCCAGGCGTACTGAATACTGTTGGTATCTTGAAACTCGTCCACCAGTATGTGTTGAAAGCGGTCTTGATAATGGGCCAGCAACTCAGGCTTATTCAACCATAGCTCGTGGGCACGCAGTAATAGCTCACCAAAATCAACTAAACCACCACGCTGACAGGCCTCTTCATAAGCGCGATAAATTTGTAACATCGCCACAGTAAAGGGGTCTGGGCTTTGTTGAATATGAGCGGCGCGCAAGCCTTCGTCTTTCTGCTCATTGATATACCACTGGGCCTGGCGGGGCGGCCACTTCTCGGCGTCCATATTCAGGGCGGTATAAATTCGCTTAATGACACGCAGTTGGTCCTCGGCATCGAGAATTTGAAAACCCTCGGGCAAGCCGGCATCGCGCCAGTGCATTTTTAACAAGCGATGGGCAAGCCCGTGAAAGGTACCCACCCACATCCCCTGAGGCGCAAAACCAATGAGGTTGGCGATACGCTCGCGCATTTCCCGCGCCGCTTTGTTGGTAAAGGTCACAGCGAGAATTTGATAGGGCGACAAACCCTCGACCTGCATCAACCAGGCAATGCGGTGCACCAGCACCCGCGTTTTGCCACTACCGGCACCGGCCAGCACCAACTGATAGGGGTCGGCGCTAGTCACCGCTTCACGTTGGGCGGGATTAAGACTATCTATTATTGAGGTAACATCCATGGGGCGGGGATTTTAGCAGATTCCTTGCGGGGGCTTGGCGATATTAATCCGTAGATATAGCCAAGAACACTCTCTACTCGTGACACGCTATAAATACATCCTTGTACGCTCGGTGTCGGCATCCATGCCTCCTACGGTCACGAGCAAAGAGTCTTCTTTCCTTCCACAGCAAAAAGGAAGAACCGATAAAAATACTTTCACTGGTAAATAATTTACAATTTGAAAAGAAATAACCCGGAGACCGGCCGTGAAGCCCGCAGCACTCACACAAACCATTAGCAATGAACTCCAGGCCATGCGTAAATCTGAGCGCAAGGTCGGTCAGTTTGTGCTGGCCCAACCCGACGAAGTGATCCGCATGCGCATCGTTGACCTCGCCCAGCAGGCCGAGGTGAGCGAACCCACTGTGGTGCGCTTTTGTCGCGCCGTGGGCTGCCACGGCTTTCAAGACTTTAAACTCGCGCTGGCCCAACAACTGGCATCCAGCCCCAGCATCGGCCAAATTGCCGTTACCGATAGCGACTCCACCGCGGAATATTCTTTTAAAGTCTTCGACTCCACCGTGGACAGCCTATTAAAGGTACGCGACAACCTCGACCTGGAAATGCTCGACCGCGCCGTGCAAGCACTGTGCACCGCGAAAAGGGTTGAATTCTACGGTTTTGGTGCCTCCGCCGCCGTGGCCTTCGATGCCCAGCACCGCTTCTTTCGCCTGCAATTAGCGACCGCCGCCTACTCCGACCCCCACTTACAAAACATGTCGGCGACCTCCCTCTCGCCCGATGACGTCGTGGTCGCCTTTTCTCAGTCGGGACGCACCAAAGCGTTGCTCGACTCCATCGCACTGGTCAAAGCCCGAGGCGCAAAAGTCATCGCCCTGGCACCCAGCCAATCGCCGGTTGCCGATGCCGCCACCATCCCCATTACCATTGATGTGGAAGAAGACATTCAAATCTATACGCCCCTCTCATCGCGCATCGCCCACCTCGCAGTTATCGATGTGCTGGCCATCGGCGTCGCCCAACAAAAGGGCCCACAGCTTGAAGAACACCTACAGCAGTTGCAGAAAAACCTCGATAGCTTGCGCATAAAATAAATAGTTTGATACAAGCAACGCCATTCATCACACACTCAAAAAGAGAATAAAAAAATGGACAGCAAACAACTAACACCCCAGCTCCACGTCGCCGCTCAAATCACCAAAGACGACATTCCCGCCATTGCCGCCCAGGGTTTTAAAGTCATTCTCAACAACCGACCCGACGGCGAGGGCGAAGACCAACCCCCAGCCGCCGAAATAGAAGCTGCCGCCAAAGCCCACGGCCTGCAATATATTTATCAGCCCGTTGTCGGCACGGCAATTACTGATGAAAACGCCGAACAATTTGGCGCAACTATCGCCGCCTGCACTAAGAATAATAATGGCCCCATATTTGCCCACTGCCGCACCGGCACCCGCTGTACGATTTTGTGGATGTTATCGCAGGCAAAAAACCAGAGTGCTGATGAGCTTTTAGCGACGGCGGCTAAGGCAGGGTATTCTTTAGAGCAGGTGAGAGGGAGAATTGAGGGGCTTGGAAAGAGTTCTGCCTAATCAATCAATTCTGGTTATGTATAGTTGCCTGTTGGGAATTAAATTGACTATTAGCGATGGTATAGCAACAGTAACTTTATTTATTAATTAATTAGTCTGTTTAATTTTTACTGGACAGCAATAAGGCAAAAGATAGGATTCGTGTTGGTACGAGTGGATCATATAAGCATGACTCCGGATTTTATCTTAATGAATACGGGAACAAAAGATATTGTAGTCACAAAATTAGACTGCGCATTTTTAAATAATAGTAACTCTGGTTGGATTTCCCCAAATCCTAATTTTCAGGACAAATTTTCTATACCAGCAGGGCAATCTAAAAGTTGCCATATTCAGTTCAAGAAAGAAGACCTCGGACCTCGACTTGCTGCAGACGGTGAACTAATTAAAAATGGGCCACTAGAACTTTACCACAAGGATGTAAAAATAATCGTATATTGGCTAGATCACAAGGGAAAAGAGTACGAATCAAATGCACTAATAGTAAACTATGGCATGGATAAAAAAGGTAACATTTGTTTTTATAGTCCATTAATAAAGACGCATGATTTACTAAAGAGTAAGATCTTATTAAAAGGTTTTTAAATTGACCGAAAAAAACGCCGTTTTTCGGAATTATTCTTACGACATTAAGTATTAAATTCGTCTAGAATAAAAATAGCATTAGAGTTTTTTATAGCCAATTTTAATGGTTTTATACCCTAGCCTTTCATATCAATAATTTACTTTGATAAAAATATAAATCGGTTTTTTAGCTTGTTATCCAGTTTTTATTTCTCACTTTTTAACTATACAACGCCACATAGAAAACTTTTCAAGAAAGTTTTGACCTCCAGTTTTTACCGTTGAAAAATTATATATCGAATGAAAATCCTTGATAAAGTGTTTACTTTAACTATCTGACAAAATTAAATCAGCAAACCTACTTATTATTGACATTGAGCACCCATGGGTGCGAACCTGTTGCCATCAATTATAAATAATAATAGCTAATATATTGACAGGGAGCGCTAACATGTCTTCACCCAAGCATTACGACGCGATCATTATTGGTGCCGGTGTATCCGGCCTTTATCAACTCTACCGTTTACGAAAGGCGGGGTTTTCCGTGCGGCTTTTTGACAAAGCGGGTGGTGTTGGCGGCACCTGGTACTGGAATCGTTACCCGGGCTGTCGCTTTGATTCGGAGAGTTATACCTACGCTTATTATTTTTCACAGGAATTACTTGAGGAGTGGAGCTGGAGTGAGCACTTTGCCGGCCAACCAGAGACCCTTGCCTATCTCAACTATGTCGCCGATAAGTTCAGTTTGCGCGACGACATACAGTTCAATACCCGCATCAACACTGCCGTATTCGACGAAGACAATAGTCAGTGGTCAATTGAAGGCGACGATGGCGAGCAGGCAAGCTGTCAGTTTTTGATTATGGCTACGGGTGTATTATCAGCGGTGCAATATCCTGATATTGAAGGCATCGACGACTTTAAAGGCAAGTCTTTTCACACCGCTCGCTGGCCCCATGACCCCAACGGTTTGGGCGGTGATAAATCCGTCTATAACGGTAAGCGGGTAGCGGTGATTGGTGCCGGTGCCAGCGCCGTACAAGCTATCCCCCATATCGCTAAAGGTGCGCAAGAATTGGTGGTTTTTCAGCGCACGGCAAACTGGGCCTCACCTTTAGGTAATGCCCCTATTACTGACGCCGAGCAACCGGCACTGAAGGCCTCTTACCCAGAAATCTTTCAAGCCTGTGATTCCACCTCCGGTGGTTTTGTTCACCAGTTCGACCCACGTTCTATTTACGATGTCAGCGATGAAGAGCGCAACGCCTTATTTGAAAAACTCTATAAAGAAAAGGGCTTTGCAATTTGGTTGGCTAACTTTCCTGAAATTATGACCGACATGAAAGCTAATAAACTGCTTTCAGATTTTATGGCCGATAAAATACGCCAGCGTGTCGATGACACCGCTATTGCCGATAAACTGGTGCCCAGTGACCACGGTTTTGGCCAGCGCCGGGTACCGATGGAAACCAACTATTACGAGGCGTACAACCAGGACAATGTGCGCTTGGTTGACCTGAATGAAACGCCTATCGAACGTGTTACTGCAACGGGTATAAAAACCAGCACAGAAGAATTTGATTTCGACCTCATTATTTATGCCACTGGTTTTGATGCTGGCACTGGCGCTATCTCACGCATTGACGTACGCGGCATCAATGGCGAAAGCATAAAGGACAAATGGGCAAAAGAATTGCGTACTTATATGGGTTTACAGGTGGCAGGCTACCCCAATATGTTTATTCATATCGGCCCCCATGCCGCTTTTTGTAATATCCCCCGCTGTGCCCAAGTCAGTGTCGATTGGGTGAGTGATTTAATAGAGTACATGCGCAATGAAAAGCTGGCTTGTGTTGAAGCCACCGATGCAGCCGAAACTGCCTGGACAAATCACGCCGTTGAAGAGGCCAATAAGACTCTGTTGAGCAAAACTAACTCATGGATTATGGGCGACAACGTCGCGGGTAAGCCCCGTGCCTTATTGTTGTACGCCGGGCCATTGCCTCAGTTTCGTCAACGTATGAAGGATTGTGCTGAAAACGGTTATGAGGGCTTCAAGTTCACGACTTAAATTGCCTCGATAGGCACAAGCACGTCGTCAAGTTTAAAACACTTGGCGATTTGGCCACGGCGCTTGAGCTCATACCCCTTTGTAATCAACTTTTGACAATCGAGCATCAGGAGGTATCCCTTCACCAATGACCCACCTACAACTAAACTGACCATCGTACGCTTATTCAACGGTCACTGATTTCGCCAAATTGCGCGGCTGGTCTACATCAGTGCCTTTTAATACGGCCACATGATAAGACAACAGCTGCAGGGGCAGGGTGTAGATAATGGCCTCAACGCTCGATGGCACATGGGGTAAATTTACAACCGTGACATCTTGCTGGTTGTGAAAGCCTGCTGCCTTGTCGGCAAAAACAAACAGTTGCCCACCGCGAGCCTGCACTTCGTGGAGATTCGATTTTAGTTTTTCTAACAGCTCATTATTCGGTGCGACGGCAACCACAGGCATATCATCATCGACCAGTGCCAGGGGGCCATGTTTTAGTTCCCCAGAGGGGTAGGCTTCGGCGTGGATGTAGGAAATCTCTTTCAGTTTTAAAGCACCCTCCAATGCAATCGGGTATTGCACACCGCGCCCCAAAAACAATGCGTGTTGCTTGTCGGCAAAACTCTGGAATGTTTGTTCAATTTCTTTATCGAGGGTCAATATTTCACGGCACAATTGCGGCAACTGGTGGAGAGCTTGAACCAACTCTTGTTCTTGTGCCTCATCAATACCACCGCGAAAACGCGCCAAAGCGATGGACAATAACTGCAGTGCAACTAACTGGGTGGTAAAGGCTTTGGTGGAGGCCACGCCTATCTCTGGCCCGGCCATGGTCATAACCGCCAAGTCGGATTCGCGCACCAGTGAGCTGTTAGCAACATTGCAAATCACCATACTGCCCAGGTAACCTGCTTGTTTTGTCGCCTGTAATGCGGCGAGTGTATCGGCGGTTTCTCCCGACTGAGAAATACTGAGGAACAAGGTATTGGCGGGAACGACGACTTTGCGATAACGGTATTCGCTGGCCACTTCAACGTGGCAGGGAATGCCTGCCCAGCTCTCCAACCAATAGCGCGCTACCATGCCTGCGTGATAGCTGGTGCCACAAGCAATGATGTGGACACATTCCACCTGCTTTAATATCTCTACTGCCTCGCTGCCAAAAGCTTCTGCCAACACATGGCGATCACTTATCCGACCTTGCAGGGTTGCCTCAAGTACATCGGGCTGCTGATAAATTTCTTTGAGCATGTAGTGACGAAAACCGGCTTTGTCACTGTGGTCTGTGCCGTGGTTTATCTGCACAATGTCACGCGCGATGGGGTTGGCCTCTATATCAGTAATCTGGTAGTGCCCGGCCCTCAGTTCTACCACATCGCCTTCACCCAAGAAGACAAAGCGATCGGTGACTTGGCGTAGAGCGAGCGGATCAGAGGCAAGAAAATTTTCTTCAATCCCCACTCCCAGCACCAAAGGGCTACCTTTGCGAGCGCCGATTAAAGTATCGGGTTGATCGGACGACATGACAGCTAGCGCATACGCCCCCTCAAGCCGAGGGATGGTCTGCAGAACTGCGTCCAATAATGAGTGTGTTTTGCGACTGTAAAAATGAACGAGGTGTGCAATAACTTCGGTATCAGTATCAGAGACAAAGGAGTAACCTGCCGCCAGTAATTCACTACGTAGGGCTTCATGGTTTTCAATAATGCCATTGTGTACCACGGCAATATGTTCTGATCTGTGCGGGTGAGAGTTCACGTCGTTCGGCGACCCGTGGGTAGCCCAACGAGTATGGGCTATACCCAGGTTACCCTGTAGTGGATTACCTAGCAAACCCTGCTCTAAAGCGCTGACCTTGCCAGCATTTTTTTGCAGGTAAACCTCTTTTTTCGCATCGACTACTGCAATACCCGCTGAGTCATAACCCCGGTATTCAAGGCGTTTTAATCCTTCGAGTAAAATACCTGTGACATTGCGTTGCGCAGCCGCGCCAACTATTCCACACATCGTTTTGTCCTTTAGGTTTTTTCAGGGCGCTTCCAGCTATTAATTGTTTTCTGTTTGCCTCGGGCGATGGCCAAACTGCCATCCGGCACATTTCTGCTGATCGTCGAACCAGCTCCGATAGTGGACTGCTTACCCACAGAAACAGGTGCTACTAGGGACGTATTTGAGCCAATAAAGGCTCCATCGCCAATTTCTGTTAGATGTTTATTAACGCCATCATAATTACAGGTGATTGTACCCGCACCCACATTTACCTCGCTGCCAAGCTCAGCATCACCGATATAGCTTAGGTGGCTGATTTTACTGCCAGCTCCAACCTTGGCTTTTTTAGTTTCTACAAAATTACCAACTTTAGCACCGGCAGCTAAAACAGTATGAGGGCGTAGGCGGGCAAAAGGGCCGACTTGCACATCAGACTCAAGCGTCACCGGGCCTTCTATCACCGTGTTAGCCTTGATTGTTACATTGTCTCCAATGTTCGCATCTTTAATCACACAATTTGGGCCAACGCTGACTCCGCTGCCAAGCTGGTTAGCCCCTTCAAAGATGCAGTTAATATCGATGACCACATCTTCACCTGTGCTTAACTCGCCCCGGCAATCAAAACGACTGGGGTCAACAATAGTCACGCCATTATCCAGTAATCTTTCAGCAACTGTTTTCTGATAAAAGCGCTCAAGTGCAACTAGTTGCGCACGACTATTTACACCCTCAACCTCTTCAACAGCCTTAGGAACATAGGTATTGATACGACGACCCGCTTCTTTTGCGAGACCAATGACATCAGTTAAATAATATTCATGCTGGGCATTATTATTTTCAATTTTAGGCAACCAGGCTTTTAAGTCCCTAGCCGTCATCGCCATAACACCCGTGTTAACTTCTACAATATTCAATTGATCAGGTGCGGCATCCTTTTGCTCAACAATGCCAGTAACTTCTCCCTGTGAATTACGAACAATCCTGCCGTAGCCCGTAGGATCTTCAAGCTCAACAGTGAGTAAGGACATCGCATTATCATCGACACCGGTCAGCATATTCTCTAGCGTGGCGGTTTTTATTAGGGGTACATCACCGTAGACAATGAGTACTGTTGCATCGTCCCTCAAAAAGGGGAGGGCCTGAAGTACCGCGTGGGCCGTACCTAGCTGGGCACTTTGCTCAACCCACTGCACTGTATTTTTGTTGAATGCTGCCTGTATTTGCGCTTTGCCGTGGCCGACAATGACATTGACAGCCGCCTTATCTAAGGCTGTTACCGCATCAAAGACATGCTCAAGTAGGGGCTTTCCAGCCAAAGGGTGTAAAACTTTGGGTAGGGCAGAACGCATCCGTGTACCCTTACCCGCTGCCAATACTAAAACATCGAGTAACATGCTCTTACTTCCTGTGATAAATCTCTTAAGATACAAATTTTAGCAATTGAGCCGCATTTGTAATGACAAGTTTTAAGTATTACACGGCCCACTATCGCGCACAAAAAAGGCAGCCGAAGCTGCCTTAATGTAGAACGTTCGGGACTGATTAACGACTGGAGCCCGCCCTACGACGCAGTTCTTCAATAGTACGTAACTGAGCTGTTGCCTCAGCCAGTCGCGAGGCTGCAACAGAGTAGTTAATTTCTCCACTCTGATTCTTGATATCTTGCTCAGCCTGCTTTTGTGCTTCGATTGCTGCCGCTTCGTCCAGGTCATGGGCGCGGACGGCCGTATCAGCGAGGATAGATATAATACCGGGCTGTACTTCGAGAAAACCACCCGACAAGTAAATCACCTCATCTTCTTCACCGCTTTTAATTAAGCGAACAGGGCCAGGTAATAAACCAGTGAGCAAAGGCGCGTGCCCGTAAGCTATACCCAGCTCACCCAGTGTACCGGTAGTAACGACCATCTCAACCATGCCAGAGAAGATGGCTTCTTCGGCACTAACGATATCGCAATGTACGGGTATAGACATAGTAGGTACTCTTTAGCTAGTAATTGCTAGATTAAAGGTTTTTAGCTTGTTCAACAGCTTCTTCAATCGAACCAACCATGTAGAAAGCCTGCTCTGGCAGATCGTCGTAATCGCCATTGAGGATGCCCTGGAAGCTTGAAATCGTGTCTTTCATAGGCACGTATTTACCAGAACTACCGGTGAAGATTTCAGCAACGAAGAAGGGCTGTGATAAGAACCGTTGAATCTTACGGGCCCGTGCAACGATTTGTTTATCTTCTTCAGACAGCTCATCCATACCCAAGATAGCGATAATATCGCGCAGCTCTTTATAGCGCTGCAATACAGTCTGTACGCCTCGGGCAACATCGTAGTGCTCCTGGCCAATGACCAAGGGATCGAGCAAACGCGATGTTGAGTCGAGGGGGTCAACAGCGGGGTAGATACCCAGCTCAGCAATTTGACGCGACAGTACCAGGGTTGCATCGAGGTGAGCAAAAGTGGTTGCGGGGGAGGGGTCAGTCAAGTCATCCGCAGGTACATAAACCGCCTGGAATGATGTAATAGAACCAGTCTTGGTCGAGGTAATACGCTCTTGTAGAACACCCATCTCTTCAGCGAGTGTAGGCTGATAACCTACCGCTGATGGCATACGCCCCAGCAGTGCAGATACTTCGGTTCCCGCAAGGGTGTAGCGGTAGATGTTATCGACAAACATCAAGACATCGCGGCCTTCGTCGCGGAAGTTTTCCGCCATGGTCAAACCGGTGAGTGCAACACGCAAACGGTTGCCGGGAGGCTCGTTCATCTGACCGTAAACCAAGGCCACTTTATCGAGTACGTTGGACTCTTTCATCTCGTGGTAAAAGTCATTACCTTCACGGGTTCGCTCACCAACACCGGCAAATACAGAGAAGCCCGAGTGCTCGATAGCGATATTTCGGATCAGCTCCATCAGCGTTACAGTTTTACCAACACCCGCACCACCGAAGAGACCAATCTTGCCGCCCTTAGCGATAGGCATGATCAAGTCGATAACTTTAATGCCGGTTTCCAACAATTCAATAGCTGAAGACTGATCGGCGTAGTCGGGTGGGCTGCGGTGAATAGGCAGGAAGCTTTCGGTATCAATAGGGCCCGCTTCATCAATCGGGTTACCCAGAACATCCATAATGCGGCCCAGTGTTCCCTGACCAACAGGTACTGAGATAGGTGCGCCTGTATTTGAAACGCTTAAACCGCGACTCACACCTTCCGAAGAACCCATGGCAATGGTTCGCACAACGCCGTCACCCAGCTGTTGTTGAACTTCAAGGGTCAATTCCTTGCCATCTACGTTTAGCGCATCGTATATGTTCGGCACTTGGTCACGTGAGAACTCAACATCGATTACAGCACCAATAATTTGAACGATCTGTCCGCTACTCATTTACACTTCCTCTTCGCCTTGGCGTTAAGTCTGATAATTTGTTTCATTTAATAAAGCAGTGATAACACCTTGCGGTTTTATACTGCTGCTGCACCACTGACAATTTCTGATAATTCCTGAGTAATAGCGCCTTGCCTTGCTTTGTTGTAAAGCAATTCAAGCTCGTCTATCAGGTCACCAGCATTATCCGTAGCGCTCTTCATCGCAATCATACGAGCTGCTTGCTCACAGGCCTTATTCTCGACAACGGCCTGATAAACTTGTGATTCGATATAGCGCACCAGTAAGCCGCTGAGTAATTCTTTGGCATCTGGCTCGTAAATATAATCCCAATGATGTTTTAACTTGTCGTCATCTGCAGGCTCTAAAGGCAAAACTTGTTCAACCGTTGCCTGCTGAGTCATGGTGTTAACAAAGGTGTTAGACACCAAATAGAGACGGTCAATCTTACCTTCGTCAAAGGCAGTAAGCATCACTTTGACACTACCAATTAACTCATTAGCGGCCGGCTGGTCACCCATATCTTTAACAGTCGCGGTAATATTGGCCCCGATGCTGCCAAAAAAGGCAGAGGCTTTACTGCCGATGGTACACACGTCTATCTCAACACCTTTCTCACTCCACGCTTGCATGGATTTGAGTTGAGCCTTGAATAAGTTGGTATTTAAACCACCACACAAACCGCGGTCAGTAGAGACTAGGATATAGCCAACGCGCTTGACTTCGCGCTCTGTTAAATACTGATGGCGATATTCCGGTGCAGCATTGGCCAAATGGCCAACGACGGCGCGGATACGCTGTGCGTAAGGTTTTCCCAATGACATGCGCTGTTGGGCGCGGCGCATTTTACTCGCCGCGACCATCTCCATGGCACTGGTGATCTTTTGCGTACTTTTAACGCTATTGATCTTGGTTTTTACTTCTTTACCGACTGCCATAATCTATTAATCCGATCGTCGCTAAACCTACTGTCTAAAAAAAGGGCCTCTTACCAGCTTTGACTGGCAGAAAACTTATCCAGAGCAGCTTTATAAGACGCTTGAATATCGTCGTCCCAAGCACCTGACTCGTTAACTTTATCGAGTAAGTCACCGTGCTCAGAGCGCATGTAAGACAGCAGCGCAGCTTCAAAATCAACGACTTTGTTGACTGGAACTGCTTTCAAGTAGCCTTCGTTGGCAGCAAATAGGGAAACACCCATTTCCGCCACACTCAGTGGTGAATACTGCGCTTGTTTCATCAGTTCGGTGACACGTTGGCCGTGTTCGAGCTGCTCACGGGTTGCATCATCGAGATCAGATGCAAATTGCGAGAACGCTGCTAGCTCTCGGTACTGCGCGAGTGCTAAACGAATACCGCCGCCTAATTTTTTAATGATTTTAGTCTGCGCAGCACCACCCACTCGTGATACCGACAAGCCAGCATTCATTGCCGGGCGAATACCTGAGTTGAACAGATCTGTTTCGACAAAGATCTGACCATCGGTAATAGAAATTACGTTAGTCGGTACAAAGGCAGATACGTCACCGGCTTGTGTTTCAATAATTGGCAATGCAGTCAATGAGCCTGTTTTGCCTTTTACTTCGCCGTTGGTAAATTTTTCCACGTAGTCAGCGTTGACACGTGAAGAGCGCTCAAGCAAGCGAGAGTGAAGGTAGAAGACATCGCCAGGGTAAGCCTCACGTCCTGGTGGGCGACGCAGCAACAGCGAGATTTGGCGATAGGCCCAAGCTTGCTTGGTCAAATCATCGTAAACAATCAGGGCGTCTTCACCGCGGTCGCGGTAGTACTCACCCATTGTGCAACCGGAGTAGGGTGCCAAGAATTGCATTGAGGCAGGGTCAGATGCGGTTGCAGCGACAACAACTGTGTGCGCGAGGGCATCGTGTTCTTCTAGCTTGCGCACAATATTGGCAACTGTTGAGCTCTTTTGGCCAATGGCGACATATACACATTTAACGCCTGTGCTTTTCTGGTTGATGATGGCATCAATGGCAATTGCCGTCTTACCGATCTGGCGGTCACCAATGATCAGCTCTCGCTGGCCACGACCAACAGGAACCATGGCATCAATCGCTTTCAAACCTGTTTGTACTGGCTCGTCAACCGATTGGCGCTCGATAACACCTGGTGCCACTTTCTCTACCGCATCGGTCAATTTGGCGCCAATGGGGCCTTTGCCATCGATGGGGTTACCTAACGCGTCGACAACGCGTCCGAGTAGCTCTGGGCCAATAGGCACTTCGAGAATACGACCGGTGCAGCGGGCCTTTTGACCTTCAGCCAATGACTGGTAGTCGCCCAGTACCACTGCGCCGACAGAATCGCGCTCAAGGTTGAGGGCCATACCATAAAGGCCGCCGTCAAACTCGATCATTTCACCGTACATGACATCGGCGAGACCGTGGATACGAACGATACCGTCCGAAACGGATACTATAGTACCTTCGTTTCGAGCCTCAGTTTTAATATCGAGGCTATCGATACGTTGTTTAATAATCTCGCTGATTTCAGATGGTTTCAGCTGTTGCATTCTCTATTCCTCAACCCTACTGATTAATTGCTTCGGCGAGTCTGGCCAAACGACCACTTACTGACCCGTCGATGATTGTGTCGCCTGCGCGGATAACCGCTCCACCGATAAGGGTGGCGTCTACAGAGACTCTAATGTTGATGGTCCGTTGTAGGCGCTGCTCTAAAGCGGTAGCCAAACGGTCTTGCTGGTCTTGGTCCATTGCACGTGCAGCGAGGACATCGACATCCAACGTTTTATCTTGCTCTGCTTGAAAGACATTAAATTGAACTTGTATTTCTGGCAGTAGGGATAAACGACGATTGTCCGCTAAATTCTTCAGAAAGTTAGCGCCCTGTTCATTCAAGCCATCACCGCAAATAGCGACCAATTTTTCGGCTTTTTCTGCCGGCGTCTGATCCGGTGTACTGATCAATTCAGCAACCGCATCAAAATCCGACAGACCGGCCAACAGGCTCAACATTTTTGCCCATTGATCGACCGCACCTTTCTCATTGGCATACTCGAAAGCAGCCTTTGCATAGGGGCGAGCTAATGTACTTAGTTCAGCCATTGTTTACCCCTAGAGTTGCGCGGCAAGGCCGTCAACGATGTCGCGATTATCTTCTTCGCTAATCGAGCGCTCGAGAATCTTCTCTGCACCGGCAATTGCCAATGTGGCAACCTGGGTGCGCAGTTCTTCACGTGCTTTATTGCTTTCCTGCTCAATTTCAGCTTTTGCAGACACGATAAGGCGATCACCTTCTTCACGCGCCTTATCTTTCGACTCTTCAATGATCGAATTAGCGCGTTTTTTCGCCTCATCAATAATTAATGCCGCTTCCTGCTTAGCTTCTTTCAGCTGGTCTAGTGCTTTGTTCTGGGCAAGCTCAAGATCACGAACCGCACGATCGGCAGCTTCCAGGCCATCGGCAATTGTCTTCTTGCGTTCTTCCATCGCACCGATAAGTGCTGGCCATACATACTTCATGCAGAACCATACAAAGATGGCAAATGAAATAACCTGGCCTAGAATCGTTGCATTGATATTCACATCAACACCCCTTCAGGTTTATAGATAACTGTTTAATAGTGCTAACTTAACCGCCTGCTACAACAAACAGCAGGTACAAGCAGATACCAACAGAAATCATGGGTACAGCATCAACCAAGCCCATAACAATAAAGAACTGTGCACGTAACATAGGTACTAATTCTGGCTGACGCGCGCCACCTTCCAGGAATTTGCTGCCCAGAATACCAACGCCAATCGCTGCGCCAACAGCACCCAGACCCATCATGATTGCGCCCGCAAGGTAGATTAATGAAGTTTCCATTGTTGCTCCCGTTGTGTCTCTAAACTTAAAGTAGTGTTGAAGTGAGGTTTATCTTAATGATCATCAAACGCCATAGCCATGTAAACAATGGTCAGTACCATGAATATAAAGGCTTGGAGCACGATGATTAAGATATGGAATATGGCCCAGGGGACAGAGAGTGCCCATTGGATCCAGAAAGGTAGTAATGCGATAAGAATGAAAATCATTTCTCCCGCATAAAGATTGCCAAAGAGTCGCAGACCTAATGAGATGGGCTTGGCCAGCAAATTGACAATTTCTAGAAAGAGGTTAATCGGCAAACCAAACTTACCGAAAGGGTGGAAAGCCAGTTCAGCGGCAAAGCCACCCAAACCTTTTTGCTTGATACTGAAGAACACCACCACACAGAAGACACTTAAGGCCAAGCCCATTGTGATATTGACGTCTGTTGAGGGTACAACTTTAAGGAAGTGCAGGCCAAATAGCTCGCCTAACTTGGGTAAAAAGTCGATGGGTACTAAATCCATGATATTCATCATCAGCACCCAGACAAAAATGGTCAACGCCATCGGTGCTATCACATTGCTTTTGTGATGAAACATACCCTTTACATTGTCATCGACAAAATCGACGATCATTTCTACAAAGTTCTGCATTCCCCCGGGCACACCGGTGGTAACGCGCCTGGCAACCCGGTGAAAGACGAACATAAATATCAAACCCAAAGCTAACGAAAAGCCAAAGGTATCAACATTTAACGCCCAAAAACCCATTTCTGCTGCTTCTTGCCCACTATGAGCTAAACCCCAAGTACCATCGGCGTGTTGCCCGTAGGTCAGGTTAGTCAGATGGTGGGTGATATATTCCCGTGAGGTTATTGTTTCGCTGGACATCTATTGCTCTCAATATTCCACTTTAGTTAAAGCCTTTCTTCAGCACTAACGGCGCAACTATGAAAGCCACCTGCGCTATTAAGAAAGCCACAAACAATATAATTGCGTATCGTCCCTGTACTATTTCTGGCAGGAATTTAAACACCCAGCCGAAACATACAGCCACAATGACAAATTTCCCGACCTCTCCCACATAAAATCTGGCGAGTATTATGCCGGGGCTTGCCCCTTTTGGTAATTTGAGCGAGACAATGGCGAAGTAACCACTAGCTATCACATTGATCATACAACCCACCAATGCGGCTTCTGCCATTTTGCGGTCAAACACTACCAGCGTGCTTACTACAATCAGGAGGCATACAATTAACTGCACCCCGATAAAGCTTAATGCTAGTTTAATTCCGCTCTGCCCATCTAAACCGCCATCCACTAGCAGAATCCCCCCTCATACAACACCTTTTTGAGACGTAGTCGAGAGTTAAAGTTGCGTACCACTGACATAGCCATATAGACTCAACTGCCATGCCTCGCCGCTTTGGGCGCGCATTATAGTCACGTTGCAAACAGCAAGCAACCGCTTAGCTGTTTAATTATTGTTTAGTTCGATTGATCAAATGACAAGATGCCCACATTATTTGATATGTGTCAGTATTCCATCTAATTCATCGAGACTGTTATAGCGAATGACCATTTTTCCCTTGCCACTGCCACCATGCTGAATCACCACGCCAGCACCTAATTGATCTGAGAGTTTTTGCTCAAGACGCTGAATGTCTGGGCTCTTGCTCGTTGGGCCGGTAGGTTTTTTTTGCTGTGTTTGCCATTGCCGAATCAAGGCTTCTGTTTGACGCACTGATAGTCCTTTGCCAACAACAATTCTTGCCACTTCAAGCTGGCTCGTCCCTTCCAACCCCAAAAGGGCTCGACCATGCCCCATATCGATATCACCACGCTCCAGCAATAGCGCCACTTCTGGTTCTAAAGCTGTGAGGCGTATTAAATTAGCCACCGTTGATCGAGGTTTGCCGACAGCTTCGGCCACCTCGGTCTGTGTATAACCAAACTCCTG
>JBFJYH010000025.1:0-37397 GCA_041622675.1 Porticoccaceae bacterium
ATAGATAAGCCCCAAAGCGGCAAGAACAGTGCAATTAACCACAGTGAGTAGAACAATTACACTCATATGACCGGCGGCACCCGCCCAAATTTCTGCTTTAAACAAACTGCCGATATTCAACTTTAAACCAATCGTAAACAGGAGCAAAATCACCCCAAGATCACCCAAAACTTGAAGTGAAGCATCTGGCTCAACGCCCAGAGCATGCAGTCCGAAGCCTGCAGCAAGGTAACCAACAAGGGGAGGCAGGTTTATTTGCTTAAAAATAAAACCGCAAACGAACGCAATGAATATCCAAAGGTAGTCCATGGTTTACCGATTAAATACGTGGTTCATTGATACTATTCCAATTCAGCTAGGAATGTTATACATGTGCCAAGGTCGGAGACCGTTATTAAAAATGAAACGGCGTCTGAAAAGAAATATAATTGACTACACTACCCCCTGCTTAGGTATATTAGGTATATTTTTTAGAAACCCCAGCAAGCCTTGAAGCAAGCCCCCAGTGCCACGATACTAGTTAGTCCCGCCGCCAGCGGGTGCCTTCGCGAGAGTCCTCGAGAATAACGCCCTGTTGCTTTAGCTCTTCTCGCACCTCATCGGCGCGGGCATAATTTTTAGCCAACTTGGCGGCTTCTCGCTCTGCGATAAGAGCTTCGATAGCCGTATCCGATAAACCATCATCATCCTGGGCAGAGCCCTTGAGAAACGCTTCGGGATCAACCTGTAGCACCCCAAGAATTTCTCCGAGAGCTTTTAATTCACCGGCCAATGCCTGTGCTTTATTTTGGTCTTTACGGGCCACGGTATTGAGTTCACGAACCAGATCGTACATGGCTGAGAAAGCTTCACGAGTATTAAAATCATCATCCATTGCCGCAACGAAACGTTGGTAGTACTGGCTGTTTTCAAGCTCGCTCTGTGCTGTCGCGGCGACATCGGCAAAGTTTTGCAGGGCGAAATAAAAACGTTCGAGGCCCTGTCGGGCCTCTATCAAATTATCTTCAGAATAATTAATGGGGCTACGATAGTGGCTGGACAATAAAAAATAGCGCACCACTTCAGGGTGATATTTTTGTAAGACATCGCGAATGGTGAAAAAATTATTCAGCGATTTTGACATTTTTTCATTGTCGACCCGTACCGCCCCGGCATGCATCCAGTAATTCACAAAGTGCTTGCCGGTCGCCGCCTCGCTTTGGGCAATTTCATTTTCGTGGTGGGGGAAAGGCAGATCGGGACCACCACCATGAATATCAAACGTTTCGCCAAGTAGGCAGGTAGACATGGCCGAGCATTCAATATGCCAGCCCGGACGCCCGTAACCCCAGGGTGAAGGCCAGCCCGCTTCACTTTCATCAGCAGCTTTCCACAGGGCAAAATCCCGGGGGTCTTCTTTCGCCTCGGTCACACCAACCCGTGCACCGGAGAGCAACTCATCAGGATTTTTATTGCTTAATTTTCCGTAATCGGGGAAGCGTTTGACCCGGTAGTAAACATCGCCATTATCAGCACGGTAGGCGTAATGGTTGTCGACCAGGGTTTGCACCATGTCGAGAATGTCGTCCATGTGCCTGGTGGCTCGGGGTTCAAGGTTGGGGGGCAAGATACCCAGCGCACGCTCGTCTTCGTGCATAGCATCTATCATGCGTGCGGTTAAATCGGTATAGAGTTCTTGATTTTCATCGGCGCGTTGTAAAATTTTATCGTCGATATCAGTGATGTTACGCACGTAATTAACGTCCCAGCTCTGGGAACGCAGGTAGCGCGTAATGGCGTCAAAGGCAACTAGCACACGAGCGTGGCCAATGTGGCAGTAGTCATACACGGTAATGCCGCAAACATAGAGATCAATTTTTCCGGGGCTTAGCGGTTTAAATAACTCTTTTTTTCGCGTCAGGGTGTTGTACAACTCTAGGGCCATAATTACGTTTCTCTCACCGTTACTAAATTACGCATTAAGCGCATGGGGTATAAGATGCACCAAGCAGCTATTTTTTCTGCTGCCAGTTATCGCGCAAACCAATGGTGCGGTTAAACACTGGCTTGTCTTCGCTGCTACAACGGCTATCGAGACAGAAATAACCCTCTCGCTCAAACTGAAAGTGATCTTCCGGACCGGCACTCGCTAGGCTTTGTTCCGCTTTACAGCCTTGCAAGATGTCGAGCGATTGTGGGTTCACACTATCGAGAAAGTTCTTTTCGCCAGCGTCGGGATCGGAATCGCTAAACAGTCGGTCATAAAGGCGTACTTCGCAGTCGATACTGTGCTCGGCGCTCACCCAGTGAATCACGCCACGCGGCTTAATGCCTTCCGGCGGGTTTTCACCGACAGTGTCGGGCACAATACTGGCAATAACTTCAATAACATTACCGGCTTCATCCGTAACCACGCCATCGGCTTTAATGACATAGGCGCTACGCAGGCGAACAAATTCGCCGAGAACCAGGCGCTTAAATTTCTTGCGCGACAGGCTTGTATCATCGCTGAAATCGGCGCGGTCTATATACAGCGTGCGGGCAAAGGGCAGTGTTCGTTGACCTAAGTCTTC
Organism: Porticoccaceae bacterium; assembly: GCA_041622675.1. Taxonomy (GTDB): domain Bacteria; phylum Pseudomonadota; class Gammaproteobacteria; order Pseudomonadales; family Porticoccaceae; genus Reddybacter. The sequence goes on from JBFJYH010000025.1 coordinate 2,553, forward strand.
GCGATTGGGGTGGCATGGTGCGCTCAATGTTTCGACCTCGCCGTTTACCCAGTTGGTCAAGGTCACTTTTAAGGGGTGGAGGACACACATAGCGCGCGGCGCATTGTCGTTGAGGTCGTGGCGAATAAAGTGATCGAGCTGGGCCATATCGACCGTGCCGTCAGTTTTTGCCACCGCCAGACTATCGCAAAAATCGCGCACTGCAGCAGGGGTCACACCGCGACGCCGAAGACCTGAGAGTGTTGGCATGCGCGGGTCATCCCAGCCATCGACAATATTTTCTTCAACCAACTGGCGTAATTTGCGCTTGCTGGTCACCGTGTAATTTAAATTGAGACGACCGAACTCGAACTGTCGAGGTTTTGCAGGCACGGGCAAATTATTAATAAACCAATCATAGAGGGGGCGGTGGTCGGCAAACTCCAGGGTGCAAATAGAGTGGCTCACACCTTCAATGGCATCCTCTTGACCGTGGGCAAAATCGTAGGAAGGATAAATGCTCCACTTGCTACCCGTGCGATGATGGGGCACGCGCTTAACACGATAAAGTACGGGGTCACGTAAATTGATATTGGCGGCACTCATATCAATTTTAGCGCGCAGAGTCATCAAGCCCTCTGCGATCTCGCCCTTGCGCATTTGTTCGAGCAGGTCGAGACTTTCGCTGATAGGACGATCGCGATAAGGGCTGTTTTTACCGGGCTCAGTGAGCGAACCGCGATACTCGCGGGTTTGTTCCGCTGTCAGCTCACAGATATAAGCTTTGCCCTCATTAACTAATGCCACCGCCCAGTCGTAGAGCTGGGCAAAATAATCGGAGGCATAGCGCACTTCACCCTGCCATTGGAAACCGAGCCAGCGTACATCTTCAATAATCGCCTGGACAAACTCATCGCTCTCTTTGTCGGGATTTGTATCATCAAAACGCAGGCGACAAATACCGCCAAACTCCTCTGCGAGCCCAAAATTGACGCAAATGGCCTTAGCATGGCCAATATGTAAATAACCGTTGGGCTCAGGGGGAAAGCGGGTGACGACTGCTTTTATCACTGTAGATTGCAGGTCCTGCTTTATTACTTGTTGAATAAAGTTGAGCGGCTTATCGGTAGGGCTAGAATCGTCCATTGTCAGTCATCAGTTAGTGAATAAAGTGAATCGCCCTCAGGCTCAGAAATGCAGCCGCAGTCACACTATTGAAACCCGGCTGGTTAAATCAGGCGCGAATTATAACGGCCTCAACCAGCTTTGATAAACTGATTATTCCAATCTTCAGGCAAAGCCCTTATTATCGCCCCCTACGTTGTTTTTACTCCATTATTTACATCCACAGTGCAGGTTCACATATGATTACTCTACACACCAACCACGGCGACATCGCCATTGAACTGGATTTTGACAAAGCACCCATCAGTGCCGCCAATTTCCTGCAGTACTGTCGCGATGAGTTTTACGCCGGCACTATTTTCCATCGTGTGATCCCCGGCTTTATGATTCAGGGCGGTGGCATGAATGAAGACATGAGTGAAAAAAGCACTCGCGAATCGATTAAAAACGAAGCCGATAATGGCCTCAGTAACGACACCGGCACACTGGCCATGGCACGTACTATGGTACCGGACTCCGCCTCTTCACAGTTTTTCATCAATGTTGCCGACAACCACTTCCTCAACCATAGCGCTCCCACTCCTCAAGGTTGGGGCTACGCTGTTTTCGGTAAAGTGGTTGACGGTATGAATGTGGTCACTAGAATTGAAGCAGTAGCAACTGGCAATAATGGCCCTCATCAAGATGTGCCGACTGAAACTGTGGTCATTGAAAAAACCTCTATCTCTGACGCCTACGCTGAGCGTTAAGCTTAACGGGGGCGGTTGTTGCAAATCCATGGAGCGACCTCCCCTTTGACCACCCTCTTTATTTCCGACCTCCACCTTTGCCCTGAAAGGCCCGCGGTTAACCAAGCCTTTTTCAATTTTCTGCAAACCCATGCAGTCGAGGCCGACGCGCTATACATTCTCGGCGACCTCTTCGAAGCCTGGATTGGCGACGACGACCCGACCCCCCTTTCTCGGCAGGTAATTCGCGCCTTGCACGCTCTCACCGACGGCGGCACCCAGCTTTTTTTCCTCCACGGCAATCGTGACTTTGCCATTGGTAAACGCTTCGCTAGGGAGACTGGCGCCACACTGTTAACAGACCATGCACTCGTTACTATCGGAGATGAACAGGCACTGGTACTACACGGTGACACTCTCTGCACAGATGATATCGCTTACCAGAAGTTTCGCCGCCGGATCCGCAACCCCATCCTATTGAGCATTTTACGTCACCTACCCCTGAAGACCCGGCAGAACATTGGCATTAAGGGGCGTGAAAAAAGCATGGCCAGCAACAGTAATAAAAGCGCTAGCATTATGGATGTCACACCCGCGACCGTAACGACAATGATGAAAGAATACGGTGTCACAACCATGATTCACGGTCACACCCACCGGCCATACTGCCATGACTTAGTGCTCGATGACGGCACACCTGCGCGGCGCATGGTTCTAGGCGACTGGGGAAGCAAAGCTTGGGTTATCAGCGCTAACGATAAAGGGCTAACACTGTCTTCATTCGATATTTAAATGACGGTGCAACACCCACTGAAAACTACGCCATGGGTGGCCCCGAATGAAAACGAAATTCCGCGCTGGGTGACTCAATCAATTGTCTTTCCTTGTCAGCAAAGACAATAATCCGTTTGTCGACGTCGATCGGTTCGCTGTGAGATACAGCTACCTGGCGCGCCAGTGTTAGGTAATCTTTAAAGTGACGAGCTTCTGATTTGAGCAGAGAAAAGTAAAAGGCCGACAGTTCTTCATCGAGATGGGGGGCGAGCCTGGCAAAGCGCTCGCAGGAACGAGCCTCTATCAAAGCGCCGGCCACTAAAATATCAATAAGCCGCAGAGGCTCCCATGTCGACACCAATTTACGCAGTTCACTGGCATAATTAGCAGCCGGTAACGCCGTATAGGTAATATTGCGTTTTTCCATCAAGGCAATCACTTGCTCAAAATGCCGTAGTTCTTCTCGAGCTAGGCGCGACATTTTATGCAGCAACTGATATTGCTCGATATAGCGAAACATCAAATTAAGCGCCGTGCTAGCCGCTTTTTTCTCACAGTTGGCGTGATCTATCAACAGTATGTTTTGCTGTTGAAGGGCGGCTTCTACCCACGCGTCGGGGGTAACGCAGGGTAGAAAAGCTGTAATCTCATCGAGGTTCGTCAAGGTTTGGCTCGCTCCAACACAATCAGTAAAGCTCTCATACAGCCATGGCCTTGAGTGCGATATCCCGGTCGGCATTAACCTTTTGCACCAGGGGGTTGCCGTCCATCATGGTCAACCAGGCAGCAAGGCCCGGTAATTCATCGCACAAATCTCTCCCAAGGACTTTTTTTGTCGCCATATTGCCTAGAGTCACTGTGTAGTAGAGCATGAAATCAGCGTATGTCATTTGTTCCCCAGCGGCGAAAGGTGAGAAAATAAGGAGGCGATTCAGCGCGGCCACACCTTTGTCGAGCTCGGCACCGACTTTTTCATTTAACACCTCGTCGGCTGGCGCACCAAAGAAAACAACGCCCAACAATTGCCGCGTCACCAACTCTAAATAGAGCTCGATCGACTTACTCAATTCCCGAACCTTGGCACGCTGATAAGGATCCTCAGGGTAGAGGGGGACCTCAGGGGAAAGCTCTTCAAGAAAGTCGAAAATTACATTGGTTTCACTCAAGGGCCCCTCTTTAACTTCTAGACAGGGAATTTTACCCATGGGGCTTTTATTCAAAAAATCATCTGTCTGACTGGGCCGAGTGATAACCTCTTCAAACTCAAAGCCCTTTTCTAGTAAGGTCAGTTTTACCATGTTGTAGTAATTACTCACCGGGAAGCCGTAAAGTTTAAACATTGTAGTGTCTCCAGTTATTGCCTTAGTTATTTGAGTTATTTGAGTTATTTGAATGTTTATTAGCCGCCGCGATACCCGGCGCAACGTAGCGCTGATAGTGGGCCAGCGAGAGTTGATATAGTTCTCCTTCAAGCTCTTCATAAAAACGCGGCAATGGTATGTCAGTATAAGTAGATAGCCGCCGAAAGCCCCACTCGGACGTTTTGATACCCTCCCCTCGGGTCTTTTTCAACAAGGCATAAACCCAACAATAGGGGTCGCTGTGTTTTCGAAAAGGGATATTTGTTGCCGTTAATTTTGTATTTAATTGGGCAATATCCAGAAGCTGTATTTTATTCGTTAAAATTTGAACTAATAAAGCGTCAAGCCGCTCGAAAACAAGCACACGTTGCTCTTCAGGGTAGCCATTCCAGTTCACCACTTCGTGGGCAAAACGGTGACAGCCGCGGCACACGTCATCACCCATACTTGATGAACAGATACCGATGCAGGGTGTGGCGACAGACTCAGTCACCCGACAGACCAAAAAAAGAATTCAAATACTGGGCAGTTGGCACAACAGTTTCTTCCATATGAAAATGATGAGTACCTTCTATAATTTCGACCATGAGCGTCTTTACATATTGCTCCATACCATAAAAACGCTCCATTCTTTGTGAGTCAGAAAGCAGCAGTAAACTCGGGCACTGGATACGTTCTACAAAAGCCTGAACAATGGAGGGCGTTAACTTAACTTCTGAAGCCACTTTTAATTTTTCATCCGCACGCCAGCGAAAACCATCACCCTCTCGGCGCAAACCCCTATCGGCAATAAGACTAGCTGAAGCCAGCGATAGGCGAGTTTCACCACGGCTCGTACGTGAGGCAAGCGCTTCATCACGGCAGGGATATAGGCGCGGCTCGCGCCGCAGACGTCGGTTTTTATCAGCTATCGACAGGGCCAACTGCGCGGGTACGTCGACTTCACTCTTGGCCTGGGGCACAAAACTATCGATTAAACCAAGATGACTGACGCGCTCAGGATAAGTACCTGTGGTCAGTGTCGCAACCATGGCCCCTCGTGAATGGCCGAGTAAAGCAAAGGTGTCCAAGCCCAGTTGCTCTACAACCGCATAAACATCCGCGACGTCTTGCCAAATATTGTAGCTGTTATCGAGAGAGCGATGGTCGCTCAAACCATGGCCGGCGAGATCGAGCGCAATCAAACGTACCCCTTCCACCCTTGCCGCTAAAGGCGCAAAACTCGCGGCGTTATCTAACCAACCGTGAAGGGCAATAACGGGGAGGCCCCTGGGATCACCCCACTCCACTGCCGCTAGATTAATACCGTGGTTATCAAAACGGTGTTCAATAAAGTTGTTTAACGGCGTTGCTCGTGTTGGTGTCATTGGCTGGGGCTTTCATTCGTTGTCATTGCAGGCCTGAACTTTGGTATCACGGATTTCGTTTCACTATAGGGGGCTTTCAGGCCATGGGCAGCCCGGATAAGTCTCAGCCGGGAATCTCTGTCCAGAGCATATCGGCAAAACCTGGCACCGGCGCTTGCATTTGTAAAGCCACCAAATTGGCCGTACCCGTGGCCAAACAATCAGTGTCACCGCTGAGCAGGCTTACTACATTACCCACTAATGGCTGATGGGTGACCAGTAATACTGACCGAGCGTCAAGATCGTCGATAAAGCGGAACAGCGCCTGCGGTTCTGCGCCAGGTTCCAGTTGTCCAGTGACAAGCAATTCTCGTTCAAAATCTAACACCCGAGCCGCTATTTTTGCCGTTTGCAGTGCCCGCCGATAGGGGCTGGTGACAATAATGTCAATTGCAGCCAGCTCAGCTCGGCGTGATGCGATAACCCCCTGCACATCCCTCTCTCCACCGAGGGTCAAGCAACGCGCGGCATCATTGACGGCGTGAGATTCGGCTTCACCATGGCGAAGAAAAAATAAATCCATAACGGCCTCTTGAGGTTAGTAGCTGGAGGGCACGGGACGCACTGTAACGACGGCTGTAGACACTAGCGGTTAACCCGAAATTCAACGTCATCCAGCTGTTCAGAAAGCATCACTCTTAGTAGCACCCGAGGCAGCGAGCCACCTTTAAACAAGACATCGTAAAGACCATTGGCGAGAGGCATATTAATGCCCAGTTGATCCGCCTTTTCTTTAACAATCCGCGTCGTATTAACACCTTCGGCCACCTGCCCCACCGTTTCGACAGCCTGCTCAAGGCTCTTCCCTTGCCCTAAAGCATAACCGATACGGTAATTGCGGCTCAATTCGGAGGCACAGGTCACGAATAAATCACCCACACCACTGAGCCCGAGAAAAGTCATGGGGTCTGCCCCTAGGTGTGCGGCAAAGCGAGTCATTTCTGCCAAACTGCGGGTAATCAACACCCCCACTGTGTTTTGCCCAACATTCAGCGCCGCAGCCATACCGGCGGCAATGGCATAAATATTTTTTAGCGCACCAGCGAGTTCCACACCGTATCGATCACTGTTGGCGTAAACACGGAAAAAAGCTGTCTCTAACACTTCCTGTACCGTCTGGCATACAATCTTGTCGGTACTGGCAATGACCGTTGCAGTAATTTCCTGAGCGGCAACTTCCTGAGCTAGATTGGGGCCACTGATAACCCCAATGCGAGGCTCATTCAGCTCTTCGGCGAGAATTTCACTCATCAATTTAAAACTGTCGCCCTCAATGCCTTTAACGGTACTGACAACAATGGTTTTGGCTCCAATCAGGCCCGCCACCTGCCGGCAGACTGCCCGAAAGGACTTACTGGGGATGGAGAAAAAAACGAGTGACGCGCCATTGAGGGCAGCCTCAAGATCAGCACTCACCTGCAGCCGTGGGTCAAGTTTATAACCCGGCAGATAAGCCCTATTTTCACCACTGTCGATACAGTGGCGAGCGTTGTCAGCATCCCGCATCCAGAGGGTAACTGGGTGGCCATTACTGGCAATCATATTGGCGATGGCGGTACCAAAACTGCCACCACCTAGCACAGTGACTTTACGATTCTTCAAAATATCCCCAGGAAAACTTGTTCAGCAACCACTATCAGCAACCACTGACCGGCTCTCTAAAGAGCTCCGATCAGTGGGGATGGCGCTGCACGTCCCTGTGCCGCTTAGCGTATTAATTAACGGTCCTAGCTAAATAATAAGCGATTGAGGCGCTGTACAAACAAAGCAGGGTTTTCCAGTTGCTCACCCGCAGAAAGTACCGCCTGATCAAACATCACGCCAACCAAATCTTCAACCTTGTCATTGTCCTGTTCATCCTGCAAGCGTGCAAGCAATTCATGGTCAGGATTGATTTCCAATACAGGCTTAGTCTCCGGTACAGGTTGGCCAGCAGCTTCGAGGATTTTACGCATTTGCGGGCCGACATCGCCCTCACCGAGGACTAAACAAGCCGGTGATGAAGTAAGACGCGTAGTTGAGCGCACATCGCCAACCTGGTCGGCAAGCACCGTTTTAATCCGTCCCAGCAGATCATCACTAATCGTCGCACCTTCTTTGTCACTCGCTTCACTGCTTTCACCAAGTTCACCCAAATCGAGTTCACCACGACTAATATCTTGTAGAGGCTTGCCATCGAACGCCTGCAAGCTCGACATGGTCCACTCATCGACCCGCTCGCTGAGCAGTAGTACTTCAATGCCCTGTTTTCGGAAGATTTCCAGGTAAGAGCTATTGCGCGCGGCGACATCGGTTTCAGCGATGAGGTAGTAAATTTTGTCTTGGCCGGTTTTCATGGCCGCAACATAGTCGGCCAATGAAACCAGCTCTTCACCATCACGGGTGCTGGCAAAACGCAGTAGACCGGCAATCTTTTCTTTGTTGGCAAAATCTTCGGCTGGTCCTTCTTTTAGGACCGAACCAAAAGCTTCCCATATTTTTTTGTAGCCCTCAGGCTGCTCTTTAGCTATTTTTGCCAACTGATCGAGCACGCGTTTGGTCAGCGCCGAGCGAATGCTATCGACTGCTGGGCTGTCTTGAAGAATTTCTCGCGACACGTTGAGGGGTAAATCAGAGCAGTCGACCACGCCCTTGATGAACCTCAGAAACATCGGCAGGAATTGCTCGGCGTCGTCCATAATAAACGTGCGCTGAATATAAAGTTTCAAGCCTTTAGCGCCATCGCGATTGTAAAGGTCGAAAGGGGCGTGGCTAGGGATGTAAATCAAGCTGGTATAGTCGAATTTGCCTTCAACGCGGTTGTGACTCCACGCCAGAGGGTCCTGAAAATCGTGGGATATATGCTTGTAAAACTCGATGTAGTCCTCGTCATTAAGCTCACTACGCGGGCGTGTCCACATAGCAGTGGCAGTATTCACTCGCTCGAATTCAGGAACGTCGACAATATCCTCTTCTGATTCTTCGCCGTCTACTGGCGGTGGTGTCGGTTTGAGCATTTCAACCGGCACTGCGATATGGTCAGAATATTTTTTCACCAGGCTGCGCAGACGCCAATCACTCGCGTATTCGCTTGCATCGTCTTTAAGATGCAAGATGACTCTCGTTCCACGCTCAGCCTGTTCAATATTTTCAACAGTGAACTCCGCTTCACCGTCACAACTCCAGCGCACGGCCTCGTCCGCGTTTTTTCCAGCGGCACGAGACTCGACCACCAGTTTGTCAGCCACTAGAAACCCGGAGTAAAAACCAACACCGAACTGCCCTATTAACTGGGAATCTTTCTTTTCGTCACCACTGAGGGCATTGCAAAATTCTGCCGTGCCAGAACGCGCGATGGTGCCTAGATGAGCCACAATTTCATCACGGCTCATGCCAATACCGTTATCGATAATACTCACGGTCTTAGCTTCGTCATCGACCTCTATACGGACAACCAGCTCATCACCACCTTCCAGTAATTCGGGCTTTTGCAAACCTTCAAAACGCAATTTATCGCAGGCATCGGAGGCGTTGGATATTAGTTCTCGCAGGAAGATATCTTTATTGCTATAGAGGGAGTGAATCATCAAATGTAGAAGCTGCTTGGCTTCTGTTTGAAAGCCCATGGTTTCGGCTTGCTGAGTGGCGGACATGCAGATCTCCTCGTGTGTCGTCGCTAATGGTTTCAATGGCTTGTTCGATTCTATTTAAGCCTACAATTCTATGCTGACAGTGGCCCGCATAGTCGAATCACTGATCAGCACCACAAATATTTAGGTGCAGGCCATAAATAGGGCCGATTTGTGGGTTTTCAAGCGCGTTCTATAATTCTAATTATTTCATTGCTCACAAAGCCGTTCGAAAAAGATAGAAAATAAAACCGCGCGAATCCCCAGCTTGCCAACAAATTGGTCCTGTTGGGTTACATGACTTTTTTTTAAAGGCTATTATTCGCCCATGACTCAAACCCTCTTACACGTCGTTAAACGCTATAAAGGCAGCTACCCCTTGTTTGACGCCATGGTGCCCCGCGATAGTAAGAAAGTGCGCACTATCGTCTGTTATCTCAGTGGCAAACCCGATGGCCAAAACTCAGCAGAGAATTTGGTCGATCGTACAGTCTATCTCGAACTCGACAAAAAAGCGGTCAACTGGACTCAATTTAGTACCGTTCGAACACTGGCAAAATTAATTGATGAAGAGAATGTCGAACTACTGGCCTGCCAGCTGAGACGCACCATCTCTATTGGCGTCTGTGCGGCATTGCTGACCCGTAGAAAACCCAAGGTCATTGGTATACTGCACGGCATCGTTAACGGCAAAGTCAGCTCCTCGCGGCGACTGTTGAACTGGTTTATCTTTAAACGCCTGACGAAACTGGTTTGTGTCTCGAAAACTTGTGCTGAAGATTTAGTCGCGATGAATTGGAGTCTCGACCCAACAAAAGTTGTAGCCATTCAAAATGGTATGGACCCAACACCTTATCTCGTTACCCAAAGCACAGGGGTGTCGAGAGAGGCTCGTAGAGAAACACTTTTTGGCGAACAACACAGCGGAAAAAGGCTCTTCGCCACAATTGGGCGCCTATCAGAGGTCAAGAACAATCGGCGTTTTATTGAAGCTTTCGCCCGAGCCTGTCAGAACACGGCCAATATTTCTCTGATCATTATTGGTACGGGACCCTTGGAGCAGGAATTAAAAGATCTAGTGGCCTCTCTACAGATTGGTAAACACGTCTTATTTCTCGGCTACCGCAAAGACATTGCGTCAATCTTAGAAAATATCGATGTATTTGCACTGCCCTCCCTGCGCGAAGGCATTAGTTTAGCACTACTCGAAGCCATGGCATCGGGGCGCCCCGTCCTCACATCCAACAGGAGCGGCATGAAGGAAGTGGTCAGTGATAGTAGCTGTGGCTGGTTAATTAACCCTGAAGACGGCCATAATATTACCGAGGTCATTACTGTCATCGCCGGGCAAACCCCTGAGCAACTAGCTACGATTGGCAATAATGCTCGCCAGCGAGTCCTGGAGAAATTCCACGCCAAGCGCATGACAAATGACTATGAAGCGCTATATCAGGATATTCTCGATATAGCGCCGTCTCGATAAATATTATCAGTCGCACCGAGGTTATTGCCCACTCTCTTTTATGTAGCGCAGCCATTGAGCTTTTGTAATGAGATTACAACTTTCGATCATCTCATCCCACATTAACAGTACTTCCCCTCGATCTAACTGACGTCTAACCTGATCGACTTTATGATCGAGACTGTATTCGGTATCACCATAATCCGTGCCCTCGCGCATAATAAAACTCTCGATAACCGCGCGTAGGGTTTCAGGGGCAAGGTCAGAGGCTGGAATTTCAATCACCGACTGCTCGACTCAGTGGACGTTAAAAGCGGTTTTTTGAAGCGTAGGGTCATACGGTCACTCTCACCAACAGCGACATACTTAGCCCGATCCATACCTTTTACTCGCAGGGTGGGTGGCAGCGTCCAGACACCCTCGGGGTGGTCTGCAGTATCTTTAGGATTGGCATTAATTTCACTGCTGGCCTGAAGTACAAAACCAGCCTTTTCGGCAAGTGCGATGACATAGGCCTCAGTCATATAACCACTTTGCTTCATGCTCTCCCAACTGGTATTAGGCCTTGCTCTATGTTCAACCACACCGAGCACACCTCCGGGTTTTAAGGCTTTATAAAACAGTGCAAAAGCATCTGCCTCATTTGCACTATGCAACCAATTGTGGACATTGCGAAAGGTTATCACTAGATCTGCACTGGCATCTGGAACCGTCAGTCGATTCATTTTTGGGCTGAATTCAGCCAACGTTATCGTCCGGTAAAACACGGGGTTGGCCTCAATCTTTTCTTCAAAAGCGCGGCGTGATTTAAGGAAATAGTTGATTTGGGAGTCTTTGGCGAAGTGAGCCGTGTAAAGTTTACCGTCCTGTAGATAGGGAGCGAGTATTTCTGTGTACCAGCCACTCCCCGGCCAAATTTCAACCACTGTCATTGCCGGCTCAAGACCAAAGAAAGCCAGCGTTTCAGTGGGGTGGCGATAAGCATCACGCGCCACAAAAGCTGGCGTTCGATTCGGGTTTTGCAAAAACGCCTCGTCTATAGAGGCATTCACCCAAAAGCTGATAGAACTTAGGGCAATAAAGAGACTTATCAAACCAGCTAACCATTTTAGAAACATAGTTTTACCCTACAAAACAAGGCGTAATATAAAGGGTCAGACAGTAAAGCTAGAGCCGTGCTGTGACACTGACCACCTTGTCACTAAGACTTTGTTCTTTGTCGATACGCGTACCTACCTTCAGCGTTGAAGTGACGCGAACACGCCCCAGGTTATGCACATCTTGGTGACACGCTTTTACCACAGCCATCACCTCATCCCACTCTCCCTCAATATTAGTACCAAAGGCATGGAGCTGGTGGTTCAGATCAGCCTTTTTAAATATCTTCTGACAGGCAGCTATTTCTGCAGAAACTGAAGCGTCACCACCCATTGGGATCAAACACAAATCAACGTGAACTTTCATTATCGGCTCTTTTATAGGGGTTGCTCTTATCTGACCACTTTAGATAAGCATAATTCAAACTAGGACCACACCCGTTGCCCCTGAATAAAAAAAAAGGGGGGGGAGAAAGACCATCCGGGCAACTCACCTAGACCTTGATTGTAGCCCAAACGATTGAATAAACCACAAGTCCTTCGCACCCCAACAAAGCTTTAAATATGTGGCGCACACCCGGTATATCACTACGAAGGTACACCCCAAAGGTTGTTTACGCGACAGACACGCCGCTATCGGGTTCAGTTAACTAACATTCAGGCAGAGGTAATTCCAGATGTAAATAATATAAGTACTCAGACCCTTTGCAAAAGTAAAAACGACACTGGGAGAAAAAATAATTAAAGGCCTCATCGTCAGTATGGACAACGGCCTCGCAGGCACCCCCTAAAGGAAATGACCACTCTAGCTAACACCATCGTGATAATCAGGCATCCCAACATCAAGTATTTGGTTAGAGCTACCAAAGCATCTTTATCATCATAGTATTGTTGTCCGATTATCGACACAAAGCCAGCACAAAGAAAAGTCTGTGGGACAACTCAAAGTGCGCACGTCTGCGATATTTGTTTGACGCCCACTATTCAAACTGTTCTTATCAAGCCCCAAATTTATACACCAACACTTTAATTATGAGGACAATTTCATGGGAGAGTTAGACGGAAAAGTGGCTGTCATCACCGGCGGCGCCAGTGGTATCGGAGAGGAATCGACGCGGGTTTTTATTCGTGAGGGGGCAAAAGTCGTTATCGCCGACATGCAGGAAGAGCGAGGCCAAGCCCTCGCCGATGAGCTTGGGGCAGCAGCAGTATTTATCAAAACCGATGTCAGTCAGGAAGCGCAGGTAAAAGCAGCGGTCGATAAAGCCGTTAGCGAATGGGGCCGGCTCGACTGCATGTTTAACAACGCCGGTTTTGGCGGTGCCATCGGTCCCCTTGAAGATACACCGGTAGAAGATTACGACATTACTATGGATGTACTGGTTAAAGGTGTGTTCCTGGGCATGAAACACTGTATTCCCGTGATGAAAAAACAGGGGGGCGGCAGTATTATCAACACCGCCAGCGTCGCTGCGCTGGTTTGTGGCCACACCCCCCATTTATATTCTGTCGGCAAGGCAGCCGTTGTGCACTTAAGCAAGTCTGTTGCCCTTGAAGTGGGTGAAGATAATATTCGCGTTAACGCGATTTGCCCTGGTTTTATCGTCACGCCCCTGTCAACTAACACCGTCGGCCGCGCTGATCAGACACCCACTATCGACTACAAAATCAAGCAACCCATACCCCGCGTTGGCCAGCCCGACGATATTGCGCAAATGGCCTGCTGGCTAGCCGGCGAGCGCTCAACCTTCGTCACCGGCCAAACCATTGCCGTCGATGGCGGCACGACAGCTGGCGTGCCCTGGAGTAAACAGCCGGGTTACCAAAAAAGCTACCACCCAATTAAGGTTTATCGCCCAGAGTCAGCGAGTTAAAAACCGACTGTCGTAACCGGCTACGGTAGACGGCATAAAAAACCCGGAAATTTCCGGGTTTTTTTATCTGCGATTAAGCTTAACTATCAAGTCTTTCGATGATAGTACAATTCGCAGTACCACCACCTTCACAAATTGCCAACAAGCCATAACGGCCCTTACGGCGCTCAAGCTCGTTCAATAGCGTAGTCATTAGCTTGGCACCTGTGCACCCCAACGGATGGCCATTGGCCTGCGCCCCGCCATTAACATTGAGTTTATTGAGGTCAGCGCCAACCGCTTTAGCCCAGGCCAGAGGGACTGAACCAAAGGCCTCGTTGATTTCGTAAAGATCGATATCTTCGATCTTTAAACCGACCTTTTCGAGGGCCTTTTGGGTCGCGGGAATGGGACCTTCGAGCATAATTACTGGATCAGAACCGACGACAGCCAGTGAATGTATGCGGGCGCGAGGCTTCAAGCCATATTTTTTAACAGCATCGGCATTGGCCATCATCACAGCCGCTGAACCATCGCTAATCTGACTGGCAGAACCGGCAGTAATCAGCCCCCCTTCAGCCAATGGCTCGAGACCCGCGAGGGCTTCAAGGCTGGCATTAGCACGAATGCCTTCATCGGCATCGTGAGTGAAAGAAATACCACCTTCAAGAGTCACTTCAATGGGCATAATTTCTTCGCGGAAACGACCGGACTCGGTGGCATCCACTGCTTTCATATGGCTTTGATAACCAAAGTTATCCAGTTCTTCACGGGTCAGTTCATACTTAGAGGCGAGTAATTCAGCGCCCATAAACTGGCTGAATTCAATACCCGGGTAGCGCTCTTCAAGGCGTTCACTTTTGGGCATGCCGCGACCCTTCTCAGCACTATCAGAAATATTCGAGAACATGGGCACCCGACTCATGGACTCCACACCGCCGGCAATCACGACATCCTGTGTTCCAGACATTACGGCCTGAGCGGCAAAGTGAATCGCCTGCTGGGCAGAACCACACTGACGGTCAACAGAAACGCCGGGCACTGATTCACCCAGTTTCGAAGCCAATGCTACGTTGCGCGCCACGTTACCGGCCTGTTCACTATTTTGGGAAACACAGCCAAAAATCAAGTCATCGACATTTTCGGGATCAATGCCAACTTGATCGATCAAACCATCGACTAGCATACCGCCCAGATCAACCGGGTGTGTTTGGCTTAATCGCCCTCTATTTTTACCTGTCGCCGTGCGCAATGCACCGACAATATATGCTTCTGCCATGTTCGCCTCCGTAAATGGAAATAGTAAGTATCAGCAACGGCCCCGCCGCTGAGCCAGACATTAAAGCGCAAAGTAGCGGGCTGTTCAATTTATCCGGTGACTGGCAAAACCTGAAATTTTGAATACACTCTTATTTAAGCGCAATTGCATCCACAGTGATGATCAACTATAACCTAGGTGTCATAATCGTTATTTATCACCCAATATGATGGCGGCGCCCGTTTTCTGTCACTCATCTATTACCGCAATCAAAGGCAAGCCACAAATACCCTTATGTCTTTACTTGAAACTATCAATACCAGCTGCCCTTACTGTGGCGAGCCCATCAAGCTAGTCATCGACTGCTCTGAAGATGAACAAAATTATATTGAGGACTGTTTTGTTTGCTGCCGCCCCATTTCCCTTGATATAACGGTTGACGCTAGCGGTTTTCCCGCTGTCCAAGCAAGACATGAAGATGAAACCTAAAAACCTATGTGCATATCATCCAAATTCACTATTGGCCAGCTTATCCAACATCGCTTATTTGGCTATCGCGGCGTAATCTATGAGGTCGACCCAGTGTTTATGCTCAGTGAACAATGGTATCAGCAAATGGCAAAATCATGCCCTCCAAGGGATGAGCCTTGGTATCACGTGCTGGTCGACAATGCGATTCACACCACGTATGTTGCCCAACAAAACTTGATCGCCGACCCTTATGGCGAACCTGTTAAGCACCCTGGGGTGGATCAGCTATTTGAACGCTTCGAAAATGGCTTATATTATTTACGTCAAAGACACCTGCAATAAGCTGATGCGCAATAGCGTCACAATCACAAACTGATTCCTGTAATTAAGCCGCCACGCTGTGGAAATCTGCATTTTACCTCTTGCGGCCATTGCTCCAAAGCACTAAACCACTAATGGCAAGTACCATGAACAAGAGGGCCATGGCATCCATCAGATAGATACCCCACTCACCAAATATACGCCCACTGTGAATATCGAGCAGCAGGCGCTCATAGGTAATATTTTCTCTATCGATACTTTCAGACAGTTCTTGGCTTAAAATTTCTGGTGTTGGAGTTGTTTCTGACCATTGGCTAGAAAGTGATATATCGCCCTTTTCTACCGCCGTCCAACTCAGTGTATTAAGGTCAGCAAAAAACAACCCTCTACTGCTGTCAACAAGTAGCGCGTTATCAACAAGACCTATTCGTTGTACTGCAACAGGCAAGCCAAAAGCCACACCAATTTTTTCTATCAGTTGAAATGTTGAAGAAAAAAGCAGTAACTCCTGTCCACATGCAACAATAATTGGCGGGGCCGTTTTTGAGCTCGACGCCAGTGCGCCAACAAGAGAGCCTTCGCAGCGGCCGATTTCTTTAGCTTGATGAAAAAGCTGGCCATTACTCTCGCTGATATAGGTTTCATCAAGGGGGTAACTAACAACTTCTCCGGTTTCTGCCATGCCGTAGAGGGACAGCAAAGTTGGTGAACGTAGCGCTTGAGTATCAAGACCCCAACTCGACACATGATTGAGACAAAGACCCGTAACGGCTAATAGCAACACGAAAGCAGCGGCGAGCACACCCATACGCCCGTGCCACAGCTTGAGTGATTTAGCAAACATCTTGAATCGAGAAGATATAAATGGCGCGAGGTATCACGGCAACGCGACCATATCCACAGCTACTTGTTCTTTACCAGCCATTTCATCATAGGTAACCAAACGATGAAGAAAAAGGGCAAAACGCGCCGCTTTTTTCACGGCTTTAACGGACAGTGTGGCGCCGGTAATGCCATCGATATTTTTACTGAGCTGAGTTTTTGAAGGCAGTAAACTCAGGCCGACAAATTGGCGGGTAAAAAATGGCATGCGCACTTCTCCACCACGACTTTCACGAAACTCAAGAATACGTACACGTTCAATTTTATCTCCGCAGATCGCAATGCCAATAGTGATAGGCCGAGTTTTACCGATCTCATTGATAATCCAGGCCGTGCGTTGAGTTTCCTTCTGGCCAGCGTGCCAGTAACGAATACGTAACCCAGGATAAACGTGATTAAATATTTGTTTGGCATTATCGCGAATATCTTCCGTTAACCACAACGATTGAATCAAGGGCTGCGCGGAAGAGAAAGATTCCGCTAGAAATTCTTCCGGGGTCATATAAACCCCCTTGCCCACCGCGCTTAAGGGTAAAAAACAAAAAAACACAACGGCCACTTGGTTAAGTAATTTCATCGCACTCTTCATGACATAAAAAAGGTGCCCAAAAGTGATTCCTCTGGGCAACCCTAATCGACAATTTAATAGCTAAGAGGTCGTGTGTAATTATTAGAAACTCCAGCCGACACCTAGGTTAAGACTGTCTTCACCATTTCTCTGATCGGCCCAGTCGGCCTTAAAGACAACATTTTCTACCAGCCAGAAGTTAAGACCTACATCCCATTCTTCAATTTCAGTATCGACGCTGTCACCCGCATTATTGTCCCACTCGCTGTAACGTGCAAAGACACCCAGCCTCGGTGTCAGCTTGTAGGAGGGCTCTATGTACCAGCCATCCTGCTCGTCACGACCCAGGGCCTCGGCATCATCACCCTCGATATCCCACATGGCGTATAGTGCTCGTAGAGAAAAATCACCCACTTGATAAACCCCATGAGCCTCCCATAAGAATGCACTGGCATCATCCCCACCCATACCCTGAGCAATATCGTCCTGATACATCAACGTTGCGGCCAGCTCAAGTCCAGCTATGGCCGTATATTTCAAGCGCCCCGTGTAAGCAAAGTTTTCAGCTGTGGCATTACCCACTTTCTGACGACCTTTTCTCGGCAAATAGGCATTTTTTCCCGATGTCGGAGTTTCCAGACCACTTGTCATTGCCAGATCATAGTTAAAACCAGGGGTAATTTCACCGCCCAGCATAATGCCAGCCTCCCACCAAGTAGCCGGAATAATATTTTTCTCGACGGAATTGCGCTCAACGCCATAAAAGGTGTCGGGTTCATGGGTTTCATTAATTAAGCCGACAGGAATAAGGAATTGGCCAAAGGTGGCGCTATGATTTTTGGCGTAATCCCACTCGATGTAAGCTTGCTCCAGTTCAACCTCACCTGTTTTACCCTCTCCAGCAATAGAGTGCTCCAATTCTAGTTCAGAAAAAAACCGCACGTTATCCGTAAACTCATGCTCTATAAAAAGCACAAAGCGATGGGCGTCGATCTGGTTGTCACCACCATTTTTGTCATTGTAGTGTAATTCACCATAACCACCGAGATGGGTTTTGTCAGCCCAGGCGGCGACTTTGCCGTAACCCTCGCTGGCAGTAGCAACAGACTCTACAGTCTCTGCGGTAGCTTCAATTTTTTGTTCACTGATGACGACCTGCTTATTGGTCTCGGCGAGCTGTTTTTTTAAGGCCTCGATCTCACGTTGCTGGCTTTTTAACAGCTCCATAATTTGCGCCATTGATACGGCTTCGCTGGCTTTTTCATCGGCAAAAAGCGACGTAGTAACACAGAGGGTTGTGCCAAGAACTGCGGCTGTCACGATATTTTTCATCTATGTTAAATCTCCTAGTCTTTAGTCTTTAGTCTTTGCTATAAGTGCCGGAAAGATTTAGCCCAGCCCTGCAAACGCAAGGAATACTACATAGCCAAGAACTTAAATGCAAATGATTATCATTAGCTAACGATTATTATTATCGTGGCGTCATATTTAACTGGCATCTAGCCCAAACTAGGCCCTGAGAAGGGAATAAGGCCCCACGGTCGATCTCAGAAATCCTGAAGTCAGCACACTAGGTCAGATATTAAACCTTACGATTAGCCTCCAGCCAGTAGGGCTTACGCAGTTCATTTTTCATGATTTTGCCGGTGCCTGAGATCGGCAAAGGCTCATCGCGCACCACCACACTGCGCGGACATTTAAACGTTGTCATCTGTCGTTTGCAGTGGGCGATGATCTCAGTTTCGCTAATGTCGTGACCCGCTTTGGGAACCACCTCTGCATGCACGGTTTCAATCCAGTCTTCGTGGGGAATACCGAATACGGCGCATTCACTCACTGCATCCAGCTGATAGATACAGTTCTCAACCTCGACGGAGGAGACATTTTCACCTCCGGTAATCACCAAATCTTTAATCCGGTCGACAATATAGAAAAAACCCTCGCTGTCACAATAACCAGCATCGCCCGTATGCATCCAGCCATCGCGAATAGCCTCGGCGGTGGCCTCCGGATTTTGCCAATAACCCTGCATCACCATGGGCCCTTTGACTACAATTTCGCCTATTTCACCGTCTGGCAAAGGTTGGTCGTTGTCATCGACAATACGCACATCGGCATTGAAAACCGGCTGCCCACAGGAAGCCAGACGACCGGCATCAGGGCCTTCGAGCACATGGTAACGGGCCTCGAGAAAAGTCGCGGCCGGGGACAGCTCTGTCATGCCATAAGCTTGGGTGAAGGAGACATGAGGCAATTCTTCCAGGGCTTTTTTCAGTACTGTTTGCGGCATAGGTGAGGCGCCGTAACTAATATTACGCAAGCTCGATAAATCAAATTTATGTAAATCTTTGTGATGAACCAAACGATTAATCATGGTGGGGACTAAAAGTAGCGCTGTAACACGGTGCTTCTCGATAGCCGCCAATAGTGCCTCGACATCGAATGAAGGAAGAATAATATTCGTCGTGCCTGCGCCAATCATGCTGTACACCCGCGAGGCCCCCGCGGCGTGGAATAGAGGCGTGGCGTGTAGATAAACAGTCTCTTCATTAAGGCCCGAATTCAGTGAGGCTCCCATGGCATTGGCAATCAAATTGCGATGGCTTAAGACTGCGCCCTTTGGGCGCCCGGTAGTGCCACTGGTGTATAAAATACCGGCACTATCTTCGTAGCCACGCTGTTGGTCTGGAAGAGCTTGATGTTTTTTAATCAGCGTTTCGTAATCATTATTTACATTTTCAGGGTCAAAATAGACCACCCTTTCAAGGTGGGGTAGTTGAGGTAAAAAGCCATCAACCACCGTTTTAAAATGCACATCGGCAAGTAATAATCGTGTACCCGAATCATCGAGGATGTAATTTAACTCTTCGCTGCCCAGTCGATTGTTCAGTGGCACAACAACACCACCCGCCCAAGGCACGGCAAAGCTAAACTCGAAATATTCGACGCAGTTGTGAGACAGCATAGCCACTCGGTCCCCCGGTTTTAATCCTGAAGCAACAAGCCCGGCGGCCAAGCGAGCACAGCGGTTTTCAAAATCGCCCCAAGTAACACTCTTCTCACCACAGACCAAAACAGTTTCAGATCGCCGCCGTTGGGCCGAACGTCGCAGTGTTTGTGTTAAATACATAAAACCCCCACTAATTAGTGTTTTTTGCAAGTTGTAAGCAGCAGTTAGCTCAAGCTCATCTATAAGCTCAAGCTCATCTATAAGAGTAACCCCACATTCTAGGCGATATCTCTGATTGAAAACCATACTCTTTAAAACCACACAGTCGCGCTTACGCCCTTCTCCGATAAGGTTCCGTCCTTTAGACTCGCAGGCTTCGTAAACACCACAGGGTCACAATCGACATGTATCCACAAACACCGTCACTCGCCAGTTTCGATCTGTCAAACAAAGTCGCGCTCGTCACCGGCTCTACAGCCTATATTGGCCGGACCAGCGCCCACAAACTCGCCAGCCTCGGTGCCACTGTCGTCGTCAATGGACGCAATAAAGAAGCTGGTAATACAGTAGTTGAGGAAATCATTGCCGCAGGAGGTTCTGCAATTTTTGAGCAAGCCGACCTCACTCAGGCCGATGACATGAAAAAAATGGCTGACAACATCGTCAAACAGTTGGGTAAAATTGATATTCTCGTCGCCAGTGGTGCCGGCGCCAGCCAGGACTCCCTGCCCTTTCGCCTGTTTCAGGAAATGAGCACCGAGGATCTCGATTATTACATTAAAACCCACTGGCTCACCCGCGCCTATGCACTGAAAGCTGTAACGCCCTATATGTCGGAGGCGGGAGGCGGCAAAGTCGTACTCGTCGGCACCGATGCCGGGCGCATCGCCACCGTGGGAGAATCGATGATCGGCGGTTCTACTGCAGGCATGATGCAAATGTCACGGGCCCTCGCCCGTGAACTGGGGCGCGATAAGATCCGTATTAACGCCGTCTCGATGAGTTTTATCTCCGACGCCATTCCTCGTTGGGGGGACAGCTCAGAACCGCTGCAAGATGAGCAAGATGCTGCCGGCAATCACAAAAAAGGCATGCTCGATAAATTAAAAAAACGCATGATTTTTGATGTGCAGTGTGAAGATATTGCCGAGACCATTGCCTTTTTTGCCAGCCCTGCGTCCGATGCGATCACCGGGCAAACCCTTAGCGTCAATGGTGGCCTTTCTACACCGGGCTAGTCGTGCTAGAATTTTTCGGTTAAGGGCACGAGCCCTCATACTCTGCCTTTGTGAGAAACTCAGCCAAATAAATGATCAAACGAAATCACGCCACTATTCAAATAGCGCTTATAAGCATGGTATTGCTTATAGGGCAACTTGGCGTGTTTGCTCACTCAATAGAACACCTTTCCCACGATAATAAACAGTCTTGCCAAATATTTTTACAGTGTGAAAAATTGGGGAATGCCTTAATTTTGCACACTGTAAAAATAGCGCCCCTCTCAAGCAATACATTACTTCCTGCACGTTTTTTCAGGGCTTTTTCAAACCTGCCCATAGTTCCCTACCTCTCCCGCGCACCGCCTTTTCCAAAGTAATAAATAAGAATTCTTACTGCTACCAGCGCTTAAGCCTGGGGCTAATGTATTCCATTTATGGGAGAGGTACTCATGGGTCAACCATTATTAATGGCTGCAATAACAGCCGCTTTATTACATTCAAACCTGGCTTTGGCTGACAGTGAAACTGAAGCCATGAAACAGCAACTCGACGCACTTAAAAAAGAATATGGACAGGCCATTAAAGCTCTGGAAGATCGCTTGTTAAAAGCAGAACAAAGTGCAAAACAGGCCAACAACCAAACCCAGGAGCTCGCCGCAAAGGTAGAACAAAGCAAGGCTTCCGGGCCTACAGCCTCAGGACAAAACAGCTTTAACCCGGCAATCAGCCTCATTCTTGACGGGGGCTTTGCGAGCTTTGACAACAACCCCGAAGGTTATGAAATCCCGGGCTTTGCCCTGGGCAACGAAGCGGGTCTTGGAGAAAAAGGCTTTTCGGTAGGCCATAGTGAACTCGTTATGAGCGCCAATATTGATGACAAGTTCTTTGGCAAACTGACCCTCGCCTTTGATGATCACGAGGGTGAAATAGAAACTGAGTTAGAGGAAGCCTTTATTCAAACACTGGCTTTGGGTGATGGAGTGAATGTAAAAGCGGGCCGCTTTTTGTCAGAGATTGGCTACCTCAATCAGCAACATGCTCACACATGGGATTTTTCCGATGCCCCATTGATATACCGGGGGCTATTCGGCGATCAGTTAATTGATGACGGTGTACAAATGACTTGGCTTGCGCCGACCGATCTTTTTTGGCAATTGGGTGCGGAGCTTTTCAGCGGTAGTCGTTTTCCCGCCTCCGGCCGCAGCAATGGCATCGGAGCCTGGACAGCCTTCACCCATATCGGGGGAGATATTGGTGTTTCACAAAGCTGGCAATTGGGCTTAAGCCACTGGCAAGCCAATGGGGTCGAGGGGCGAGATAGCGGCGGTCACGAGCACGATGGCGGTGAAGCTGAAACACCCTCTTTCAGTGGCGACAGTAAAATCAATGCGCTTTCCCTAGTTTACAAGTGGGCTCCGAATGGAAATTCAAATAGCCAGCAGCTGAAGTTTCAATTTGAGTATTTTGATCGCAAAGAAGACGGTGAAGTGATCATGTTAGGTAGCGGCTCTCCCCCGGAAATGACCAGTTATGACGGCCATCAAAAGGGCTGGTACGCCCAGACGGTGTATAAATTCAAACCACAATGGCAGGCAGGGCTGCGCTACGACGTTTTAGACAGCAATAATAGGGGTTCTGACGCTGACGTACTCGTTGAAGCAGGACTGGATAATGAAGGCCACACCCCGAAACGCTACAGTGCTTCATTCGATTGGCTGCCCAGTGAATTTAGTCGCCTGCGCCTGCAATATAACCATGATAAATCCTATGAACAGACTGACCACCAGTTATTCCTGCAGTACACCATGAGTCTTGGTAGTCACGGCGCCCACCAGTTTTAGGAGAAAGCAATCATGTTTACGCAATGGAAAAAAAGGCATTGGTTCACTGTATTGCTCTTGACGCTGTGTTCAAGCGCAAGCTATGGGCAACTCAATATATTTGCCTGCGAACCGGAATGGGCTGCTCTAACACGCTCTCTAGCTGGCAATGACGCTAAAGTTTATAGTGCCACCACGGCTCAACAAGACCCCCACCATATTCAGGCTCGACCCAGCTTAATTGCCAAAGTACGACGTGCAGACCTGTTGGTATGCACAGGGGCCGAACTAGAAGTGGGCTGGCTTCCCTTACTACTGCGCAAATCGGGAAACGCTAAAATTCAACCCGGGCAAGTGGGTTACTTTATGGCGACAGATCATGTATCTCTGCTTGAAAAACCAGGGGTGCTTGATCGCAGTCTGGGTGATATCCACGCAGCGGGAAACCCACACGTGCACCTTGACCCTTACCGCATTCAGCAGGTAGCTGTGGCCTTGGCCTCCAGCCTGATGGACGTTGACCCCTCAAATCAACAAACCTACCAGGAAAATCTGCAGGCGTTTACCCTAGAATGGAGTAAGGCTATTTCTCAATGGGAAAAACAAGCGAAGAGATTGCGCAGCAAACGGATTGTCGTCAATCACAATAATTGGGTCTATTTAGAGCGTTGGTTGGGCTTGGAAAGACTAGCAGTGCTGGAATCGCGCCCGGGTATTGCCCCCAGTAGTAGTCATTTAGGCGAAGTACTTAATCAGTTAGCTGTGAACCCCGCTGATATGATTTTGCACGCGGACTACCAAAATGACAAACCTGCTCTTTGGCTATCAAAGAGAACAGGGCTTCGTGTAGTTAGCCTGCCCTTTAGCCCCACTAAAGAAGAAGGCCTTGTCGACTGGTTCAACAGACTTTTACAGCCGTTATTGAGTGCGGCTTCATGAATCTTGAGGGCCTCGATTTCAGCATCCTAGGGCCGGCTTTTATCGCCGGCCTGATGGTGCTGGCCACCCATGTACCCCTTGGCCGGGAAGTCCTTAAACGCGGCATTATTTTTATTGATCTGGCAATTGCCCAAATTGCAGGACTGGGGGTCATTGCAGCCTATCGCTTCGGCTGGGATATGCACGGCTGGGAGGTGCAAGTGGCAGCTCTAGGTACTGCCTTAATCGCAGCGGTGGTTTTAAACGCTTTGGAAAAGCGTTATCAGGCGTATCAGGAAGCTCTCATCGGTGCGATTTTTGTGCTTGCCGCCACCGCCAGCATTCTACTACTGGCGGGTAACCCCCACGGCGGTGAATCTCTCAAAGATTTACTCGTTGGGCAAATTCTCTGGATCACCTGGGAGCAACTTTTGCCGATAGCTTTTGTGACAGGCGTTATTTCACTCGTCCTATTGAGCTGGCGCCAGCGCCTAGACCACCTGGGTTTCTACCTGATTTTTGCCGTAGCCATTACCAGCTCAGTGCAGTTAGTCGGTGTTTATCTGGTTTTTGCCAGCCTAATTATTCCGGCTCTCGGCAGTATGGCTAGTCGAAAACCCTTGTTGCTCGCTTATTTTATCGGCAGTGTTGGCTATGGGCTTGGCTTGGTTTTATCTTCGCTTTTAGACTTGCCAAGTGGCGCCATGATCGTCTGGTGCATCGCGATTGTCGCAATGCTATCGATTCTCGCCACAAAACATAAACAACCATTTGCCTGCAAATAAGCCCCTATCGGAAGCTGCGCATCTGCAGACCAAGCACTACATTTTAAACACACGCACCGCTATATTGCCCTTTGAGCTGGTAAAATCAGATATCGGATATTTCGTGCTGTTAACGAAGGCTTGTTTGCCATATCAATAAAAGCTCACAAACTCTAACATCCCGCTTCGTGTTCACTACGGCAGAGAGAATTTCCACCAAACCAAGAACAGGAAACAAGAGTAATGAATACCAACACTAGCGACGAGAGACCAAGTGCATCTTTTAAGGACCTTGAGTTAAAGGGCTGGAACCAAAAAGCCAGAGACTATGGCGACTATGCGGGCCATATAACGCAACAAGCCGTAGAGCCCCTTCTCAATGCAGTCGAGGTCGAAGCGGGAAGTCTTTTTCTCGATATCGCCACTGGCCCCGGTTATACCGCAGGAGCAGCTCAGGCAAGGGGGGCGATCGCGACGGGAGTCGATTTTTCAGCGGGTATGATCGACGAGGCCTCGCGCAATTATCCCAACGCTCTTTTTTATGAAGGTGATGCAGAGCACCTGGTTTTCCCCAGCGGCTTTTTTGATGCCGCCGTGTGTCCCTTTGGTCTCTTGCATATGAAAGAGCCGGACAAAGCCATTAGCGAAGCTTGGCGGGTACTTAAGCCCGGGGGTAAATTTGCTTTTACGGTGTGGGCTCCACCTGAAAAACATGCTTTTTTTAACTTGGTACTCGGTGCCATCTCTCGTCACGGGTCAATGTCTGTCCCTCTGCCCGAGGCACCCCCTTTTTTCCGCTTCAGCGAACCCGCTGAAAGTCAAAGGGCCCTTGCTACAGCCGGTTTTAGCGATATCACCATCAGTGAATTAACACTTCACTGGCAACCAAATTCAGGGCAAGCCCTGCTCGATATTATTTACAAAAGTACCGTTCGCACAGCAATGTTACTTGAGGCCCAGGAGACGAAAAGCAGGGACAAGATCCACAGCGATATTGTGAACGCCGTTGAAGGATCAACTGGGCCCATGAGTCTGCCCTGGCCTGCCGTCATCGCCGTTGCTAAAAAGCCCGACTAAAACACGATCCTAAAAAAGCCCTGCACTGTTTCCAGCCAGGGCCTTGGACCGTTGACGAACCTGAGCTACACCGCTGTTTTCTCTTTAACATATTCACCAATGCGCGCAATCGCTTTGCGACCATCGCTCAATTGGGGAAAGAACAAATGCCATACATGGATCATGTCTTCCCACTCTTCAAGGACCACCTCGACACCCGCCGACTTGGCATTATTCGTCAGCGTTTCAGAATCACTGTATAGCACCTCAGCAGAACCCACCTGAATCAGCAGGGGCGGCAAACCCGTGAGATCCGCGTGAATTGGCGATGCAGTTGGTGCCTGAATATCTCCTTCACCAATATAAATTCTACCCATTGGCGCAATGAGATCGTAGTTCACCATAGGATCAATATCTTTACGGCTTTGATAGGTTTCGCCGGTGGCCTCAAGATCAGCCCAAGGGGATATGCAAACACCCGCCGCAGGCAATGGGTGTTTGCCGTCGCGTAAGCCAACCAAGGTGCCAACTGTCAAACCGCCACCCGCAGAATCGCCGGCGATAACAATTTTGTTGGCGCTGTAACCTTCGTTCAATAGCCACAAGTAAGCACAAATTGAATCATCAACCGCCGCCGGATAAACATGCTCAGGCGCCAAGCGATAATCAACAGCCAAAGCCTGACAACCTGCCGCACGAGCCAATTCAGCAACCATTGCGCGGTGACTGCTTAGAGAACCGATAACATATCCCCCGCCGTGAACGTACATGATAATTCGCGAGGTATCAGCCCCAGGTGGTGTATGCAACTCACAGGGCACTCCCGCAGCATCGACAGCCTTGACCTCCACGTCATCTGCCACAGGTGAAGCCATTCCATCAAACTGGGCACGCATTTCGTCAAGAGTGCCCCCTAGTGGATTGGCTTTTAAAAGTGTAATTACCCCTTCTATTTCAGTTGCTGACATCGTTTTCTCCCTATTGGTTAACATTAAAGTCTATATGGTCACACCCTATGCTAACCCGCCAAGCTAAACGCCGGCAAGAATATTACTGACTCCGAAACAAAACAATAACAGCCCTGACAATGCTGTGATCACCACCCACAGCACAAAGCATTTGGAAAGAAAGGATTCATACTACTTAACTTAAAGGGCTCAGAACGCCTGCTGATACCCTGGGTATTTACCGCTATCATTGCCCAAACTAACGATGGACTGAATTGCGCTTGCTTGTGCGTCTGCTAAAACCAGTGGAGCTGAATATCCCTACCTGCTTAAATCTGAGTGGTGAAAATCAAATGACCGGCACCCTAATACGCTTAACACCCAATCCACGAAACTGGAAAAAGCTATTATGCGCGCTGACTCGCTGAACCAAGGTTCTCTTGTAACAACACTGATTAAAGTACACATACAGATAACTCAAAGGCTCTGAATTGACGCTCACAAGCGACTTTTAAGCTGGCTCTCGACAAGCTGACACCAATACGATACTTGACACGAGCTCCCCAGCCTTTTACGTTTCACTTCGATGGAGAATGGGAGGGCCTTGCCCTAACCCTGGCGCTTTAAGGACAAAGAGCCTCAACCGACCTATGAGGAAAGACAAAAATACACTGTCACGAAAGACTCTTATGCAGCGATAGGCCCGTATAGCACTATTGTTTATAATCAACGCCGCCCACAACCCTATTAAAACCTTAGGAAAAAATGATTCTACTCAACACCTCATACTTCATCGGCAAAGGTTTACACCGCGAATGTTATATCCATCCCAAAGATGCTCAGCTCTGTATCAAGATTGTTGTCGCCGGCGACTTATCAGAGAGCAAGCGCGAGCAAAGTTACTACAAACGTCTACAAAAGAAAGGGATTAATTGGGACATACTACCGCGTTTCCACGGTGTCATCGAAACCAATATGGGTGCAGGAGCGGTTTTTGATTTGATCAGAGATTACGATGGCGAGGTTTCAAAAACACTCGAGCATTATCTTTCTCATGAGCAACTCGATCGTAAGGAAAACCCAAGCATAAGCCAGGCCATCACGACATTTAAACAAGAGCTCTATCAACAGTCCATTATCACTATGACATTATCACCAAAGAATATCTTGTATAAAAAAACTGCCCCCTACGAAGGACGCCTGATTCTTATTGATAATGTTGGCAATTCAGATTTTATTCCTATTTGTAGCTACATTGACTCTTTAGCAAAAAAGAAAATCACTCGAAAACTGCAACGTTTTGAACAAGCGGTATTAAAAATGAGTGCTCATAACGACAGCTTGCAGCAATGTTTATTGAACTAAAACAGACGACAAGCCAAATCACCTTTATTGCGCACTCTCAATGGCCCGGAGGTTTTACCCAAAGCACTCATTACTTCCGCGTGTAATCGAGGATAAAGCTCAAGTCTCTCAGAGAAAACATTCCGCAATCTAAGCACTTGAAAACACACAAATACAGTGGTTTTTGTAGACTATAGTAAGACTTCAATTTCCTTATTATTAGAAAGAAGCTGTAAAACCTCAAGCCTTACCAACAGATTATGAGACGAGTCATAAAACTGGGGGACTCCCTCTTAGAAAGAATGATAGCGTAAACTTGCTGAGCAGTTTTGTTATATTTTCAACTGAATGACTAGTCGGCCAACTCAACTCTATTACGGCCGTTGTTTTTAGCTTTGTATACCGCCTCATCAGCGCGATGCAATAACTCATTAAAAGTCTCACCATTACTACGCAATTGTGCGAGGCCAAAGCTCGCGCTAACTCGCAAACCTTGTATCTCAGAAGTATCAAGACTAGCGCGCAATATTTCGGCTTTTTGACTTCCCTTAGCTAAATCACAGTTATCCAGCAGAATAACAAATTCCTCCCCCCCAAAGCGGGCAATAATATCTTCACTGCGGCTTTGACGTTTAAAAATAGCAGCCACCTCACGCAGTACAGCATCTCCCACATTGTGGCCATACTCGTCATTCACTGCTTTAAATCGATCGATATCTATCATCAGCACTGACAGTGCTAGCTTGTGCCGATGAGCCTGACTAACACGTTTAGCGGCGACATCAATCAAAAAATGACGATTGTAAAGACCTGTCAACTGGTCCTCTGTAGCGAGACGACGTAGCTCGTCACTCTGTTGTTTAAGTTTAATTTGGGTGGCGATACGGGCTTCAACGATGGCAGAGGAGTAAGGCTTAGTAATGTAGTCCACTGCACCTAGGCTCAAACCCAATGCTTCATCTTCGGTTTGATCTCTTCCAGTGACAAAAATAATAGGAATTTGACGCGTGTACTCATCAGCTTTCAAGTGTCGACACACTTCATAGCCATCCATCTCGGGCATTTGAATATCGAGCAAAATAAGGTCTGGTGCAGGATTATTTTGAGATAACTCTAGGCAACGTTGTCCACTTGTGGCGATCTTAATTTGATAACTGTCTTTGAGCAGGCCTGCAAGCAGTTGAATATTACTCGGAGCATCATCAACTATCAAAAGCGTAGGCTTTTTTTCCATGACATCGACCCCATTTAAATGCAGTATTAGCGCTGCTGTAAACTTTGCTCTATGTTATCGAGAGTTAGCACCCCAGCCTCCAAATCAAACTCAGCCAATTGAGCCTGTAAAGTCGTCAGCAATGCTTTTATCTGTGCGTCTATACAAAGGGGCTTTAGCCATTCTAGGTCTCTATTATCGACAAAACTACCCTCCTGTAACTTTGTCCGAAGCTCGGCAATTTGTTCTTTTATTTTTATAGGCATTGCTTCGCTTTGCTGTAAAGCGGGGGTAGTATCACTCAAGACAACTTGGTGTTCATCTAGGTATCGAGCCAAAATCTCATAAAAGCACTTATATTCATTGAGCAACTGTGACCACAACCCTTCCACTTCCCGCTTGTCTTCGCTCTCTCCAGCCAATTCCATTGCAGCGCTTATAGCAAAGAAACGCTCACCGCCCAAATTGCCAACCACGCCTTTGATACTGTGGGCAAAACGAATCATATCGACAAAGTCGTCATTGCTAACGGCCATTGACAGTTGAGTCATTTGCTCGGGAATATTTTTAAGAAACTGTTGCAACAAAGATAGCATCAAGGTCTCGTTTCCCCTGACTCGCTTTAATAAGCCTTTTTGATCCCAAGTTGGCTTTTCTACCGCGGTGCCCTGAGAGCTTGTTTCAACAACCGCAGCAACACCCTCACTATTTGTGCTACCGGTAATAGGCAGAGGAGCAACATCACGTTGCCCACCCAGATAATGCCTTAGACTATTATTCAATAATTCGGCGTCGATAGGTTTAGCGATATAGTCATCCATCCCGGCTTGTAGACACTTTTCCCTATCACCGGTCATAACATTGGCGGTCATGGCAATGATAGTGATATCACGATAGCGTTGGCCCGCATCGCCATTGCGAATTTTAGCGGTGGCACCGTAGCCGTCGAGCAAAGGCATTTGGCAATCCATTAAAATCAGCTGATAAGGCGCATCGGCAGGTGCCTCTTGCAGTTTAGAGATTACCCGGACACCATTAGCCGCAAGATCTGCGGCATAACCCATATCCTCTAGCATACCAATAGCAACATGTTGGTTGATCACATTGTCCTCCGCCAGTAATACTCTGTTATCACTATTGGACTCTATCACTTGATGACCTTGGGCACCGCTTACGGGTTCAAAGCTTTGTAGGTAATTATGGGTGACCAGAGGCTTAGCAGCTTGTAATGCTTCACCTCCATTTAACACAATGGCCAACGCATCGAACAAGTCTGAGGGAGTGGTCGGCTTGGGGAAAAAAGCAGAAAAACCTTGGTCAGCAAAAAACTGGGCGTCACCAGATTCATTCATTGAGGTCATCATAATCAAGGCCGTTGCTTTAAAGCGCTCATCGGCGCGAATAGCCCGGCCTAACGCCGCACCATCCATTTCAGGCATTTGCATATCGATAATAGCCACGGGGAAGGGATTTTTGACCTCTGTATCGAGTATGGCCAAAGCGGTTGCCCCGCTCTCGGCCTCAGTGACAACAGCATCCCAAAGGCTGAGCTGACCGTGTAACACCTTACGGTTTGTCGCATTATCGTCAACTATCAATATCCGCACCCCGCTGAGATTAATCGTCGGCTTTACAACCGCTGCCGTCTCACTGGGCGCAAAGGGCAGCATAAGCGTAAAACAACTGCCAACGCCAAGCTCACTACTGACACTAATCTGCCCTTGCATTAATTCGCACAAGTTTTGCACGATGGAAAGGCCGAGTCCCGTCCCCCCAAACTGGCGTGTAGTAGACGCATCAACCTGTGAAAAAGAGTCAAATAAGTGCTCGACTTTATCTGTGGGAATCCCAATACCGGTATCCGTCACGGAGACCGATAAAATCACCTCGCCCTGAACTCCGGCTTCTACTGCTGCGCGGATAACGATCTCACCTTCATGGGTAAATTTCAGCGCATTGCCAACCAAGTTGGTGAGCATTTGCCGCACCCGTGTCGGGTCTCCTTTGACCCGCGACTGTTCGATGCCAGCAAGGTCGAGAACAATTTCAATACCTTTGTTTTGTGCCTGTAAGGCTAGGCTTCCTACGAGATCAGAAAACAATTGATGCAGGTCAAAATCAATCGACTCCAATTCCAGTTTGCCCGCTTCTATTTTTGAGAAGTCGAGAATATCGTTGATTAAAACCAGCAACGCTTCACCACTAGAGCGCGCCAGGCGTACTTGGTTTCTTTGTTTGGCACTCAATTCGGTGCTTGATAGCAAATTCAACATGCCCAAAACACCGTTCATTGGTGTGCGAATTTCATGACTCATATTGGCGAGAAAATCACTTTTCGCAATAGTCGCTTGTTCTGCCTCTTCTTTAGCCCGAGTTATTTCTTCAGCCGCACGAGTTTGAGCCGTGATATCATTGAAGCTCCACACTTGTCCTTTTTGTTCATCCGGTAGACATAGCTCTTTTGAGCTGTACTCGAGAATTCGACCCTTTTGAAAGTGAATGACTCCAGACGAAAAAAAGTCTTCGCCAGTTCTCGTCCGTTGTACTATATCAACTAAGTCCTCATCCTCAACTACTTGGCTGTGCACAGCCTCCAACATTGAATTGACATCACCAAACATCACCTGTTCCTGGCTGAGATTCCACAGCTCAAGTACCCTTTGGTTGTAGTGTATGGCTTTGTCGAACTGGTTAAACACCACGATGCCATTGTCTGTCGCTTCTAATGTAGCCTCGACAATGGCAAGAGAATTTTCACTGCTCAACTCGGCCTGTTTACGCGCGCTAATATCTGTGCGAATAGCAACGTAACTGACCGTTGCTCCACGCTCATCAATAAAGGGGACAATGGTGCTGTCCACCCAAAACAAACTTCCGCTTTTATTCCTATTACAAATTTCGCCATGCCATACCTCGCCCCGGCCCAAAGTTAGGTAGATCTGTTGAAAAAAAGTACTGGGGTGATGGGAAGAGTTGAGAATGCGATGATTCTGTCCCAACAACTCGTCAATACTGTAACCACTAATCGCGGCAAATTTTTCGTTGGCAAAGGTAATGGTGCCTGCTATATCCGTAATACTAACCAGCGCATGCTGGTCGAGGGCATACCTCTGCTCCTCCAGCTCTAACAATACTTTGAAGGTTTTCTCGTTGCTCGCAGTCAAATTTTCTTCATAGTCGCGCCGTGCCTCGAGCATGGCATTAAAAGCGTGGCCTAGCTGAGCCATTTCTTCGATAGGCGGAATATCAACTGTCTGGTCGAGCTTCCCTTCTGCCGCTCGTTGGCTGGAGCGAACCAACTCTTTAAGGGGATGAGTGATGCGGCGGGAAACAAAAAATGCCACCACAACAACCATAAGAAAAAGAACCAGCAGAATCCATAGGGTAATTTTCGCTATCCAATGAGCAGGGGCTAAAGCCTCTGCTTGATCGATTTCTGCGATCAAGCCCCACTCTACGTTACCAATCTTCACTGTGCGGTGAACGCCAAGTACCTTTTGACCAAAAGGACCGACATAATCCGAAACAGTTTCATAGCCCTCAGTCACATTATCTGGGCCTTGTTTCAGCCACAAAGCGGTCTGTAGTGTCTCAATCTTTCGAACTAGTACATCATTCACGGAATGAATCGCTGTGCGCGATAGGAGGTCCTTACCGACCAGATAATTCACTTGGGTAGCATTTTTTGAGCTAAAGCTAGTGGTTAATTCTGTTATCGCCTGTTTTTTTAGTTCGGCAGCAAAAACACCAACCTTTTCACCGTTATCATCAAGTAGTGGTGCTGATAAAAACCCAGCCACTTCATTATCACTAGGCGAGTAGCGCTCTAAATCTGAAAAAAGATCTTTACCACTCTTCAAACTCTCACGGACGATGCTGGCAAAGTTACTGCTCTTATAAGGACCACTAAACAAGTTGGTCCCCAGATCACTTTCCCGCCTAATGCTAAACAGAATATTGCCCTGTAAATCGATCAAAAAAAGATCGTAATAATATGTATAAATTTGCATTAATTGTTCTAAATCAGCCTTCTTAGACTCGACAATACTTTGCCAGTGGGCAGAGCCGACATAGTCATCCACCGTTTTTTCGCTGTTGTTTAAGCCTTCAGCCAGAGCTTGTATAAACTGGGTATTGTCATTATCTTCTGCCTGCGCACGTAGGCCTTTAAAGCGATAGGCAAACCAGTGGTCAATAAAAGAGGCTTGCTGCATAGCACTTTCATTAAGACGATTGATGGCCGATGTACGTAGTGCCTGAGTGCTCTGTTGATAACCGAAAAAAATAACCAAACCAAGAGGTAAAAGAGACAGAACCAGAAACCAAAAGAGTAGAATTCGAGTTAAGCTTAACCTAAAAAATGTACCCGCTGTAGGACTAACGGATGAAGTCTTTTCATTCGCAGATACGGCCTGACCACCCTCGGGCATTACAGCTCCTGTCGTTGATTATGCTAAAGCTGACACATACTAGGTGTAGTGGTGAAAGTTCCAACCGAGTTGACCCGCAATACGAGTAATTCATCTTTCGCTATAAGCATTAAAGCGGGTCTCGGCAAAAGCATCAAGATGAAAGCTGTTGCCCAACATAGCCGACTCTACCTCTATGACGTAATTCACAATCCATCATAAATTAGCTCATTTCATTTACCATTTGTGGTAAATGATCGCTTGTAGTGTGGAATCAACGCCGGAGTCTATCGCAGCCAAGCTATACACTAGCTTGTACCCGCGAACAAATCTTGGCCATCGCCTTCTCAACATCACCGCACAAATACACAGTAACAGAAAGCCTGTAGAGGGATTTTGATCATTGAGTATTGGAGCATGAGCGGGCCCATTTCAGCGACCGCTTTTCTCTTCAAGACTTTTAATAGCTACTATGATCTGGGGGGAAATAAACCAAGTTTATGCTATGTTCTGGATTAACAACACACTGTGCAGTCATCAACCTTTGCCATCTATAGTCCTAAGACGTCACCCATCAATGGTGTGCAAAGAAAGGAATCTACCCTATCTCTAGGTGGCCTTTCTCCACTTAATAAACGACGGCACTAAAAATTTCTTTAGTTCACTAACGAAAGTAGCAGCGCCGCCCTTCTCAGTCTCTGCGCCAAGTAGAAATAACCGGTCAAGCCACAAGTCTTTTTTATAACGTCTAACCCCGCCCTAAATAGGGTTGTGTCACCGGTAAAATAACCGATTCAAATAGGTTAACGTGATCGGGTAACGAAGCCATGGTCACCACCAATTCAGCGAGGTCATCAACTGCCATCACACCCTCTTTCTCGGGCACCTGAGGAGATTTCTCCCAAATGTCAGTCATCACATTACCCGGATTAATACAACACACGGCAATATTATAGGCACGTAATTCTAGTGCCAGAGCTTTTGTTAAACCTGTGACGGCGAATTTTGAGGTCGTGTAGGGAGAGCTTTTCACTCGCGGCATTTGTCCAGAGATACTGCCGATATTAATAATACGCCCTTTCTTTGTCGGTTTCATTAGGCGCGCGGCACCACGACAGCAAAGAAACATGCCGTTGACATTGACGTCTTGTACCTGACACCAGCTATCGTAACTGAGCTCATCGATGCGACCCGCAATGGCCATGCCGGCATTATTGACGAGGATATCTAGGCCCTGTTTGTGCTCTGCCACCAGTGCAAACAAATCATCTACAGAGGCTTCGTCGGTAATATCGCAAACACAGACCTCGG
>JBFJYH010000026.1:0-37278 GCA_041622675.1 Porticoccaceae bacterium
AACCAATATTGGCGTTTCAGTGCTCTGCCCCGGTGCTGTCGCCACCAATATTATTGAAGCTGCCGATAGCCGCCCATCAGACTTTGGCAGCTCTGGAGACAAGCCCGTCATCGCTGGCGATGCCGCCGAATTACTAGAACAGGGGCTCGACCCCGACGTGGTCGGCAAGCTGGTTCTCGAAGGAATCCAGGAAGAGCAATTCTATCTCTTCACAGACCCAAGAATGCTTAAGTCTGTGGAGCGACGATTTGAACGTATTCGGCGAGGCTTTGACTGGTCGGCAAACTCTCGGGCATTAGTTGAGGCCCAAGCTCCGGGCTCAGCAACGCCTTAACACAACGCGTCAAAACAACCTACCAACAATGAGCAGGTAAGAGCTGGAGCCTGCTCATTGTTGGAGAAGGCCAACGCCCTGCCCTCAGCAATAACAATAGTAATAGCCCATATCAGAGCACGACAAAATAACAAATGAGAGGTGTATGTTAAACAGGCCATAGTAAGCAGGCTGTTAAAATCAGGTGGCCATTACGCACCTGTGCCGGGCAGCGGGGAAATCAATAGAACTTAGGGTAAATTCATACAGCCAATCAGATAACGCCTATCCCTCCCAAGTAACACGACAAGTAACACTAATAGTATAGTCTTGTTACTTACCTGTAGAGAGGGAGAGTAAAAACCAATGCAATTAGACACGCCCAGTCAATTTAGTAAAACCACACTGACGCTCCACTGGATCGTCGCTATCGCTGTTATCGGCCTACTCGCTGTCGGTATTTATATGGAGGAAACGGAGACCTATAGCCTCTACCCCTGGCATAAATCGTTTGGTTTCATCATCTTTTTTGTGATTTTGGTGAGAGTTTTATGGCGTATAAAAAACGGTTGGCCCGTTCCCGTGGGGCAGTACCAGCGCTGGGAAACCTTGTTGGCAAAGGGGGTTCACTACGTGTTGATAATCGGCACCGTTCTTATGCCCCTATCTGGCTTTTTAATGTCTTCTTTTGGAGGTAGTGGCGTCGACGTAGTCGGTATTGAGGTGGTCGCCCGCAATACCGATCCAGAAAACCCCCTGAAATCGATACCGCACAACAAAGAATTTGCCACGCTCGCTCACGAAACCCACGGCCTGGTCGGTTACGTTTTAATAGCTGCCGTCTTTTTACATATCGTCGGTGCCTTAAAACACCACCTAATTGATAAGGACGGGACTTTACGCCGTATGCTAGGTTCTTCAGTATAAAGAAGGTCATGGGGCAGTATTTCCGCTAACTGCAGCTACCTAGCAATTATGTTCGACGGCCGACCCTGCCCCATAAAGAAGCCATAAATCGACGCATGACAAATACCCGTGAAAAGTGATCCCTTGCCGGTAGTAGTGAACGATTGTTATTTCCCGCTAACGGCCAGCGTCGCGAAACAGTGTTAACTTAAGCACGAAGCTGACCAGCACGACGCCTTCTCGCAAGGATATTCCCTGCCAAAAACGCCCCCTTTAATGTTAATTAAGCAATAACATTATCACTGCGCAGGGCGGCAAGCTCCTCATCGTTAAGGCCGAGCACATCACCCAAGACTTGATCCGTATCGGCCGCGAGCAGGGGCGCTGGGCTGAAAGATTCCTCATTCGTACGCGATAATTTCACCGGGTTGCCCGGTGCTTTTGTGGTCTTTCCGTTGGGGTGACTGACATCTATTACCATATTGCGGTAAGCCACCTGAGAGTCAGCCAGTGCGCCACTAAAGCTATTGATGGGAGCACAGGGGATACGCTGGGCCTCGAGCAAAGGTAGCCAGTGGGCCATCGTTTTGGTGGCTAAAATTTCAGCCACTCGACCCTCTATGAATGCTTTGTCGGCGAGTCTGCCGGGCTGATGATCATACTCGGGTTTACGCAATGCATCGCAATCGAGTACTTCGAGCAGTCCCGTCCAAAAGTGATCAAAAATTACGGCGATAACAATAAAACCATCGCTGGTTTTAAAGCTATTGTAAGGTACGTGCACAAAGTGAGAATTGCCAATGGGCTCGGGGTCTTCACCCGATAAAAAATACATCGTCGCCATATAACTGAGCATAGCGATCTGGCCGTCGAGCATAGATATATCAACATGCTGCCCCACACCACTGCGCTCTCGCTCGTACAGCGCGGTCAACACGCCGACCATGCTAAACATGCCACCCCCCAAATCGGCAATGGGTAGACCCGAGCGCAGTGGGTGTTCAGCGCTGTCACCGGTAATCGACATATTGCCGCCATAGGCCTGAACGACTTGATCAAACGCCGTGCGATGCTTACCAGGGCCTTCTGAGCCGAAGCCGGTAATTGAGCACGTAATAATTCGCGGGTTAACTTCTTTTAATACTGCGTAGTCGATGCCGAGCTTTTGGGTCACACCGACGCTAAAATTATCGAAAACGATGTCAGCCTTTTTCACCAACTGGTAAAACAGAGCTTTACCTTCTTCACCTTTGAGGTCGATAGCCACGCTTTTCTTATTGCGGTTGAGGTTAATGAAGTAAGCGCCCATACCGTCGATAGAGTGCTTCGGATCATTAGCCAACAAGCGTCGTGTACGCTCGCCTTCAAGGGGTTCGATTTTAATCACTTCAGCACCGAGGTCGGCCAGAGTTACGGTGCCGAAAGGCCCCGACAGCATATGTGTTAAATCAAGGATACGTAGACCATCGAGAGGTTTACTCATTGCAGCTTCTTTTTATCATAGTAGGAAGTGCGTATTCTGGCATCGCTGAGCCCGCTTGGCAAAGTGGCCGCTAACCACCCAAAACGGACGACAACATTGGTAGAGAGAACTTACAATAGCGATCACGTTAAACATCATCAAAGCAGAGCAAAGGTATGGGGCTAACGCATTTTTTGAAAGGGTTTAGGCTACTGGCCGCACCGGGAGTGCGCCTTTGGGTGATTATTCCCTTATTATTAAATCTGACTCTATTTGTCGGCTTAACGCTGTACGCCATGCAACAATTTGAAGGCCTCATGGACTGGCTATTCAGTTACCTACCCGACTGGTTGTCATTTATCGCCTGGTTCTTTCGTGTCTTATTCGGTTTATTACTCGCCGTTTGCTACGCCTACACGTTTACCTTAGTTGGCAACCTTATAGCCTCGCCTTTTTACGGCCTGTTAGCCAATGCGGTCTACATCAAGCTCAGCCCCAATCAGGATGAAATGCCTCTCACTGTTAAAACAGCCAGTATTATTGCCCGTCAGGCTTTTGTGCGAGAAGTGCAAAAACTGGGCTATTTTCTTCCTCGCCTAGCAGGTGTGCTCCTACTCTGCCTAATTCTGTCGTTTATTCCGTTGATCAATGTCGTTGTACCCGCCATCGCCTTTGCATGGGGTGCATGGTCACTGGCCCTGCAATATTTCGATTACCCCGCTGATATCAACGGCGTTAATTTCAAAAGTGTCCGCAACAGAGCCGGAGGTGATAAAAGCTTATCTCTCACCTTTGGCTCGATTACATTGCTGGGTAGCACTGTGCCGCTGTTGAATTTACTGGTAATGCCCGCTGCTGTTGCTGGCGCAACATCACTTTGGGTACAACATTTTAAGGAACGTAGCTAAGGCTGCAAAAGAAAGGCATAAAAAAAGCCCGGCTGAACAATACATTCAGGCCGGGCTTTTTTTGTCTATGCTAGCTGTCTATTTAGCTAGTGCTCAATTTTTACGCGCACCAACATCTCCTCAGGCGGTTGTTCACAGGCGAGTTTTTCACCAATCAAGGCCTCAATCGGCTCCAGTAAAAAGGCATCATCCTCGCAAGCAAAGCTAATCGAGGTACCCGTTTTACCCGCTCGACCCGTGCGACCAATACGATGAACATAGTCTTCCGCCTCTTCAGGCAGAGTGAAATTGACGACATGGCTAATACCGTCAATGTGTATGCCTCGCCCAGCAACGTCGGTGGCCACCAATACCTGTATTTTACCCGACTTAAAATCATCCAATGTGCGCACGCGCTTATTCTGTGCCACCTCCCCAGAGAGCAGGCCGACACTAAAGCCTGCTTTGCCGAGAAACTCCTGTAATCGGCGACACTGGTCCCGACGATTGGCAAAAACAATCACGCTTTCGACCTCATCAGCTCTTAGTAGGTTAACGAGAAGGTCGCGCTTTTGGCGGGTTTGGGTGATAAAGATTTTCTGCGTCACGGAATCTGTCGCGACACGCTCGGGCTCGATTTCAATTTTTATCGGATCCCGTGTCCACTGCTCAGTCAAGCTCTCGACCTCGGGCGTAAAAGTCGCCGAAAAGAGCAGGGTTTGACGGTGATCATTGCGCGGTGTTTGACGGACAATACGTCTAACCTGTGGAATAAAGCCCATATCGAGCATGCGATCGGCTTCGTCGATCACCAGCACTTCGACGCGATCGAGATAAACATCGTTGCTACCGCAAAAGTCCATTAAACGACCCGGCGTTGCCACTAGGATATCGCAATGTTTTTCATGCAAATGGCGACGTTGCTTATCGTAATCCATACCGCCCACCAAAGTATGTACATGCAGGTCAGAGTATTTGCTTAAGTTGCGCGCATCGTCGGCAATTTGCATGACCAACTCACGGGTCGGGGCAATAATAAGTGAGCGCGCCTCCCCGGCAAAACGCTCGTGTTCAATGGGGTTCTTTATCAGGTCATCAATAATAGCCACCAAAAATGCGGCTGTTTTACCGGTGCCCGTCTGCGCTTTACCCACAACATCGTGGCCCCGCAGGGTGAGGGGTAGTGAGCGCGCTTGAATCGGTGAACAATATTGAAAGCCGGTATCGGCGATCGCATGCATTAAGGTATCGGGAAGGTCGAGATCGTGGAAACGCACTTTGCCTTCAACGGGCTCCACTTTGAAGTGGGAGAGTTTCCAATTGCTCCCTCCCCTATTACGACCACCGCGACCACCACGACCTCGACGACGACGAGCCGTCTGGGGCTTAGCACCATTCTTGTCGTTATTTTTACCGGTATTGTTTTCGGATTTGGCAGCAGCAGCCTGGGGCTTATCGCTACTGTTCTGGGGACTCACTTGTTTTTCTTCGCTCATGCCTGTGCCGGATAGAGCGCTGCTCAAAACGAGACAGCGCGGGTGAAAAAGCTGCGAATTATAGCACAGCCAAAAAACCTTGCAGACCTGGCATGGCCCACGGGGGAAAGACAGGTGTTAATCTTCATTGTCGTGCCAAAAATAGCGCTTTAACCAATAGTCCAAACTAACAAAACGACCACCCCCGCTGAATAGCAAGCTGAGCAACATAAGCAAATACGTCGCTGCAAATTCAATGCCGTTATTGAGCACCACAAAGCCGCCTTTTTCCGTCAGCCAATTATAATTGCCATGCTCTTTCAATAATCCTTTAGCAGCAGCGACGCGCTGACCCACCTCTTCACTGTTTTCAAGACTGCGCTGAGCTGCCGGGATACCAATATCAGCAAGGACTTTAGCCGTGCTGGTTTCGGGACTCCCTGGGGCGATAGCAAACCAGCCATGCTCCCAGTGAACGGTCATCATCGCCACTGCCATAGAAATTATCAGGGGTATAGCAAACCAACGTACAGCCAAACCAATCAACAAAGCCAGCCCCCCGACCAGCTCGGCAACAATAGCAAGACTCACCATGAGCTCAGGTACCGGCAAACCCAAGCCCCAGTCGACATTGCCAAACCAAGCGACCATGTCTTCGTAGTTGTGCAATTTATGCAAACCAGCAGCAATCATTATGGGCGCTAAATACAGGCGGAATAACAACGGCGGTAGACCGTCTAGCCATTGTAAGCGATCAAAAATAGCGTCGTGCACATTGATATAAAACCGTGTCAACTTGATCATGTTGGAGTTCCCTTAATACTGTGTGATAGATGCGCTGACGGATTAGAGAAGTCACCACTGAAAAAATCCCAAAAAATGACCGCTATAGCCAAGTTACTATTCAAACCCTGACTGCTCAGTTGCCCCAGTACGGAAAAACACAGGGTTCTGTTCCCTCTGTTTGCGATAAAACACATCGAGAGGGACCGATTGCCCCAACTCGGTGACGATGCGACCATGGCGGCGAGTGAGCTGCCTCGGCTCGTGCACACCACATGAATGAGCGATGGTACCCACCTCTTGCTCCATATTTTTCACGTAGTTTGCCACTCGAACTGCCTTATCGTCGGGATCGAGCCCTCTTTGTAAATCTTGATTATGGGTGGTAATTCCGGTGGGGCATGTATTTTTATTACATTGCATGGCCTGGATACAACCTAGAGCAAACATAAAACCACGCGCCGAAACAATAAAGTCAGCACCGGAGCACAACGCCCAAGCAACATCGGCAGGAGTAACCAACTTACCCGCGACAATTAGCCGTATTCTATCGCGCAGGCCCTGCTCATATAGCTTATCGTTGACCATGGGCAAGGTTTCTCGAACACTGAGCCCAACACTGTCGAGTAAGCTTGGCGGCGCAGCACCTGTACCCCCATCACCACTATCCAAACAGATAAAGTCCGGGGCGAAATGCTCACTGCCTCGCTGCTTGATCGCCTCACACAGGTCATCAAAAAAACCCGTTCCCCCTACGACTAACTTAAAGCCCACAGGCTTGCCGGTGAGATCACGAATATGCGCAACCATG
This sequence comes from Porticoccaceae bacterium, assembly GCA_041622675.1. Taxonomy (GTDB): domain Bacteria; phylum Pseudomonadota; class Gammaproteobacteria; order Pseudomonadales; family Porticoccaceae; genus Reddybacter. Next base: position 6,638 of record JBFJYH010000026.1, read on the forward strand.
GTTAGCAGCTGATTGACGTTGCGAATGTCAGCATGTCCATTGGGGCTAATAGAGGCCTCTCCAATGGGAATACCCCGACTCATAGCAATCACCTCGGTCACTTTAATGCCCGGAAGAATTCCTCCCTTACCCGGCTTTGCGCCCTGGCTGATTTTTATTTCAAACATTTTAATTTGAGCATGAGCAGCTAAGGCTAGGAGCTTTTCGTCATCCAGTCTGCCAGCGGCATCACGCACACCATATTTGGCGGTGCCAATTTGAAAGACAATATCAGCGCCACCTTGCAGATGGTGGGAAGATAAGCCCCCTTCCCCGGTATTCAACCAGCACCCCGCCTTGGCGGCCCCTTGCGATAGAGCGCTCACAGCCGGTTGTGAAATAGCACCAAAGCTCATTGCCGAGATATTAAAAAAAGACTTTGCAGAATAAGGCTCTCGACAATGAGGACCAATTGTCAGCGGTTGGGAAACGGCGAAATCCTCGGCTAACGCCGGGAATGGGTGACTAACAAACAACACTGTTCCCGGCTCACTAAGACTTTTGGTCGAGCCAAAAGCTAGGGTCGCATCAACATCTTTGGCCGCTCGATACACCCATGAGCGCGTGGCGCGATTAAAAGGCATTTCCTCTCGATCCATGGCAAAAAAGTATTGTCGAAAGAATTCACCTAAGCGTTCAAAAAAATAACGAAAGCGGCCAATGACCGGAAAATTGCGACGAATCGCGTGTTTAGTCTGGCGTGAGTCAATAACATAGAGGTAGGCAATACTAAGAAAGCCAACACCCAACATGAAAAGTAAAACATCGACGAAAACTTCTAACCAGAACAAGGAGTTCATTTCAAAACCATCCCCAAAAGACCTAAGTCACAGCATGGCATTTCGTCATTTTTTAGCAACCTCGAAAAGACTCTCTACACCAAATGAAAAATAAAGCTGCATCAATTAACCCCGAGAAGACAAGGCGCTGTTAACATAATGCCGCCTTTCCACCTTAAGCCTTGCTATGCCACTTTTACCTCCCACCCATCATACCTTCGCCACAACGAGTGTGAGAATGTTGAAACTGGCCTTGCCCATTACAGTTGGGCAATTGGCCATCGTGGGCATGAGTGTTACTGATATTATTATTGCAGGGCGCCTTAGCACCAACGACCTGGCCGCTGTTACCTTGGGCAGCACCATTTTTAACCTCTCCATCATGCTGGTGATTGGCATCATTCTTGGTAACGGGCCGATTATTGGGCAGTTATTTAGTGCCGGTAAAACCGACGCCTTGAGAGAGCAGTTTCAAAACTGCCTGTGGCTATGTTTACCGCTGGGCCTGCTCTGCAGCTTTTTTATCGGCGCCGGCATCACGTTTTTACCTCAAGTTGATAGCCCCGCAGAAATAACCAACATTGCCACCCGCTACCTACTGCCGATGATTGGCAGTGCTTTTTTATTGCCCTACATCATGGCCTTTCGCACTACTTTTGAAAGCCTCGGCCAGGCACGCACGGCGATGATTTTTAACCTGACCGGGTTTGCCATTAACATTCCTCTCGACTACGCACTGGTTATGGGCGCTTGGGGCCTGCCAGCGCTCGGAGGTGCGGGCTGCGGTTGGGCAACATTTATTGTCTCCCTATTTATCGTCGGTGGCGAAACCCTTTACGCACGTTACGCGCGCACTTTACGCACCTATCAATTACTCGATTCAAAGCAGGCTATTGCTGGCAAGCGAATAAAAGAAACTCTACACATTGGCTTACCTATTGGTGGGGCAATATTGGCCGAAGGTGGATTCTTTTTATTAATTCCGCTACTGATCGCTCACCTCGGTGCCGTGACCGTCAGCGGCCATTCGATCGCTATTTCCTTTGACTGGGTGATGTTTATGGTGCCGATGGGTATTTCACAGGCGATAGCAATACTGGTTGCCCATGAAATAGGCCTACAACGACCTCTTCAGGCACAACGGATTTGCACTACTGGACTTGGGCTTACATCGGCCATTGCCCTTTGCCAGGGTGCTTTTGTACTGTTATATCGCGAGCAAATTGCAGCCCTCTTTACACCCGATGTCGCTGTGCAAGAGCTTGCCTCGACCCTTCTGGTTTACGCCGCAATTTTTCGCGTCTTTGACGCCATCAATGTCGGCGGCAATGGCGCCCTACGCGGTTATAAAGATACGCGAATCACACTCCTTTTAGCCGGTATTGGCTATTGGCTAGTAGGCTTCCCCCTTGCCTATTCCCTCGCATTGACAGACTTTTGGGGCCCGGCATTAGGCGTTGAGGGTTTCTGGATAGGCATCGTCATAGCCCTAGTTTTAACTGCCTGCCTGACCGGAACCCGTGTCTATTTCACCACGCGGGCTGCAGTGCTAAAGCCAAGCTCGATGTAAATCAATCTTGCTGTCGTTGACAAGACCTTATGCGAGAAACAACACCCGCAATGCAATGCACTATCTGCTATTTCTCATGCTTGTGGTTTAAGCACAAAGAAAAATTACAAAGTTCAGGATATCAGCTCCACAGTGAAAGCAATTAAACTCTTGCCGAATTAAGTTCACGACACTCACCCACGATTTATACCCACCAACTCTACCTTCAAAATTGCTCTGACAGAAGTGTATTCAATCCCCAAGAAAAAAATTGCCACCAACGATCAAAAAGTGGAAGTAATAAGCCTTAACTTGATTTACCATTGCGCTATAAAAAATAAGACCAATAGTTATGACCCTGAATCTAAGCCAACAACTCCGTCTCTTTTCTGCCCTATTATTAGGGTTAAGCCTCTATGGCTGTAGTAATGCCTTACCCAGAACCGAGGACACTACACGCTCGCGCTGGAATAGTTTTGCCGAAGCCATGGCTGACTATGAAAAGATAACCCCCTACGCCACCACGGTGGATACACTCAAGGACTTGGGGTTCGATCCCTTTACTCAGCCTAATATCAAAATCCTCTCCTACCTCGAAATTACCGAACGCTTTATGCCCAATCAGTCGATCACCCTAGACGACCTCGATCCTGGCCTAAGTTTCTGCCTTCGATCCCGCTCTCTATGCCAAGCCTATGAAGCCCGCCCGGCAAAGGCTAAAACCAAACGTGTGGGCAATGTTTTCATGGATCTATTGACCTTTAAACGGCGCACAGTTGCTTCAGGCTGGTCTTTTAATGCGCTCGTAGTCCTCAGCGATGGCATAGTGGTGTATAAGGTATGGAGTGGAGACCCTGTAATTACCGGCGACAAGCTGCGCGATAACCCTCTAGGGCCCTTACAAGGTGTGACAGGCTCTACCCTTATGACTATCTTGTAACGATATTGAACTTTTTTGCAATGATCCTGAATCTACGCTACCAAACCCGTCTCTTTACCGCCCTACTATTGGGGCTCAGCCTTTATGGCTGCAGCAATGCTCTGCCCAGAACCGAAGACACCACGCGCTCGCGCTGGAATAGTTTCGCCGAGGCCATGGCCGATTATGAAAAGATTATTCCCTACGTCACCACGGTAGAGGCTCTTAAAGACTTGGGTTATGACCCCTATACCCAACCTAATATCAAAATCCTCTCCTACCTCGATATTACCCAGCGTTTTATGGCTAATCAGTCGATCACCCTCGACGATCTCGACCCCGGGCTCAGTTTCTGCATTCAATCTCGCACGCTCTGCCAAGCCTATGAAGCCCGCCCGTCAAAGACTAAAACCAAACGTGTGGGCAATGTTTTAATGGACCTAATGACCTTTAAACGACGCACCATCGCGTCAGGCTGGTCATTTAACGCGCTAGTGGTACTCAACGATGGCATAGTGGTCTACAAATTGTGGAGTGGAGACCCTTATATGACCGGCGACAAGTTACGCAAGAACCCTCTAGGGCCACTACAAGGCGTGAGTGGTTCCACCGTCAAAGATTTGTTTTAAAACAGCCTGCGCTCAGGTTGAATCAGTTACACAAAAAAGCCGGCGCTAAAAATATCGCCGGCTTTTATAGGTTTCCTAGCGAAACGCTGGCATTTACTGAGCGCCCCAACCACCATCAACCACGAACTCAGCACCGGTAATAAAGGCTGCTTCATCACTGCACAAGAATAAAGACATAGTCGCAATATCGATGGGCCGGCCCACTCTCGCCATTGGAGTCGAAGCAATAATTGCCTGCATCTGCTCATCCCCCATTGTTTTAGCTAATGGTGTTTCAATAATGCCTGGGTGCACAGAGTTAACTCTGACCCCTTGCTGGGCATATTCCAGGCCCGCCGATTTGGTCATCAAGCGCACCGCACCTTTAGCACCGTGGTAGGAAATCATGCTGGGCGTACCGATAATGCCAAATAGTGACGAAATATTCACAATGGCACCATTACCCGATTTTTTTAAAGCGGGCATACAGGCCTTCATACCCAGCCAGACACCGGTTTGACAAATGGCGACAACGCGGTTAAAGCCTTCGAGTGTTTCCTCTTCGACACCGGTGAAATTACCGACACCAGCATTATTGACTAGTGTCGTAATAGCGCCGTATTTTTCAACGGTGGTACTAGCGACATTCTCCCAATCGGACTCACTGGTGACATCCTGGCGAATAAAGATAGCGTCGCCGCCTTCATTCTTAATCGCGCTGACCACCTTTTCACCCAGATCTTCCTGTACATCGGTGATCGCAACTTTTGCGCCCTCACTGGCATAAAGATGTGCATGGGCTTCACCGATGCCGCTGGCACCGCCGGTAATAATCGCCACTTTGCCTTCAAGTCTATTACCCATAATATTATTCTCCGTTTTTTATTTGAGCCTGAACGTTATTATCGGCGCCCACAACCTGCTGTGGCCTACCGTAGTATTGTCAACTTGTCAGTGCAGTGTGCGACACTCTCTGTGGCAATATCAACAGCCACCCTTTACTAACATTTGGTTATACCCCAACTACCAAAAGAGAAGGTAACTGTTGTAGCAAACCGTAGCCGCTAAATTCAGCCTCGAATTATGGCCATCTGCCGGGACAAGACATCGGTAGGCAAGTCGTTTTCCAGTGTGAGTCTATCGACCACACGGCCATAGCGATCCTTCATTTTTTCAGCCACCTGCAAAGGCTCGCCGACCACGGCAAAGGTTTCAAGCATTTCGTCACTAATAAGCCCAGGCATTTTGTCCCAACCATTATTCTTTGAGAGGTGGTTGAGTTTTGGGTGCAAATCCTGCCAGTCGTGACATTCGAGAACGGTTTTATAGGCTGGCGTTGAAGCGTAGAAAGAAATGCGATATTTAACCTTTTGCTTGCAGGCTTCAAACTCTTCTTCCGTCTGGCCTGTGACAACAAAGGGCGGCAACGAAATTTCAAACTCTCTGCGCGAGCGACCACTTTCGGCCAAAGTTTCATTAATATTGGGCAAGATACGCTCTTCAATAAATTTTTGCGTACTGAAGGTATGGATAATTAAGCCATCGGCATCTCGGGCTGCTGTTTGCAACATTTTCGGCCCCACGGCTGCCATAACGACTTTTGGACGGCCATATTCGGTATTTTTTGGCGTAAAGTCAGGCGTCATTAGAGTGTGCTGGTAGCAATCACCACGAAAACCTAAAGGTTCATCATCGTACCAGCAGTCCCAGATAGCATGTAGTGAACGGATAAACTCACTCATCTGCTTCGCCGGGCCATGCCAAGGCATACCAAAACGCTTGGTGACGTGGGCTTTGATCTGCGAGCCCAAACCGAGGGTAAAGCGCCCTTTCGAGTAGGCATTTAAGTCGTGGGCTGTGTAGGCTGTAGTCATAGGACTGCGAGCAAAGGCAACGGCAATACCTGTGCGCAGCTCGACTTTCTCAGTGGCGTCCGCACCCATACCAACGACCAAGAAGGGATCATTTTGTATCTCGGCAGTCACCACCCCATCAAAACCTTGGTTTTCAAAAACACGATAGCCCTCTTTGATCGAGTCAATCGCATCCATATTGTCACCAAAACTAAAACTGCTATCAATTTTCACGGCTTATCCCTCAATTTATTATTCGTCATTTAACTGCGCCTAGTGTACAAAACATCTCCATCACGGTTTGTATGATTTTATCGGTAGCTTTCCTTTTTTAATCAATGGGTAAAATCATTTTGGTCATGAACTGTCGCAATCTATAGGGAGAAATTCATCGCTGCATCAGCTACACTAATCCGTGGGCAAGGCAAGCATCCCACTTGAACGCCGATCTCGGGCGCTATATAACAATGGTCTTTTAAACTAGCGACCCCATGGAGTTAGCTTTATTTATGTCCGCAAAAATACCGCCTGCGAGCACACTGGAGTCACTTTCTGACACGTCTCTGATTAATAGTGGACACATGGTGTCCTCCGCCTATGCCAATTTGGTATTCAACACCATGGGCCACAGTGAGGAGGTACTCGCTTGCTTTTCCCGGCACGGTATTAGCATGGAGCAGCTAGCTGACCCCTCTGAAAAAATTGCTTTCGACCCACTATCTGCCGCCATCTTTGAGCTGATGGAAACACTCAACATGCCCGGCGCCGGTTTATCCATCGGCCGACAAATTCATATTTCCAGCCATGGCGCCATGGGAGTGGCGGTGATCAGTAGCCAGACGGTCGGTCAGGCCATTCACGACGCCGCCAAGTACTACCATACCGCCATCACTTTTTGTAATCTTGAAGTTTATTACGACCAAGATCACGTCATTGTTGAAATTGTTGAAACCCATGGCAACCCTGAATTTCAAACCGTAGTTGTCGAAGCAATGATGCTGACCATGCAAAACGCCCTAGAGTTCGTCAGTGGCGAAGCATTGAGCTGCGCTAAAATTTCTTTCGCTTTCCCACCACCGGCCTATGCCGATGAATACAGTGATTTCTTTTCAGGTGAAATTAGCTTCAATGCTGACAAACACACGATGGTCTTACCTAAAAGCATTCTCGAGAAGCGCTGCATTACCGCCGATGAGCATATTCACAAACTTGCCGAAGATCAGCTACAGCAAAAAATGCAGGAGCTACGTTCAAATAATCTAACGATGTCTCACGTACTCGACCTGATGCGGCGACAACCCGCCAATATGCCCACCCTCGAAGACCTAGCAAACATTTTTAACGTCTCTTCACGCACTATTATTCGCTACTTACAGGCGGAAAACACCACCTATCGAAAACTACGTGATAGTGTCCACAAACAGCTGGCAACTGATGCTCTGCGTAACACCGACCACTCGATAGACGCTATTGCCCTTGACCTAGGTTATCAAGATACCACCAGTTTCCGCCGAGCCTTCAAGCGCTGGTGTGGCTGCTCACCCTCTGAGTACCGCAAAACAACACCCGAATAAGACACCCCAACAACCTGTTAAACTAGACGCCGAATTTCAGGGGGCTTACTCCCATCAATGTCAATGAAGGATACATCCATGTCTAATATTTCTATATCAATGGACGGTAAAGTTGCATTAATTACCGGCTCCGCTCGCGGCCTCGGCGCCGAAATTGCTAAAACGCTATCACGTGCTGGCGCGACAATTATGATTACCGATATTCTCGAAGATCTCGGCCGCACCACGGTGAAAGAGATAGAGGAGGCCGGTGGTAAAGCGGCATTTTTAGCCCACAATGTCACCAGCGAAGCGGATTGGGAACGCGTTATCGCTGAAACCGTCAAACAGTTTGGCGGCCTCGATGTAGTTATCAATAACGCGGGCATTGAAATTTGCGCCCTGCTTGAAAACACGGCACTAGAAGACTTCCAGCGTATTCTCGACATCAATGTCAGCGGTGTATTCCTCGGGCTGAAACACGCTTGCAAAGCCATGAAACCCGGTGGCATTGCCGGCAAAGGCGGCTCGATTATCAATCTATCATCGGTTGCCGGTCTGCGCGGTTACTCTGGCCTGGGCGCCTACTGTGGCAGTAAAGGTGGCGTTAAGCTGTTGACCAAAGCCGCTGCGGTTGAATTTGCCAGTTTGAAATATGGCATCCGCGTCAATTCTATCCACCCCGGATTAATCCCCACCAATATGGGTGAGAGCGTACTACAGGGTTTTGTCGATGCAGGTCTCGCGCCCTCAGCTGACAAAGTAAAAGACGCCTTTGAACGCAGCACCCCACTCGGCATGATCGGTCAGCCCTCTGACATTGCCAACGCTGCTTTGTACCTGGCCAGCGATCAATCGCCCTGGGTCACCGGTGCTGAAATTGTCGTTGATGGCGGTACCACAGCGACTTGATTTATCAGCTAAAGCCCAAAAAAAACCGCGAACATTCGCGGTTTTTTTTGGCTTCATAAAGGTGTCGAACACATGCATTCGCCCTTTTCAACCTACTGCTTAATTCAACGCTAAGGCCGAAGCAAACAACTTAAGTCCCGGCCTTGACGACTCACTACTAGTGACAGGTATAACCACCATCAATCACCAGCTCAGTGCCAGTCACATACTTTGACTCATCCGATGCCAAATACAAAATGCCGTAACCCTGGTCTTTCGGTTCAGCCATATGACCGACAACAATTTCGTGCTGAATGCGCACTAAATCGTCGGGACCAAACAAATCACCGGCGCTGTCGGCCATCGGCGTTTTGGTAAAACCCGGATGTACTGAATTGACGCGGATATTGTATTTTTTCTCAGCACAGTACAAGGCAGCCGACTTGGTAAACAAACGCACCCCCCCTTTACTGGCGTTATAGGCCGCCGAACGCGGATCACCGATAATGCCCTCAATGGAGGAGATATTGACGATGCTACCACCACCATTAAGCTTCATTTGCTTAATGGCATTTTGGGTGCCCATAAAGACAGCTTCCAGATTCACCGCCTGAACAAAACGCCAGTGCTCTAGGTCACTCTCTTCAAGGTCTGTCGCAGCACCAACCCCGGCATTGTTCACCAGCACATCCAAGCGGCCATATTCGGCAACGACGGCGGCAATGACTTCAGGCCAGCGACTTTCACTGGTAACATCCTGTTCGATAAAAATTGCCGCATATCCTTGATCGCGTAGTGTCTGAGCCGCGGCTTCGCCCTCTTTAGGGCGAAGATCGGTAATCGCCACTTTTCCGCCCTCTCGACACATTAACTCTGCGGCTGAATAACCAATACCGGCAGTACCGCCAGTAATTAAACACACTTTATCCTGCACTCTACCCATCATAATTTCCTCCCTAGATTTAATGACAAGTAAAGCCGCCGTCGATAACCAGCTCAGTGCCCGTCATATAGCGCGACTCATCTGAGGCTAAAAACAAAATACCGTAAGCTTGATCAATGGGCTCTGCCATATGGCCAATAACAATTTCACGATTAATACGCTCTGAATCCTCGGGTGAAAACTGATCAATGGCGCCATCTACCATGGGCGTAACAGTAAAGCCCGGGTGCAGGGAGTTAACGCGAATATTGTATTTTTTCTCAGCACAATACAGGGCCGCCGATTTACTAAACAGTCGCACACCACCTTTACTGGCGTTATAGGCGCCAAAGCGTGGATCACCCACCAAGCCTTCGATCGAAGAAATATTAATAATGCTTCCACCGCCATTGAGCTTCATCTGCTTAATCGCATTCTGAGTACCCATAAACACCGCTTCCATATTCACCGAATTAACAAAGCGCCAGTGAGCCAAATCGCTTTCTTCAAGGTCAGTTTGCTCACCGACACCGGCATTATTAACGAGAATATCGAGACGACCGTATTTCTCAACCACCGCTGCGACAACCTCTTTCCAGCGTCCTTCATCGGTCACATTCTGTTCGAGGAACATTGCGTCATATCCCAGATCACGCAGTTTTTGCGCTGAGGCTTCACCCTCCACAGCTCGCAAATCGGTGATGACAACTTTGCCGCCCTCTTTACCCATTAATTCGGCAGTGGCATAGCCAATACCCGCTGTACCACCAGTGATAAGTGCTACCTTGTCTTGAACGCGTCCCATATCTAACTCCCTTTTATCTTATTTAAAATTTGTATTTACTGATTGTAAACACTGTGTAAATTTTCCCAATATTATTTTTTCAATATTCATGGTCATGAATAACCACTGGCTTTGTGCCTGCTGCCAACACCCACGCTTTAAGTCAGAGCCAAAGGTAAAGTTTGTCGAATTCCGGCGCCGCTCATCAAAAGGTCAGCCACTGTCAGCCAAACGTTTACTCGCAACAATTTATCGACGTGGCAATTTAGCAGTTCCTGAAAAAGTATCCTATCAACAAATGCCACTGAACGCTCACAAGACAAAAAAACGAACGGAAGATTGCCACTATTCCCCAGTGGATGTTAGCGAGCCAAATTCGCATAGGGCCACACGACACAGCTCCACTATTGTTGGCATACCACAAGGTTTTCATGAACCGTTATCGATGGCCGTTAGGTGTTTTCATACATAATCTCTAATCACTTAAAGTTTGAGTTCTGTTACCCAATAAGCTCTAAAAGCACTTTATTTTTCTTGGTAAACGCTAGCAGACTTAGCTTGACAGCATAAGCTTGTCTCTACAGGAGAGAGCCATGAATGCAGCACATGCTAGGACCTTGTTTTTGCGGCGCTGTAACCATTGAAGTGAGTGGCGACACCAGTGGGCATGACAAGTGCTTACCTCAATATCACCCCCGGTAAAGCCCATACGAATACCTTGCCTATTGACCATAGTAAAAAGACCCTTTCAACACTCGTCTGTTTGCTATAACTTAAAGGCCTGCCCAAAGAGCTTAGCGGTTCCGAGTAAATGCTCGAAGAAAAATCTTATCATTTCTCGACTGGCATATTTTATAGAAACAAATGCTGACCACATGAACCTGTAGGCCCTCATACTGAAAAAGTGCTATTAAACTACCCTTGCCGGTTAGGCCTAGCCGGGGTAATCAGCGCACGTTTAATACTGACAAGGCGGCTACGTAGTAGCAACTGGACTAGCCCATAAGTCGTATTCATCTGCATGTTCAACGAGGACGGTCAATTTATCGCCTGGCTGCAAATCGCATTCACCGTTTAAATAGACATTGCCGTCAATGTCGGGGGCATCAGCCCAGGAGCGCGCAACGGCGCCTTCTTCGTCAACTTCATCGACCAGTACTTCGATAGTGCTGCCGACTTTTTTCGCCAACCGAGCAGTGCTAATGGTCTGCTGGGTTTCCATCAAGCGCTCCCAGCGCTCTTGTTTTATGTCTTCAGGGACATGATTCGGCAAGGCATTAGCTCGAGCACCATCGACCGCTTCGTATTTGAAACACCCAACGCGATCTAGCTGAGCCTCCTGTAACCAATCGAGCAAATGCATAAAGTCATCGTCAGTCTCGCCGGGAAAGCCAGTAATAAACGTGCTGCGCAGGGTGAGTTCGGGGCAGATGTCGCGCCAGCGCTGAATGCGTTCCAAGGTTTTTTCCTGATGTCCCGGGCGTTTCATCGCTTTAAGCACCGAGGGGCTGGAGTGCTGAAAGGGAATATCGAGGTAGGGCAAAATTTTGCCCTCAGCCATCAATGGAATGACATGATCAACATGGGGATAGGGGTAAACGTAGTGCAGGCGCACCCAGGCATCCATATCGCCGAGGGCTTCGCACAGCTCAAGCATACGAGATTTCACCGGTTTGCCCTGCCAGAAGCCGGTGCGATATTTAATGTCGACACCGTAGGCGCTGGTGTCTTGAGAGATCACCAGTAACTCGCGGGTGCCGGACTCTACCAAACGCTGGGCTTCGTTGAGCACCTCGCCAACGGGACGACTTACCAGTTTGCCGCGCAGATCGGGAATAATGCAAAAGCTGCAGCTGTGATTACAGCCTTCAGATATTTTCAAATAGGAGTAATGGCGAGGTGTCAGTTTGACACCCTGGGCTGGCACTAAATCGATATAAGGGTCATGACTCACCGGCGGAGGGGCAACCATGTCATGTACCGCGCTGACCACCTCCTCGTATTGATGGGCGCCACTAACCGCCAATACACCGGGGTGGGCGGATCGAATCGCAGCTTCATCCTCGCCCATACAGCCGGTCACAATAACTCGGCCATTTTCAGCGATTGCCTCGCCAATGGCGTCGAGAGACTCCTGTTTGGCACTATCGAGAAAACCGCAGGTATTGACCACCACTACCTCGGCGTCGGTGTAACTGGGTGTCACATCATAGCCATCGAGTTTTAGCTGGGTGAGAATGCGTTCAGAATCAACCAAGGCCTTGGGACAACCGAGACTGATAAAACCAACTTTAGGATTTGCCATCACCACACCCTACGCAAGAAAGAAAAACCGGGCGACAATTCTAGCAGAAGGCGGGCGACAAAAATGCCCGCGAAGACGAATAGGGCATTAAGAGTAGAGCTGGCTCATAGAAGTACTAGTCTTTCTTAGTGTCGCGCAAGCGTTGAGACTGTTTTTTCAACACATGAGACATAATGTAGTCTTGATCTTCATCATCGAGATAGACGAAATCGACCGTCGCTAGTGTGTTGAAGTCTGGTGCCGAAGGCAAGGCATCCCGACAATGCACCACGCGACCAAAAGCTTTAATAAAATAGTATTCTGGAAACAAAATCAGTGATAATTCCAGGCAATCGCCAACTTGTAAGCTCACAGGTGTGTGAAAAGAGACACCACTAGCACTGAGGCTTACTTGATGGGTGGGCCGGGGAATGACAGCCTCATCCCGACTCGATGTTTCATCATCCAACACCTGACTGACAATATGAATTTTTCGATTGAATAATTGAAGTACTGTCGCGACCTCAGGGAACTGATCGTCGATATCAAGTAGCAAGGAATTAATGCGGGCATCCAGTTCAGCCAGCGAACTCAATTGTTTTTGCCGGCGCCCAGAGCCCAGCTTGGCAGAGGCCATTGCCGCGTCAAACTCCATCTCACTAACCGTTTTATAACTCAGCGAAACACTGTCATCTATTCGGTAAAACCGCCTTTTCTCTTCCATGCCTATTCAACCTGTTTTGAGTGTTTTACTCTTTTTCAAGAGAGGCCTCGCTCGGGGCACCATCTAAAGCTCGCAATAGCTGTTCCAATTCCTCCGGGCTATCCAGCTCGCCACCAAGTTCAGACAATGGCCTATCTGTCCCCGGCAACTCGCGTTCTAACCCGGCGGCCCCCTTGGTAGATTCAAGCCCCCTAAGATTACCGTCGACACCTGATGCCACCGATACCTGTTCACTTTCTTGTTGCACCGAGGCAGTACTTGCCGGCTTTAAAACAATGACAAGTTCAACTCGCCGATTTCTAGCTCTATTTTCAGCGCTATCATTAGCAACCAGAGGGTGAGAGTCACCATGGCCCTCTATCAAAAATCGCCGTGAATCCAACAGGCCAGAACGAAGTAAAGCATGCACCACAGACACGGCTCGCCCCGCTGACAACTCCCAGTTCGACCGGAAACGCTTGGTGTGAATCGGCCGATTATCTGTGTGTCCAGCCACCGTTACTGTGCCCTCGACTTCGGCCAATGCCACTTGTATTTTGTCGAGTACTTCGACAAATCCCGCGCGTAAAGTAGCCTGCCCGGAGGGAAAAGACGCTTTTTCATTAATCCGGATAATGATTTTATCAGTAGAACTCTCCAGCTCGACTGAGCCATCAGCAATCTCTTCACTTAGCAGCGCAGCCAATTTTAATGCCTCAGCTTTAGTTTTCTCTGCCTGCATTTCCTCCACTAACTTAGCCAGATCCTTTGGATCTAACACATCTAGATCACCTACTTTTTCAAACAAGGGCGCATCAGATGTTGGGCCGTCGAGGAAATCTTGCGTTGATTCTGTGCGGTCGGATTGCGTTACTTTCTGGACGCCGAAGGCTTGCCTCATAGAGCCGGCCACCTGCTTAAATTTGAGAATATCCATCTCGGCAAAACTCAAAAGCAGCACAAAGAAACACATTAGCAAGGTCATTAGGTCGGCAAAGGTCATTACCCATGCAGGCACTCCCGCGCCTTTTTTTTTCTGTGGCTCATCGCTCATAACAAACCCAGACTAGTAAATAACCCCACAGGTTTACTTGTCCTCTTCTTTGTCATTACCCTCAATATCGCGCTTAGAGCCTGGCAAATAAGTGCGCAGCATGTCATCAATAACGCGAGGGTTACGCCCTTCTTGCATGCCAGCAATGCCGTCAATGATGATCGATTGCAACATAAATTCCTCATTGCGCCGCAAGCTCAATTTACCAGCCAAAGGAGAGGCAATAACATTGGCGATCAACGCGCCGTAAAGTGTCGTTAATAGAGCCACAGCCATGGCCGGACCTATACTTTTGGGGTCATCCATATTGCCCAACATCAACACTAGCCCTACTAGAGTGCCGATCATCCCCATGGCTGGCGCAACCTCAGCAATTTTGCTAAAAACTGCAGCACCATCATCGTGACGTACCGCAGCTCGGTTTCGCTCGGCCACTAGAGTCTGGCTCACCACATCAGCCTCCATACCATCTACCAGCATAGCGACACCTTTGGCCAAAAACTCACTACTGGGTTCTTTTTCTTCGAGTACCAGCAACCCACCAGTGCGTGTTTCCTTTGCCATATCGACAATTTCCAAAATGACATCACTGGGAGCCTGAGCTTTGTAGAGAAGAGCTTTTAAGCCGGCTTTAATCGCATCGACAAATTGGCTGAAATTGTACTGCATCATCACCGCGCCAAAAGTCCCACCACCAACCACTGCAATAGAAGGCAAATCGACAAAGGGCATCACACCGCCGCCCATAATCATTGCCGCAATAATAATGCCTACGGCAACAACAAAACCTACCAGTGTAGCCAGATCCAATTTCTTTCCCCTTTCGAAATACGCTATCGGCCACAGCCAGGCAACACGTTACCGGCTAGCCCATTAGCTTCATAGCCATCTATTCTAATCAGCAGTGCTAAAAGATATACCAACTAGACCACAAACTTTTGTTTAGAGTATTACGGAGAATAAAATCATGAACAACACAACACGCCAATTATTAACACTACACCTTTCACAAACATTAAATTCCATGGTACTGGGCCGCAAGTGATTCATCATTACCAACCACCCGTGCAACAGCCAGTGGCCAGCGTTCGAGACACACCTAGACAAACAAAAAGCCGCGCAGCCTGTAGAGCCTTGTGCAACACCATACGTTAGCCGGGCACAGCACTCACTCTTTGCAAGAAAGGGTTAACATTGAATAGAATAATCGCCACTCAAAGGCAGGCCTAAGTGTTTATAAGCAGCCGGCATGGGATTTTGTTAAAGCTCTTGAATTTCGAAGTTACCCACCACCAAGCACCTTCTCTAATTCGGTAGATTTTTACACTATTGATTTTGCAAAATCGGCTGCACCAGCACCCAAGGTCGAACCACTACCGACCACATCAGGGCATTGGCTTCGTACCATTCCAGGGCTAGAGCATCACTAATTTGACCGAGATCACCACTAGCCTGCCAGGCCTCAACCTGTGTTTTATTATTACTCGATATCTCGGCGGCAACTTCGACCAAATCTAACGCTGGGGCCACATAAATGGCCGTACCGTTAGCGAAAAAGCGCTGAAGCTCGCGCCAGGGCATTTTTGCCGTTTCGCCCTCTAGCTTGGCCCGCAATAATAGATCCGGATCAGTACTGGTCATTCTTTTGCTCTTGAAATTTGAGAAGGTTCATTTGTAGGCATCTGGGTCATACGCAACTTTTCACTGCGCGGCAGTTTTTTAATCGCCGCTTCACGCCGACTGGCGCTAGAGCGATCGTGCCCCGCCTCGCAAAACACCACTTGCTCCGGGCGACGCCCGGCGTGGAAGTACTTAGCCCCTACGCCACGTTGATGCTGGGAAAAACGCCGCTCAACATCAGTGCTAATGCCGGTGTACAGCGAGCGATCGCTGGCCCGAATCATATAGACACTCCAGTCAGCGGCCATTTTCAGATAATTTACACATCGGCGTATTACCCACCGATTAGTGGCTGTGGGTGCCATCGGCACCGTGGGAATGACCGTGGGACAACTCTTCTTGTGTCGCCTCTCGAACAGTTTTAACGGTAATGTCAAAGGTTAGGTCGAGCCCGGCAAAGGGGTGGTTAGTATCGACATCGACGGAAAACTTGCCGACCTTAACCACCGTAACCTGACGTGGCCCTTCCTTCGCCTGCACCACCACTATCGTGCCGGGCATTGGGCGTTTTTTCGCACGCAGGTGTTTGAGGGGCACTCGCTGCACACTGTCGGGGTGGTTGGGGCCGTAGGGTTGTTTCAAATCAACGGACAGTTGGTCGCCAACCTCCTTACCCTCAAGTTCCTGCTCCAGCGCGGGCAGCATGCCACCGTGGCCGTGTAAATAAACGGTTGCCTCACCGCCATCGGAGTTTTCCAGCACTTTACCTTCGCTGTCTTTCAAGCTGTATTCAAACTCGACAACAGCATTTTTAGTAATTTTCATCTTCGCCATCCCACTTCATATCGACCCAAAAGGTCGCTCAAAATTTAAAACGCGCAGTATCTTGATTAAGTCGCCCCTTGGCAAGCCGCAACAAAGCGCAGGCTTTCACCGCACTGGCGGCAGTGATAGCTCACCTCGCCACGAGCCAGCTTGTTGTGACGCCGAGATGAGAGGCGGTGACTCTGGCACGGGCAGCGATAAGTAAAATAGCGCTGGCGACGGGTGGGAATACCGCTCAAATCATAAGTCGCCGTGCGGCTATCGTCAGCCTTAAACACTTTCATTATCTGGCGCCACTCATCGCCATGGGGTCGAATATTGCCTAAACCGTAGAGACAATCACTGACATAGTGAGCCACTTCGTGGGGCACGGTAGTCGCGAGATTATCGCTAAAGTACTTGGCGAAAATATGGGGGTTAAAACGCATCACCTGCTCATTGCCGCGCACCCGATACATGCCGCTGCAACGGCCACGCAAATCAAACAACACGGGGATGGCCGGAAATCGCCGGCCGTACTCACGCTCAGCCAGCCTCAGCGTTGCCTGGGTTTTATCCAGTACCTGCGCTTGCTGCTCGACATTAATCGGCTCAATGAGCTGGGTCGTCGCTGTCATCTCAGCAGCAAACCAGCCAGCAAAAAGACTCTATTAAGACAGTCCATTAAGACAGTTTGCGCACTTTAAAACTGCGGCCTTTTATTTTGCCCTCTCGCAAACTTTTATAGGCAATACCCGACGACTTGCGCGCCACGGCCACATAAGCCCGGAAGTCAAAAATATCGATTTTTCCGATATCCTTGCCAGGCAGCCCACCGTCACCAGTTAGCGCACCCAGAATATCGCCGGGGCGCAGCCGATCTTTGCGCCCACCATCAATACACAGCGTAACCATCGGTGCCGGGGCGGGGTTATCCACCCCTTCAGTCAGTACTGGCGTACGTTCCAACCGGGGACTAACACCAGAATAGGACTCAATGGCCTCTAGGCGGAAGGTCTCACCGGGCTCGTAAAAATTAATCGCCTTACCCTCTTCGCCCGCGCGGCCGGTGCGACCAATGCGATGCACATGCACCTCGGGGTCGCGGGCCAAATCGTAATTGACCACCACTTTGAGGGATTTCACATCCAAGCCCCGCGCGGCAACATCGGTGGCTACCAATAACGGGCAAGAACTGTTGGAAAACTGCACCAGCACCAGGTCTCGGTCGCGCTGATCCATATCGCCATGCAGTGCACTGGCGACAAAGCCTGCGGCCTTTAATGCATCGGCCACGCTCTGACAATCCCGCTTGGTATTGCAAAAAATCACTGTCGAATCGGGGTAGTGCTTGCTGAGCAGGGTCACCAACAGTGCCGGCTTATCCGCCGCTTTCACCTTGTAAAAATGCTGGCTGATAATTTCTTCACTGTGCACCGATTCCACTCGCACTTGCAGCGGGTTCTGTTGAAACTGCCGACTAATCGCCAGCACGTCATCGGGATAGGTCGCGGAGAACATTAAGGTCTGCCGCCCAGAGGGAATGGTTTCAACAATACCGGCAATGGCATCGCGAAAGCCCATATCGAGCATGCGATCGGCCTCATCCAGCACCAGGGTATGGACATCATTCAGTTGCAATGAGCCCTTGCGCAGATGCTCAGCAATGCGTCCCGGCGTACCAACGACAATGTGGGCACCGTGCTCCAGAGAACCTAGCTGAGGGCCAAAAGGCTTGCCGCCACAGAGGGTTAATATCTTAATATTTTGCGTGAAGCGCGCCAGGCGGCGCAGTTCTTTACTCACCTGATCGGCGAGCTCGCGGGTGGGGCACAGTACCAGTACCTGCACGCGATATCGATTCAGCTGTAGCTTTGCCAGCAGGCTAATTCCAAAGGCTGCCGTCTTGCCACTGCCGGTTTTCGCCTGGGCCAGCATGTCCCGCCCGGCCAGCATGGCCGGCAAGCTGTCAGCCTGCACCTGAGTCATCTGCTCATACCCCAGTGTCGAGAGATTATCGTGCATACCATCGGGGAGTTGCAGGGAGGAAAATGCCAATTGCTTACTTGTCGCCATTAATTACTCATAAAAGCTGCTGGTCAGCTTGTCATCGAAAGGTCCATTTTATCAGAGCCCGGCGACTAACCCACGATCATTACCTTTTTAAATCCACTGAGTTGCTACAATGACCCGCTATGAAATACGACTTACACAGCCATTCCACTGCTTCCGACGGCGCCCTTAGCCCCAATGCTCTTATAGCTCGTGCCATCGCGGCCGATGTCGACGTACTGGCCATCACCGACCACGACACACTGGCGGCCTACCGAGAAATTGACGACTCGGCGCTGGGGGCTTTAACACTGATACCCGGCACCGAGCTCTCCACCCAATGGCAAAAAAACAATGTCCATATCGTCGGTCTCAACGTGCCCCTCGAATGCACCACCTTTGCCGACGCCATCGCCAGCCAACAGCGCTCGCGTATTGAACGGGCCACTATTATCGCCGACAAGCTGGCCAAAAAAGGCTTCGTTAACATCCTCCCTGGGGTGCTTGAAAAGGCCGGTAAAGGCTCCATTGGCCGCCCTCACTTTGCCCAACAACTACTGGAAATAGGTGCGGTAAAAAGCCTCGACGAGGCCTTTAAAAAATACCTCGGCACCGGCAAAATTGGCGATGTAAAACAGATTTGGCCACAACTCGATGAAGTGGTCGGCTGGATTCGCGATGCCGGTGGCAGCGCCGTACTCGCCCACCCCGATAAATACCATCTCACCCGCAGCAAACTGCACCGCTTAACGGACGACTTTATAGCCGCCGGAGGTGAAGCCATCGAAGTCGTCTCCGGCAAACAGGACAAGGTAAGAACGCGAGAACTGGCGAAATTGAGCATCGAGAAAAACCTGCTGGCATCCTGTGGCTCGGACTTTCATCAGCCCGGCAAATTCTGGGCCGAGCTTGGCCAGCATTCACCCCTGCCGCAAGAGTGCACCCCGGTGTGGGATCGTTGGTGAGTATCTAACACGACAAAAACTAGTCAGTCTCAGCAAATACCATATTAAAGGTAACAGGCACTGCGGTACTAATAACCGATAAATTTGCCGCCACTCGCAAAGCCTCGACACCCTCACTCAAACCAAAATCCTGTGCCGTAATAATAACGGGGTGAACAGAAGAGACTCGTATACTGCCATCGGCTAATTTGACCACATTAATTGCAGTTGTGATTTTCTTCTCAATACCGTGCAAGCTCAGCACAATGTCAAAGTCTTCCTGATAAAAATCACCCTTTTTCATGGCCTTTAATTTACCGCTATCAACTTTAGCCAAAATATTGGCCGTTGCGAATTTATTGACATCAAACAACAAGCTCTTCATTCGTTCGTTTCGAATCGCTATATTTGTATCAACACTGGCAAGATCAATTGAGACCTTAACTTCCCCATTATTATTAATCGAGCCCGATAATTGTTTAAACAAATGCACCTCGGCAATTGCCGATTTTTTTATTGAAATGAAATTAACTGACGAATCATCTCCCTTTAACTGCCAATCAGCCTGAGCACCCAACGAAACCCACAGAGACAAAAAGCAAAATAAATACTTCTTCATTTTCGTTAATCCTTGTTAAATTATATAACCAACGTACAACTTACAGCGCAACACTGGCTATCGTACACATTCTGCGGAGGAACGACAAAGCGCCATCCAGTTTTCAATAGCAGAGCTCAGATACTTTTGGCGGTGCAGAATAAAGTAAAAGTGGCGACGGAAATTTCTGTGCGGCACCTTCAGCGGTATCAAAGTCCCGCGGGCAAAGGCCTCACTGAGGGCGACACGAGATAGACAACTGATACCCAAATCTGCCTCCACGGCGCGCTTAATGGCCTCGGTGTGCTCCAGCTCCAGATTGACATTGATTTGGCTCAGTAGGCCGGCCATGGCGCGATCAAAGGTTTGCCGCGTACCGGAGCCGCTTTCGCGCAGTATCCAACGCGCAGCCAGCAGGTCTTTATCGTTGAGTTTTTTACGTCCTGCCAGCGGATGCGTCGGCGAGCAAAAAACCACGAGTTCATCTTCCAGCCAGGGGGTAACTTTCAGCTCAGGGTTTTGCAACTCGCCTTCGATCAGGCCAATATCCAGCTCAAAATTTCGCACCTGTTCGCTAATACTCGCCGTATTGGCAACATGCAGCTGCACTTGGGCACCGTTGTGTTGCTTCATATACTGTGCCATTAGGCCAGCGGCCAAATAATTGCCAATAGTCAGCGTAGCTCCGACTCGCAATCCAGAAATACTGCCTTGTTGCAGCAGGTCTTGCTCAAAGGCTTGGGCCTGTTCAAACAGTGCCTGAGCTTGCGGGCGCAGGGAGCGACCAAGTTCATTAAGCTGCAATTTTTTACCATTACGGTCAAAAAGGCGAATATCGTAATGCCTTTCAAAGTCAGAGAGGGCACTACTCACAGCAGACTGGGACATCGACAAATCCAGCGCCGCCTTGCTGATATTTTCATAACGGGCAACGTTGAGGAAGACTTGGACTTGTTTCAAGCTGTAAGGCATATCGGATTTACCGAATATCTATATCATTAATACCCATTTTGCCGATATAAAAAACACTTGTATAGTCCTACCTATACTTTTCAAAACACGAGTCAGGGAGCCAACCATGTCAGGTTTTATTGAAGCACAGGTCACCAGCGTAAAGCACTGGAACGACACCTTATTCAGCTTCAGAACCAATAGAGAGACGTCATTTCGCTTTAAAAATGGCCACTTTATTATGATGGGCCTGCCCCAAGAAAAAAGGCCACTGATGCGCGCCTACAGTATTGCCAGCGCCAATTACGAGGATGAGCTGGAATTTTTCAGCATTAAGGTCCCCGATGGCGCACTGACCTCGCAATTAAAGAATGTAGAGGTGGGCGACACTATTTTGCTCAGCAAAAAACCCACCGGCACATTGTTACAGGACAATTTATTGCCGGGTAAGAACCTGTACTTATTAAGCACAGGAACGGGGCTTGCACCCTTTATGAGTATTATTAAAGACCCAGAAATTTACGAAAATTTTGACAAAATCATTCTCACCCATGGCGTGCGCTACGTTTCGGAGCTAGCTTACAGCGAGAGAATAATCGACGAATTGCCCAACGATGAGTTTCTCGGTGAAGAAATCACCAAGAAACTGATTTACTACCCCACCGTCACACGGGAAGCTTTCTCCAACCAGGGACGGCTCACCGATTTAATGACCAGTGGTAAGCTTTTTGACGATATCGGCCTGCCCGCTTTTAATATCGAAAGCGATCGCTTTATGATTTGCGGCAGCCCAGCAATGCTGAAAGATTGTTGCACCCTGCTGGACACAAGGGGCTTTAAGGAGTCGCGTCAGGGTCAAATTGGTCAGTATGTGATCGAGCGTGCGTTTGTTGAAAGCTAAATCAACCCGTAACACCGCCTATACAGACAAGGCCCAGTAGGTACTCTCCACGGCAACTTTCGAAAAGCACATTCTACAAATGTTTTCTAGCTATAAGCGTTCTACAAGCACTCCCGACAGACACGATTGGGAGTGCATTGCTCCGCCCCCCTTTTGGGCCGCTATTGTTCAGCACCATAAGGCCCGCTATCATTCACGGCTGACTGATCGATATCCGATGAAAATCGCAGGGCTCATTCATAATGCCCCCTGCCTAGCTGGAAAAACCATGCGCCCACGAATGCCTAGGCAACTTACTTTTTTAATCACAGCCCTATTGTTCACAGGCTCACTCGCATCCACTGCGGCCTTTGCCCACAGCCCTATTTGCAACTGCTACAACGACGACGAAGATGACAACAAGGTGGTATGTGAAGGCGGGTTTTCCGACGGCGCCTCGGCAGAAGGCGTGAGTGTGAAAATATTAAATGACCAAGAGAGAATGCTGATTAACGGTGTCATGGACGCAGACAGTACTTTTACGTTTACCAAACCCGATGATGACTTTCACATCATCTACGATGCCGGCCCCAGCCACCAGGTGATCATCTACATGGACGACATAGAATAACCTCAAGGACAACCATCTTCAGCATTACAAAACACCAACCCTAGCCAAAAAGGAATCCAAAATGATACGCAATCTCCATCGCGCTGTAGTTCGCTGTTCTGCCATTGCCCTCAGTGTGGTGGGTTTTAGCAGCAGTGCCATCGCTCACTTTCAAGTGCTCTACACCCCCGAAATGGCACCCACTCGCGGTAAGGCGGCACAATTCACGATGGTGTTTACCCACCCTGTTCACGGCGGGCCCCACATGGATATGGGCCAGCCAGAACAGTTTTACGTGGTCAGTCAGCGGGGCGGCGATAGCAAGCCCAAGCGCACCGACCTGATGAAGTATGTCAAACCCATAGACTGGCTTTCTCATAAAACAGCTAATGCTGGCGAACCCCAAGCGCTCATAAAAGCCTTTAATGCCAATTTGCCCCGCTCTATTACCCGCTCATTGGGTGACCACATATTTGTTCTCCAGCCCGCGCCCTATTACGAAAGCGGAGAAGACAAGTATATTCAACAATTTACCCGCACCATGATCAACGTTGGCGGCGTGCCGGGTCATTGGGCTGAGCCCATGGGCTTACCCGCAGAAATTCAGCCTCTCAACAAACCCTATGCCAACTGGGCGGGCGGTGTTTTCAGGGGCCGAGTACTGGCCGACGGCAAGCCCGTACCGCATGCGGAAATGGAAATCGAATTTATGAACCACGCACCCGACCAGAAAGGACACCGCTTTGCAAAAGCCGGTAAGGTCACGTTGCCACAAGACGCCTACGGCACACAAACTATCTATGCCGACGCCCAGGGCGAGTTCACCATTGGCTTACCCCGTGCAGGCTGGTGGGGTATTTGCGCCCTCGCCATTGGCGCCGACACCGAACACGAAGGTAAGGACCTCTCACAGGACGCGGTGCTCTGGGTACAAGCCAAGGATATGAAGTGAGTGCAGCTGCTCGCACAGCGCAAATCAGCAGTACAGTAAGACCCAAGTCGGGTCGCCAGGAGACTATCGCCATTGCCTTAGTCTTCCTGGCCATTTTAATCGTTGCTGGCGTGGCCATCAGCCAACGACAAGTTGTCAACCCCCTGCCCCGCCTGTACGACTGGCAGCTCAGCGCGTTCTATGATTTGAGCAAAACTGATCAGGCCATTCACACCTCTTTAATAACTGCCATTCCCGAACTGTGGCTGCTGCATGCCGACCTGCTCTCCCTACAGAAGAGAGGCAAAAGTAAAGAGGCCTGGCCCGATATAGAACAACTGGCGGAGTACTACTACGTCGCACCTTTTGCCAAGGATTTATTCTGGTCCCAAAACGGCGAGGTCAAATGGGCGCGAGTGACCGAGTTTTCATTGGAAGGATCGACGGTCTACCACGGTTACGGCGGGACTAACGACCAACAAAGTGCTTACTTAGTGGTGCTTTCCCACGCCCACAAAGGCGCCACATTTAACAGCGTCGGTAACATTTGGGTGCACCCCAACCCCAACGCCGCCGCACCCAACACCGTCGTTCGCGATTCTTTAATCCGCGGTGGCTGGAAGCAAGTAGTGCCCTACAGCGGCGCGATGGAAAGAAAACGCATCAGAAGTTAAAACCAAGCGCTACACCAGTTAGCAAGGCTCGACATTAAACCCAGGACATCGCCATGAAGTTTCAACGACTGCTTGCAGCCCCGCTACTCGTCGTATTGAGCACATGTTTACTCGCCACCGCACAAGCCCAGCCACTGCGCGTGGGTATTACCCTGCACCCCTATTACAGTTTCGTCGCCAATATTGTGGGCGATAGAGCCGAGGTCGTTGCGCTGATAGATGCCGGCAACAACCCTCACAACTACCGCCCCCGGGCCGAGGATATGCGCCGCGTCATGAACATGGACGTGCTCGTCGTCAACGGCATTGGTCACGACGAATGGGCCTTTGAAATTCTTCAAGCCGCCGGGCGAAAAGACACACTGCCACTAATTTATGCCAACAGTGGCGTGCCGCTGATCCCCATTGCCGCTGACGAGGGCGAAGCCAAAGTCGTCAATCCACACACCTTTATTTCTGTCACCGTGGCGATACAACAGATTTACACCATTGCCCGCGAGCTGGGCAAGCTGGATCCCGATAATGCCGCGTTTTTCCGTAAAAATGCCCGCGACTACGCCCTCAAGCTGCGCCGAATTAAAGCAAAATTCATGGCTGAACTGGCCAAACTGGACACCTCAACCCTACGCAGCGCAACCATGCACGGTGCCTATGGCTATTTAATGCAGGAATTTGGCCTACAGGTGATTGCCGTTATCGAACCCCGCCACGGCGTGTCACCCACCGCCCGACAACTGGGTGACACTATCGACAAAATTAAGGCCGCCGATGTGAATGTCCTATTTGCCGAAAAGTTTTTTGCCAGTAACTTAGCCGACACTATTCGTGAAGCGACCGGCGTTAGCATGTATGCCTTCTCACACATGTCCGATGGCGACTACTCAGAGGGGCTGTTTGAGCACGAGACCATCGCCAATCTCGAAACACTGGTAGAGGCCATGCGTGGGATTAACGCCAAAGCCTCTGCAAGCGCAACGGAGTAGTGGCGATGTCAGGACCCCGTATTGAATGCCAACAACTGGGGCTCAGCCTTGGTGGTGTCGATATTTTATCGGCTATCGATCTCACCATTGCGGCCGCTGAAATTCACTGCGTTATCGGCCCCAATGGCGGCGGCAAAACTTCCTTTGTCCGTTCGCTATTGGGCCAAATGCCCCATTCCGGCGACGTTGAAATTCACTGGCAAACCCCCGCCAAACAACACACCATTGGCTATGTCCCGCAGTTTCTTGATTTCGATAAATCGCTACCCCTTAGCGTTGACGACTTTATGGCGATGATTTGCAATCGAAACCGGCCAAGTTTCGCCGGTTTTAGTCGCGGCAAACGCGAACTGGCAGAGAGGGCACTGGCGCGGGTAGGCCTGATTGGCAAGGGCAAAACACAATTGGGCAGTCTCTCTGGTGGGGAACGTCAACGTATGCTCTTTGCCCAGGCACTCATCCCCGAACCCGAACTACTGATCCTCGATGAGCCCATGACCAGCCTGGATAATCGCGGTGAAGAGATATTCCTCAGTTTAATTAAAGAATTACACAGCGAGGGTGTCACCATCGTCTGGATAGCTCACGACTTACAACAAGTCAGGGATCTCGCCTCTTCGATCAGCTGTATCAACCGCACGTTGGTCTATGCCGGGCCACCCCAGCCTTTTCTCGACAGCGACAAGGCCGCAAAACTGTTCCGCTTTACACGCCCGGCCAATCCATCGCCTGCGCCATCCACGTCAACAGGTCCAGCACTATGACTGACTTCTACGAGTGGCTGCGCACCTCCCTTCAGGCCTTGGCACAACAAGGTACGCTGCCCCAGGCCTTCGAATACGGTTTTGTCATTAACGCTCTACTCTGCGCCCTGCTAATCGGCCCCCTATTGGGCGGCGTAGGTACCATGGTGGTGGCCAAACGTATGGCCTTTTTCTCACAATCCATTGGCAATGCCGCCATGACCGGTGTCGCTATAGGTGTGATGCTTGGCGAGTCTTACACCGAACCCTATATTTCGATGTTCTGTTTCTGTATTTTATTTGCACTGTTACTGAACTACACCAAGGGCCGAACACAGCTCTCGTCAGACACCTTAATTGGTGTCTTTCTCTCTGTCTCTCTCGCTGTCGGCGCCTCTTTGTTGCTGTTTGTTTCCGCCAAGGTCAACACCCATATTTTAGAAGCCGTACTCTTTGGCTCAGTGTTAACCGTCAGCAATACCGATATGAACGTGCTTCTGGTTGTCACCTGCGTGGTACTTGCCCTAGGTATCCCTTTGTTTAACCACATGCTATTGGCCAGCCTCAACCCCAGCCTGGCAGACACGCGAAAAGTGAAGGTTGAGCTAATGGAATACGTGTTTGTGCTGATGATTACCCTGCTCACCGTGGCCTGCCTAAAAATCGTCGGCGCGGTATTAGTGGAAGCCCTGCTGCTGATCCCCGCTGCAGCGGCGCGCAATGTGATCACTTCGCTGCGCGGCTTTGTCATTCTCAGCATGATTATTTCAACCGTCAGCTGCATTGCTGGTGTTTTAATCCCCATGCAATTCGATCTTCCCCTGCCCTCCGGTGGTGCCATCATTATGGTTGCAGCGAGTTTTTTTATCATCACGACCATTATGCGCGCCGTTTTCCCCGGCTACCGAGCGGCAAAAAATTAACGCGCTAATGCATCGCGCTGTCATCAGGTGACGAACATTGTTCTGCAAGGAATTAAGGTCATGAAAAAACACAATCCGCCCAGCGCAACCACAAACAGGCTCAACGGCCTCACCCTGTGTCTGTTGTTCGCACTCTCACTCTGTGCTTCCACCATTGCCCCGCAGGCCTTAGCCGCTGACAAAACGCCTAAAAACGCTAATACAAATAACGAAGCAGTTCGCAAAGACACCCTGATCATCACCTCACTACCCGTCACCTATTATCTCGGCACGGCCCTAGCTGCCAACACCTCTATTCAGGTAAAGAACTTGCCAAAAAGAGGTCGGCGTTTAAACGGGCAGGTGAGTTTTTTCACCTCTCGGGCCGACAAACTGGCGGCAACCTTTAAAGCGGCATCGGCAGTTATTACCATCGGCAAGTTGTGGCGCGAAGACCCTTTATTTACCGCCGCGCGCTCGGCCAATATCCACATTGTAGAAATCGATGCTACTAAACCTTGGTCGAGTACGCTGGAAGGTATCTCAGTAGCCATGACACCTGTCCAGGATGCACCCTGGACAACAGACAGCCAAAAATCCGGGCATGGCGCCGCAGCCGATGCAATCAAGCCATCGCCCTTTTACTGGTTAAGCCTTGTTAATAGTGCCCGCTCTGCTGACATTATCGCCCAGGACTTAATGCGCCTGGTGCCCAGTGAAGCAGAGACTATCAAAACGAATTTAGCGGGCGTGCGCAGTCAATTGATGGAACTCCAACGCCGCAGCGAACTAGCCCTGCTCACTGCACCTGACATCACTGTGTTTTCCCTCGCCCCCGAGCTGGTTTACCTCACCAGCGAACAAAACCTTTTTGTCGACGCCAGCTTTTATAAACAGGATATCGAGTGGACAAGTGACGATAGCACCGCCTTTGAAAAGCACCTAAAGGACAATCAAATCGGTGTGGTATTGCATAAGTGGGAGCCAGCAGAGCCCATTCTTAACGCTATAAAAGCCGCTAAGGCAAAACTGGTTATTATAGAAACCCTCGATGCTGGCATCGCCAAAAAAGGCCAGATGCTCCCCGAGAGCTACGTCCTATTAATGGAAGAAAACCTCAATCAGTTAAAGGCGGCATTCACCGAGTAGCGCCGCATATTTTCATCGGGGTATTGCTAAACCACCACAATCAAACGCAGCGCATCGAACTTCAATTGCCCGTGGGCCAAATAGCTTTGCGATAGAGCCATCGACTCGCGCAGGTAGTCAATTTCTTCACTGCGAATACTTGAATTAACCGCGGCCAGTGCTTGCAGGCGCTCAAGTTCAGCCTTTTGCCCCTCGGCCATACGTCGTTGAGCCTCGGCGATTAAGTCCACTTGCTGGGCCTCGACAATCGTTTCAGCGTGGGCGACCAAGGTATCAACCTGGGTGCGCACATGCTTCACCATATCGACCGCGGTGCGCCGTTTAACCCGCTGGCACAATTTGGCAAAGTGGGCCTCGGTGAGTATTTGGCTAAAGTCTTTACCGCTCTCATCGACCACGACTCGCACTACTGACTGGGGGATATAGCGCCCCAGCTGCATGACTTTGGGGGCTGGGCAATAAAAATTGAACATGCCTTCCAGTAAAAGTGTTCCCGGCTTCAAGGGTGGCAGTTTTAAGGTACAAACCGTGGTGCTACCAAAGTCACCGTTGGCAATTTGCTCCATCGCTGCGACCACCAGAGGATGCTCCCAGGTCAAAAAACGCATATCTTCACGGCTCAGGGCGCGACGCCGCGAAAAGGTTGCGGTAAGGCCGTCTTCAGGCAGGCCCGGCAGATTTTGACCCAGCATATGGTCGCTCGGCATAACGACAATGCTATCGGCACTGTGATGGCTCTGCTCAATGCCGAACTCATCGAAGACCTTACTTAAATAATCTTCCAGCTCACCACTTTGTTCGGCCTCTAGCATGGCATCGATGACATCATTGGCAAGCCCCGAGTTGCAAGAATTCATCTCCAGCAAACGGTCGCGCCCCTTTTGTAAGTTCTCGAGTGCGGCCTCTGTGAGTTGATGGGTTTGCTCCACCAAACTGGCGAGAGCCGCCCCATCACCGGGATTGCGCAAACAATGGTGCAATTGCTCGACCACTTGCTGATAAATACTCAGCCCCACTGGGCAAACGCGCTGGAAGGCCCCTAGACCTTCGCTGTACCAACGCAGCATGACTTCCTGTGCACTGCCCTCGTGAAAAGGCACGTGGATTTGCACATCTTGACGCTGGCCGATGCGGTCGAGGCGACCAATACGCTGTTCCAACAGGTCGGGATTAAGTGGCAAATCAAATAACACCAGGTGGTTGGCAAACTGGAAGTTGCGGCCCTCACTGCCAATTTCAGAACAAATCAGGGTTTGCGCGCTGTCCTGCTCGTCGGCAAAATAGGCCGCTGCGCGGTCGCGGGCAATTAAACTCATGCCCTCATGGAAGACACCAGAGCGCACGCCTTCACGCAAACGCAAGTGCTCTTCTAATTCTTGCGCTGTCACCGATTGGGCACAAATCACTAGCACCTTTTCCTGGCGGTGCTGGGCTAGCCAATCGACCAGCCACTCGACCCTGGGGTCGAGAAACAACCACTCCTCGCCAAGCGCCTCTTCAGGCTGGAGACAGCGACGTAAATCGTCCTCGCTTTGCCCCACATCATCACTCGTAGTAGAGACCTCGATAGGGTTGGGCAGAGCATAACCCTGTAAATAGCGCTGAGGAAAACCTTCAACCGCTTCGCGAGTATTGCGAAATAACACGCGTCCGGTGCCGTGGCGGTCGAGTAAATCCTGTACCAAGCCCGCGATTAATGTCTTTAGGGCGTCGTCATTACTCGTTTGCAGGGCCGCCTGTAATTCATCGGCGGCGTCAGTGCCAAGATAAGCGCTAACCTGAGCAATCACCTCGGCATCGAGGGTCAGGGCATCACCACTTTGCAGGGATTGCACCAATTCACTCACTGCCTGATAGCGACTTTCTTCCTCGACAAAGGTGGGTAAATCGTAATAGCGATCAGGGTCGAGTAAACGCAGGCGTGCAAAGTGGCCCGCCACGCCCAGCTGCTCTGGCGTGGCCGTGAGCAACAGGAGACTGGGGATGCGTGCGGCCAAGGCTTCAATACATTGATAGGCAGGGCTGGCGTGCTCTTCACTCCAGTTCAGGTGGTGGGCCTCATCGACGATCAACATATCCCAGCCCGCCGCCAGCGCCTGGTTGTGGCGACGTGGATTGTCACTTAAAAAACGGGTACTACACAGCACCAGCTGGGCTGTTTCAAAGGGGTTAATATCACCGCTTGGTGTTAGGGTTTGCTCTTCATCGAGACCTTCGTCTAGTTCATCGACAAAACCATCATCACCATCGTCACCCTCTTCCTCGCTTTGCTCCAACGCTGCGCAGCGCGCCTGATCAAGAATGGTGAAGTGCAAATTAAAGCGCCGCAACATTTCAACGAGCCATTGATGTACCAGACTGTCAGGTACAGCAATCAAAACGCGACTGGCGCGCCCGGTATAGAGCTGCTGGTGTAAAATCAAACCCGCTTCAATGGTTTTACCCAAACCCACCTCATCGGCAAGTAGCACCCTAGGCGCATGGCGCACGCCGACACGGCTAGCGATATACAGCTGATGGGGCAGTAACTGCACGCGACCTCCGAGTAAGCCGCAAGCCGGTGACTGTTGGTGCTGGTGTAAAAATTTCAGGGTTTGCTGACGCAACTCAAAGCGTGCGACCTTATCAACCTGGCCGGCAAACAAACGATCTTGTGGCTTGGAAAAATGCACAAAACTGTCGAGGTCCATCTCGTGCAGCACCACTTCTTGCCCATCGACATTTTCGCAGAGATAAATGACGCAGCCATTGCCCTCTTGCCGATCGATGATGGTTAATTCGATCCCCTCAGAATCTTTCACTTTATCGTCGATGGGATAGATTACCCGGCCTAAGGGGGCATTATCGGTGGCATAAACTCTG